>JAFYVD010000026.1 GCA_017558425.1 Clostridia bacterium | reverse complement strand
CATGATCTTTATCTCCTTTTTAAAATATTCTTAATTATAACTGAAATATAGCCTCACGCAGAATTTCGCATACTGTCGGATGAGGGAATATAATTTCTTTAATGTCGTCAACTCTCATTTCGGTTTCAATCATGATACCTGCGCCGTAAATAATTTCGGAAGCGTAGTTACCAATCATATGAGCACCGATGAGGCGTTTGTGTTTTTTATCAACAATAACTTTGCAGATGCCTTTGCCACCTTCGTTTTCAGCAACATATCTACCTGAATAGTTCATTGTGATGTTAGCAACTTCAACGTCGATACCTTTTGCTTTTGCACTTTCTTCAGTTTCGCCTACAGTACCTACTTCGGGGTTGGTGTAGATTACAGAAGGAACTGCATCATATCTCATGATATCTTTTTTGCCGAGGATGTTGTTGATAGCAACTTCAGCTTCACGGTAAGCAACGTGAGCGAGCATCATTCTGCCGTTAACATCACCTGCTGCGTAAACGCCTGCAACGTTAGTTTTGCTATAACGGTCAGTTACAATAGCGCCTCTTTCAGTTGCTACGCCGATGTTTTCAAGGCCGATACCCTGTGTAACAGGACGTCTGCCGATTGAAAGCAGAACTTTGTCAGCTTTAACTGCTTCAACTTTGCCGTCTTTTTCATATTTAACGCTGTCAGCTGTAACTTCAACAACTTTGCAGCCAAGTCTGAAATCAACACCTTTTTCCTGATAGCTCTTGAGGAGGATGTTTGAAATTTCAGCATCTGTAGGACCTGCAATTTTGTCCATCATTTCAACAACTGTTACTTTGCTGCCAACAGAGTTGAAGTAAGAAGCCATTTCAAGACCGATAACGCCGCCACCGATGATAACGAGATTTTCGGGAATAGCAGGAATAGAAAGGATTTCGCGGTTTGTCATAATCATACCGCTTTCAAGACCTTCTTTAACACCCGGAATGGGAGGAACAACGGGCATAGAACCTGTTGCGATAAGAAGTTTTGCACCTTTGTATTCATCGTTGCCAACTTTGAGGATGAAGCCTTCGGCATCTCTGCCCATAATCATACCTTCGCCCTCAACGAGAGTTACTTTGTTAGCTTTAAGACCCATTTTGATTCCGCCAACGAGAGTGGAAACAACCTTGTCTTTTCTCTTCATAGCGAAAGCGTGGTCAAATTTAACATTTTCACAGGTAACACCATAGTGGTCACCGTGTTTTGCATAGTCATAAACTTTTGCACTGTAAAGAAGAGCTTTTGAAGGAACGCAACCTTCGTTGAGGCAAACGCCGCCAACTGATCTCTTTTCGATGAGCAGAGTTTTAAGACCTGCATGGCCTGCACGTTCTGCAGCCAGATATCCGCCCGGGCCACCGCCCAGAACAATTAAATCGTAAAGCATTTACTTCGTCCTCCTCTATTATTTTGAAAGAAGTACCGAGAAGTTTTCCAGGTTAGTGCAGAGTTCTTTGAGGAATCTTGCAGCCGGAGAACCGTCCAGTGCTCTGTGGTCAAATGTGAGGGAAAGTCCCATTGACGGATAGTATTTGTATTCGCCGCCAACATTTTTAACTTTTGTTTCAATTGTACATACACCTAAGATGCATGTCTGGGGAGGATTGATAACGGGTGTGAAGCTTTCGATGCCCATGCTGCCGAGGTTGGTAACTGTGAAGCTGCCGCCTGTGAGCATATCGGGTGTAGCTGTACCGTCTTTACATTTTCCTGCAAGGTCTTTAGCCGCATTTGCAATGTCGTTGAGAGACATATTGTTTGCGTTAAAGATTGTGGGAACGAGAAGTCCTCTGGGAGTATCAACAGCCATACCAAGATGTACATTGTTGAAATATTTGATTGTGTCGCCAAGGTAGTGAGCGTTACAATCTTTGTGGTTAGGCAGAGTTTTTGCTACTGCGTACATAACCAGGTCGTTGAGTGTGATGTTTGCAAGACCGAGTTTTTCCATGTTAGCTTTAACTTTGCTTCTGTATGCCATAATTTCTGTAGCATCAAAGGAAGCGTTGAGTGTAAGCTGAGCCATTTCAGAAAGGGATGCGTGCATTGTTTTAGCAATAACCTTACGGATGTTAGGTGTTTTAACTTCTTCGAAGTCAGCCACGGGAGCTGCACTTGCTGCTGCAGGAGCTGCCGCAGGAGCACCGATATCGTTAACGGAAATTCTGCCGCCGATGCCTGTGCCAACAATGTCAGCGCTGTATGCACCGCTTGCTGCGGGAGTTGTCATAAGACCGGCATCAATCATAGCCTGAACGTCTCTTTCGATAACTCTGCCGTTAGGACCTGTGGGTGCTGCATAGTGATAGTCTACATTGTGTTTGTTTGCAAGAGCTTTTGCTCTGGGAGAAATAAACACGTTGTCAGCTGCTACGGCTTTAACTTCAACCGGAGCTGCTGCCGCTACGGGAGCTGCTTCTACTGCTGCAGGAGCTGCTTCTGCTGCGGGTGCATCATCTTCAGATGCGGGTTTCAGAGCGGAAATATCTTCGCCCGGATTACCGATTGCACAAACGGGAGTAAGACAGGGAATGTCGTCCCCTTCTTCAAAAAAGATGCCCAGCATTGTGCCTGCTTCTTTTGCTTCTTCGTCAAATGTAGCTTTGTCTGTTTCATATGTAAATAAAACATCGCCAACTGCTACACTGTCGCCTTCGTTTTTATGCCATTTTGCAATGATACAGCTTTCAACTGACTGACCCTGCTTAGGCATAAGAATTGCTGTTGCCATAAGTATATCCTCCTTAAATCAATATTTTACAAAATTACTTCAGCATAACCTGTCCGCCGGTAACGGGGATTGCCTGACCGGTTTCATAGTCCTGCTCCATGCAGTACATAATTGCTTTAGCAACGTCACTGGGCCAGCAGCCTCTGTTCATGGGAACTTTAGCTTCGTAAGCCTTTTTAACATCCTCAACTGTTTTCGCACCGGGTATTTTGCCTGCGTTAAGATACTGAACAAACAGACCTTTTTCCGGGTCGGACCAGAGGGGACCTTCAAAGAAGTTGCCGGGGCATACTGCATTTACTTTAATGTTATATTCAACAAGTTCGAGTGCAAAGCTCTGTGTAAGACCTATGCCACCAAACTTACTGCCTGCGTAAGCAAAGTTTTTGTTTGAGCCTTCAAGACCGGATTTTGAGTTAACCTGAATGATATCAGCATAATAATTTTTATTGAATCTGTGCTGAATTTTCATTGTACGGCTTGCATATTTTGCGCCGAGGAAGTAAGCATTGTAGTTTACTTTGTTGGTGAACTCTAATGTCTGAAGAGTCATTTCTTCAAGGTTGCCTGCTTTAGCGATACCTGCATTGTTAACATATGCATCAAGGCCGCCAAATTCAAGAACTGTATCAATAATAAGTTCTTTTGTGGATTCTTCGCTTGTAACGTCAACTTTAGCGGGCATTACATTTGAACCGTAAGTTTCAGCAAGTTTTTTGCAGTTTGTTTCTGCAAGCTCGTAGTTAAGGTCAGCGATTACAACCGCACCGCCTGCTTTCAGCAGTTCTTCTGCGATACCCTGGCCAAACCCCTGAGCACTACCTGTTACAATAATGATTTTGTCTGCAATTCTTCTGTAGCAACTGCAAGCGGAGTATTCACCGCTTCCGCCGAGAAGCTTGTCCACAGCTGCATCAGCAGCCGCTTTGCAAGAACCTGCCGCAAAGACGGCAAATCCTTCAACTGCAACATATTCGGGAGCTTCTTTTGCATCAGCGATTGCTTTTTCGATTGCAGCATACTGCTCATCAAGATTTTCAAAGTATTTTACAACTACAGCTTTTTTGCCGCTTAAATCATAATCTTTTTCGGTTGCAACAGTTTTTACGCTGTAGCCGTTTTCCCCGAGCAGCATTCTGATTGCGGGAGCAAGCTGAGCCGCTCTTTCTTTATCAAAACCTTCGTAAAATTTCATTTATTTCACCTCAATGTCTTTTGCATTAGCAAGGAGATAATCCTCAGCTTCTTTACACCACAAGCCGTTAGCTTTTGCAACGATTTCAGCAAGGTCAGCATAGAATTTATCTGTTTTACCGAGTTCTGCAAAGTCAGCGATTGCTGTCATAGGCATATCTTTGTGTGTGTAAACAAGTTTTTTACCACCGGGAATGTTGGGCAGGTTAAGTGTTGTTTCAACAGCACTTGTAAGACCACCAACGTGAGTAATCATAGCGGCAGGATTGATTAATCCTTTTTCCATCATAGCAATGGATTCTCTCATATCGTCTGTGTTACCACCACTTGTACCAACAATGTGAGTTGAAGCGTAGTGAACATTGTAGAAGTTGAATTCTGCACTGAACGCTGTGTTTGTAGGACCTGCGAAGAAGTTGAGACAACCATCGTTACCGAGGATTGCATCGCCCTGTTCAACAACCGGTTTAACGGGAGCATATACGAATACATCATCGTAACCTGTTCCGCCGGAGATTTCTTTAAGATAAGCAACAGGATCGTCAACTTTAGCTGTGTTAACGTAGATAAGTTCAACGCCGTTTTTCTTAGCTTCTTCAACAGTAAGGAGAGACGCCGCTCTTTCAAGTCTTGCATCGTCGATATCTGTTACAACAAGAAGAGAAGGTTTTCTGTCGCAGTGGATTGCATAGTCAATCGCACCAAGACCCATAGGACCAACGCCTGCGAGAATTGCAGCTTTACCGCCTTCTTTAATGCCCATTTCGTGAACATATTTACCTGCTGTTGTGTGGTAGTTAGCATGGTAACCGCCAACGATACAGCTCATAGGTTCGGAAAGTGAACCATAGAAATATGCATCACCATTATAAGGAAGCAGGCAATCCTGTTCCATTACCATAAAGGGAACAACTGCGTATGTAGCGTCGCCGCCTACATATTTAAAGGAATAGCCGGGAGCATCAAGGCTACCTTTGTAGTTGATAGCTGTCTGCATTGTGAATTTATCGCCCGGTTTCCAGTCTTTCTGCCATTTTGCGCCAACTTCAACGATTTCGCCACAGAATTCGTGACCGATGATTACCGGATTTTCTGCAACATCGTTGGGCACTCTCTTATGTTTGCCACCCTGAATTGCCGCTTTGTAAGATGACATACAAATACTGTCAGAAATAATTTTAACAAGTATTTCATCTTCTTTAATAGCGGGAAGTTCAAAAGTTTCAAGTCTTAAATCTTTTTCGCCATAGATTCTTACTGCTGTAGTTTTCATATCATTTACCTTTCTTAAATTATTTTTATTCCTTTAGCCTTTGCTTCCTTTGCCAAATGTGGCGGAAGCGGACTATCTGTAACAATAACATCAATATCGTCAAGACCCGCAAATGTAAACATATGCGTTTTATCAATCTTTGACGTGTCCATCATCAGTACAACTTTTTTAGCTTTACTGATAACAGCTTTTTTCACTTCACATTCATTCAGACTGCCCGAAGTAAACCCGCTGTCAGCGGCATATCCGCTTGTCGAAATGAAGGCCGTGTGAATATTTGTATTTTTCACGAAGTCAACACTTATCATACCGGACACTGAAAAGTTCTCTCTGGACAGCTGCCCTCCGATCATGGTTACCTCTATCTTCTTACGCCTTGCAAGCTCAATTGCTACATTGGGCGCACCGGTCAGCACCGACAGGGTTATATCAGGCACACTTTCCGCCAGACACATCGCCGTCGTTCCCGAGTCTATGTATATACTTTCATTTTCAGCCAGAAGTTCCGCTGCTTTCCGCCCGATAACCTTCTTACCTTCAGGATTTTCCTCCATACGCCTTGTATAGTTCTCTTCCTTTATCATTCTTTTGGAAAGAGATTTTATAGACCTCGCACCACCTCTTATACGGATGATTTCGCCCCTTTTTTCAAGTTGCTCAAGGTCACGGCGCAATGTCATGGAAGAAACATCAGGAAGCATTTTTTCAAGCTCCGCCAGCTTTACCTCGTCCATCTTCTGTATGTAAGCGTTTACAGTATCAATCCTCTTGACCACCATATCACGCTCCTTTTCACAATTTAACACCCGAATGTTAAATTCTAACAAAAAATGTTCATTTATATCATACTCCTTTTTTCAAAAAAAGTCAATAGAAAATCAATATTTTTTTGACTTTTTTCATCATTTGTGTTATAATAGCCATAATGGGTATTTTTCGCCTGTTTTTATCTGTTAAAAATGTACATTTTCGACAGTTGTTTTTATTATATATTATAATAAGGAGGGCTTTTTATGCTTCAGAACATGAAAAAGCTTTTGTCTTCGGCAGACAAAACTCTGCTTTTTCTGCCAATGCTCCTTTCTGTTTTTGGAATTGTGATGATAGCAAGCGCCACAAAGTCCTATGACGGCGGAATGAAGTTTATAATAGTTCAGTCGGGTGCTTTTGTAATAGGGCTTTTTATGATGCTTACCATGATTTCTTTCGACTTTGAAAGATTTAAAGAAAAACCGGTGCTGTGGTACTTCTTTTGTATCTGCCTGCTTTTATTCGTGCTGATTTTCGGTACCGAGGAAGCTGGCACAAAGGGTTGGATCAGGTTTGCCGGAATTGGTATCCAGCCATCTGAGTTTGTAAAAATAGGGTTTGCACTCACTTTTGCAAAACACCTTGAAGCCTCAGGCGATTCATTAAACCGCCCGCTCCCCCTTCTCGGTCTGCTTGTCCACGCAGGGGTGCTTATCGGCCTTGTGCTTATGCAGCCAGACTACGGAACAGCTATGGTTTACATCTTTATGTTCCTTTGTATGATTTTTGCGGCAGGTCTGAAATATCGTATACTTTTCTCCTGGGCAGGAGCTTTTGCACTTTTCGTGCCCGTTGCATGGTTTTTCATCTTAAAACCATATCAGCAGGACAGAATTATTTCTTTCCTTCACCCTGAGAATGACCCTGCAGGAGCAGGATATCAGGTAATGCAGTCGAAAATTGCAATCGGTTCGGGCGAATTTGCCGGAAGCGGACTTTTCTCAGGCACGCAGACTCAGCTTGGACTTTTGCCTGCTAAACACACCGACTTTATTTTCGGCGTTATCGGCGAAGAACTCGGCTTTATAGGTTCCTTCCTTGTTATTGCCGTGCTTCTTGCCATTATTATAAAATGTTTCATCACCGGTATGAACGCCCGCAGCGATTATGGCAAATATCTCTGCATCGGTATCGGAGCAATGCTTTTGTTCCAGGTGTTTGAAAATATCGGTATGTGCATAGGTGTAATGCCCGTTACCGGCATTCCCCTTCCTTTCCTGAGCTATGGCGGCTCTTCAATGGTAACAAGCATGACGGCTTTAGGGCTGGTATTAAGCGTAAGTGCCCGTCAGAAAATGATTAATTTTTAACCTTACGGGGTCTTATCCCCTCGGCTTAAGGAGTGTTAATTTTTGGATAACAGACCAATCGGTGTTTTTGACTCGGGTCTTGGCGGCCTCACCTGCGTCAAGGAAATAATGAACTTGCTTCCCAACGAGGACGTAATTTATTTTGGCGATACCGGCAGGGTTCCTTACGGCACAAGAAGTGCTGCAACAATAACCAAATATTCCATAGGTGATGTAAACTTTTTAAAAACCTTTGACATCAAGGCAGTTGTTATCGCCTGCGGGACCGTAAGTTCCATCGCAATCAACATTTTAAAATCTAAGTTTGACATTCCCATAATAGGCGTGGTTGAACCTGCGGTAAACGCCGCCACAGCTGCATCGCACAGCAAAAAAATCGGCGTTATCGGCACTTCGGGAACTGTTTCTTCCGGCAAATATGCCGCAAAGATAAAAGAACTTTCCCCCGATGCTGAGGTCGTCCAAACGGCTTGTCCGCTCTTTGTGCCACTGGTGGAAAACGGATTTTTGACCCACCCCGCCACAAAACTTATTGCAGAAGAATATCTTGAAAGTATAAAATCTTCCTCCGCTGACACTCTTATCATGGGTTGCACACATTATCCATTGATAAAACCGCTTATCAGTGATATAATGGGAGCAGATGTAACGCTTATCGACCCCGGCTACGAAACAGCAGCATATTTAAAAGACTTTCTTTCGTCTCACGATATGCAATCGGGCAAGTCCGGAGCATCTTACAGCTTTTTCGTAAGTGACAAGGTGGACAGTTTCGAAAAAGTCGGCAGTATGTTTCTTGGCAGAGAAATAGGCGGTATGGTGGAAACAGTGGATATTGAAAAATATTCGGAATGAGGTTTGTATGAAAAAGGAAGTTAATATTGAAATAACTACAGATAGTTTCCCGAAAGGCGATGAACCCCGTCACATTTCCACCAAAACAAAGGGCAACGCTTTTTCTGGCGAAGGACTTTTGTATGTTACATATATGGAAAACCCCGAAGAATTCGGCAAAACAACCACCAAGGTTAAAATAAAGCCGAACAGGATTGAACTTATCCGCAGCGGCAATGTGGATTCTCGCCTGGTGTTTTGCAAAGATATTCCCTACGAAGGGTCTTATAACACCCCGTACGGCAGTCTGCCGCTAAAAATCCGCGTGACCGAAATGTCGGTGAATGCCGACGGCAGCAGCGGCGAAATTTATATGAATTATCATCTCGATTTCGCCGGAGATATAACAGAGAATAAATTTAAACTTAAATATAATTAATGTCAGGAGATTTGCAAAAGATGAACAACGTTATAGCAGAAATTACAAAACAGATAAAAACCACCGTTTCAAACTCGGTAAACGATTTCCTTTCGGACAAAGGCATTGAAGCTGAGTGTCCCGATTTCGTAGTGGAAAAACCTCGTGAAAAGGCTCATGGCGACTTTGCGGTAAACGCCGCAATGATGCTTGCACGTCCCGCAAAAATGGCTCCGGCTATGATTGCAGGCGAGCTTATCAGCCGTATGAATTTCGAAGGCACATATATTGAAAAAGCTGAAACCGCAGGCCCCGGTTTTATCAATTTCACACTCAAAAAAGATTATCTTTACGATGCCCTCCGTCTTGCCGAAGAAATGGGTGACGATTATGGTAAACAAGACATTGGCGGCGGCAAAAAAATAATGGTTGAGTTTGTTAGTGCCAACCCCACAGGTCCTATGCATATGGGCAACGCCCGTGGCGGTGCATTGGGCGACAGCCTTGCCGCTGTTTTAGACCTTTGCGGCTATGATGTTACAAGAGAATTTTATCTCAACGATGCCGGTGCACAGATTGACAAACTGAAAAAATCTCTTGAAGCACGTTATCTCCAGATTATGCTGGGTGAGACGGCAGTTGAATTCCCCGAAGACGGTTACCACGGCAAAGACATCATCACACACATGCAGAATTTCATTGCAGAACATCCCGAAAGCTATGTTGACGTTCCTTCTGAAGAACGCCGTGAAGTTTTCGCGTCATATGCACTTAAGAAAAACATTGCAGGTCTTAAAACAGGACTTGAAAACTATGGCATTAATTACGATGTTTGGTTCAGAGAAACATCGCTTTACGAAAACGGCGATGTTGAAGAAACCATTGAACTTATGAAAAAAAGCGGTCACACATACGAAAAAGATGGTGCTCTCTGGCTTAAATCCACCGATTTCGGCCTTGATAAAGACGACGTTTTAATCCGTGAAAACGGATTTCCCACATATTTTGCGGTTGACATTGCATACCACCGCAATAAATTCCTTGTTCGTGAGTTTGACAAGGTAATCAACATCTGGGGCGCTGACCATCACGGTCACGTTGCAAGAATGAAAGCCGCTATGGCTCCAATCGGCGTTGACCCCGAAAGACTTGATGTTATCCTGATGCAGCTTGTTCGCCTTGTAAAAGAAGGCAAGCCCGTTAAAATGTCCAAACGTACAGGCGAAATGATTACACTTTCCGACCTGATTGACGATATCGGTCTTGACGCTACAAGATTCTTCTTCAATCTCCGTGCGGCAGACAGCCATTTCGACTCTGACCTTGACCTTGCGGCTGAACAGTCCAGCGACAACCCCGTATTCTATGTTCAGTATGCTCACGCAAGAATCTGCAGTATTCTCCGCAGACTTGAAGAGGAAGGCGTTAAACCCCTCTCCTGCAACGAAACTGACCTTTCTCTCTTAACCGCAGACGAAGAAATTAATCTTATGGAAGTTCTTGCAAGCTATCCCGAAGAAATCCGTCTTGCAGCAGAACATTTTGACCCCACAGGTCTCACAAGATATACCTGCGAACTTGCTTCCGCATTCCATACATTCTACAATGCTTGCCATGTTCGTATAGACGACAAAGCTCTTATGCAGGCAAGACTCAGACTTACTGTTACGGTTAAAGATACGCTTTTCCGTGCTCTGTCTGTTCTTGGCGTTTCAGCACCCGAAAAAATGTAAATCAGGCGGTGAGTCCCATTAAATCCCTTGCACTATTCATCATTTTATTGCTGACATTTTCTTTTCCCGCAAATGCAGACTCAGAAGTATTTAGCCCTGCCGGCGATGTTGCGGAGCTTATCACTGCAACCTCCTTCACCGACTCGGCGGAAATTTCCGCTTCTGTTCAGGCAGAAACCTTTGTTGCGCTGGGGCTGATGTATCATTCAACCGGCGGCAAATTTCTGCCCGCAGAAAATCTTACCAACGCGCTCGCTCTTCGCCTGGTGTTCCGCACCGTTAACAAAGTTGAAGAAGCAGAAGCTCTCGCGTATAACTCAGCAGAAAGGCAAGCGGCAGGACTTGGCGAATATGACGATTTGTCCTGGGCGGATGGGTATTATATCCTTGCTTTAAAGGAAGGTATGCTCTCGGAAGAACAGTTTAACGACGCCTATACCAACCCCGAATCATCTTTGGCAAGGGATGGTCTTGTGTCGGCTCAGAATATGATAAAATGGTTGACGGTGGCACACAAAGTAATCCTGTCCGACTTTTCTCTTCCCGCCAGAACAAACATTCACCCCGATTATCGTATTTATTACTCCTCTCTCTACAAATACGGTTTTTTAACAGCTGACGACATAAGATATTTTTCCGAGCTTGACCTATTAACTCGCAACGACACAGTAGTGCTTCTGGAAAAATTCGAAAAATACATTCTTAATTGTCTTGATGCAAAATCTCATTCCGGCAGAATCACCGATATAAAGATTGATTTTAACGGAAATAAATATGTCCGTCGCATCAACTACAAGGTTGGCACGAAGGAATATTCCCTCGAATTGACGGGTGAAAATATCGCTTCCCCTATAGCGGATATTTCAGGCGAAACCATTGTTTTCGGCAAAGGTCAGCCCGACATTTCCGGCGTGCTTCGCACAGGCGACGAAATAAAGGTATATTACAAAGGAAGCACACTTTTGTTTGTAAGGGTGCTGGACTACAAAGTCGACGAAGAATATCGTCCTTCTCCGCATAACTACCGTGGAAAGCTCTACTTTTTCGACCCCACCGACAAAACAATTACTCTTGACATTTCAGGGAATCTTAAAAGCTTTTATATATCCGACTCTTTGCAGGCATACCATGCCACAGAGGAAATCTCTATGAACCGGCTTTTAAATGATTCCTTTGATAAAGATTGCATTATTTACGCAGATGCTCCAATCTATGGCGGTCTGTACCGCGTTTATTCCGTAATTACCAACTAAGGAAGGTGTGATATAAATGAAAAAAATAATAGCTTTATTGCTTTGTCTGGTTATTATGTCCGCTCCGGCTCTGGCAGCAGGCAATGTAACTGCCGGACTCGTCGGCAATGCAGCGGTAACATATTCTAACCGCGTACTGGATTTTATTTCCGGCAACTATAAATTTGATATTTCCAAAGAAGATTTGTATCGTCAGGCGCTCGAAAAGATTCTTAAGGAAAATCCTGAACTTCTGAACTCGGCAATTGAAGGAATGACCGAAAATCTCGATAACTATTCCACTTATCTGAGCCCCGAAGATTATGCTTCATGGGTAGATAGTCTCAGCGGAACCTTTGTTGGAATCGGCGTGACCATTGAGCAGCGTGGCGACTATATAGTGGTAGTTTCCCCCATCAGCGGCTCCGGTGCCGACATTGCCGGTATGCAGGCAGGCGACAAAATCGTTGCAGTCGATGGTATAAATGTTGTAGGCAAAAGCATCGAAGAGGTGCGCAGCCTTATAGTTGGCGAGCTTAACACCATCGTTACAGTGGAGGTTCTCCGCGGTGAAGAAACAGTAAGTTTCACAATCTCCCGTTGCAAAGTTGAACAAACCACAGTTTCTTATTCCGTAACCAAAGAAGGTCTGGGCTATATTGTTATTTCCAGTTTTGCAGAAACCACTCCGACAGACGTAAAAGCGGCTCTCGACCATTTCGACTCAAAGAAAATCAAAAAACTGATAATTGACGTGAGAAACAACCCCGGTGGCGAGCTTAATTCGCTTCTTGATACGCTCAGACTCTTTATGCCTAAGGGTGATATTCTTTATATCAATTATAAAGACGAAAAGAATCAGACAGTATATAAAAACGAAAAGAAAAGTTCCGGAAAATATAAAATTGTAATTCTCGCAAACGAAAACAGTGCCAGTGCTGCAGAGGCTTTTTCCGCTTCCATGAAGGATGCAAAAGTTGCAACCCTTGTAGGTAAAACCACTTTCGGCAAAGGTAGTATGCAAACAATCCAGCCTCTTGCCACAGGCGGTGCTTTGAAGCTGACTATCGCACTTTATCAGTCGGCAGGCGGTTCGTTTGTTGACGGCGTTGGCGTTGAACCCAACATCACCGTCCGCAATGTCACCCGTTCCCTGAAAGATAATCCAGATGTTCTGCAGATGCAGTTCAGCGTTGTTATAAACGAAAGCTCATCCGCCGAAGCAATAAAGGCGGCTGAAATAAGATTCAAACTTTTGTCCATTTCCCCCGGTGCAGTTGATGGCGTTTTCGACGCCGACTTTACAGAAGCTGTGAAGAAATTCCAAGAAAAATTCGGCATTGAAGTTACAGGCGAACTTGATGTTATGACTCAGGTTGAATTGGACAATGCTACAAGAGATATTAAAACAGTGGTTGACAAGCAGTATGCAAAAGCAGTAGAAATTCTTAATGATTGACAATTTTATATTTTTGTGCTAAAATATAAATACAAATTATAATACGGAGGTACAAAAAAATGAAATTAATTATGGCAATTGTAAGTTCCGACGATGCCGGCGAACTCATTTCCGTTCTCACAAAAAACGGTTTTAGTGTTACACGCCTTGCTACAACAGGTGGTTTCCTCCGTTCCGGAAACACCACAGTGATCGTTGGTGTGGATGAGGAAAAAATTGATGAAGTATTCTCCATCATAAAATCCACTTGCAGCACACGCAAACAAATTACAACAAATCAGGCACCATTCGGTGGCGTTATGCCCTACCCGATTGAAATTGAGGTAGGCGGAGCAACCGTTTTCGTTCTGGATGTTGATAATTTTGTAAAACTCTAAATGGTACAGGGGCTTAGCGGAATTACCGGCCAGTCTGCGCTTAAAGATTTGCTTTCAGGCAGCATCAGCGCAGGGCGGGTTTCACATGCTTACATTTTAGAAGGAGATTCGGGCATGGGCAAGAAAACTCTTGCCTATGCTTTTGCCTGTCAGCTTGTATGTGCAAACAAATCGGCATGCGGCATATGTCACGATTGCAAGCTTGCACTTTCGGGTAACCATCCGGACATTATCACCCTGACTCCCGACGAGGGTAAAGCCGCCATTTCGGTGGACAACATCCGCGAGCTTTACAGCTCGGTGATGATAAAGCCATACTCCGCTGAAAAAAAGGTTATAATAATTCCGGGATGTGAAAAGCTTAACGTTCAGGCACAGAACGCACTGCTTAAAATGCTGGAAGAACCCCCTTCTTATATAGTTTTTATTTTGCTGACATCAAACAGCAACTATTTTCTTGAAACTGTGCTTTCAAGAAGTCTCAAGCTGTCAATGCAGCCTTACAGCGACAACGAAATCCGTGCTATTCTTTCTGCAAACGGTTTTTCATCAGTCTCGGACACGGTAATTTCCTGTGCGGACGGCAACGCCGGAAAGGCTTTGGCGCTGGTATCGGGCGGCACCTTTCTTTCTCTGCGAAAGGATCTTGCATCCCTTTTTGACCGATTTTTCGGTCCTGCATCCGCAGTTTTTGACATTGTCGAATTTTTAGAGGCTAACAAAGATTCTGCGGAAGATATTTTTGATATTTTGTTAAGTTTTGCCCGTGAGCTTACCTTTGCTCATCTTTCGGCAAACACGTCGGGCAGTTCGGAAGACTTTCGTCCCGACGAATATATAAGCCGTACTTCACTCAAAGGGTGTATGGCATTTCTCGATGTTATTATTGATTCAAAGAAGAAGCTGCTGTCCAATGTGAATTACACATTGCTTGCAAATGCTTTTGCAATGAGCGGCATGGAGGTACTAGGTTGGTAGAAATTGTTGGCGTAAGATTTAAAAAAGTTTATAAAATTTATTATTTTTCTCCGGAAGGAAACACCTTCTGTTGCGGCGAGCACGTTATTGTGGAAACCGCCAGAGGTATTGAATTCGGTACTGTTGCAATTGCAAACAAGGAAATCCCCGAGGACAGTATTACATCTCCTCTCAAACCCGTTATCCGCAAAGCAACCGCCGAGGATGAAAAAACCTTCCTGAAAAATGCAGAGAAAGGCAAGGACGCATTTAAAATTGCCCTTGAAAAGATTGCAAAACACAATCTTAATATGAAACTTGTTGATGTGGAATACACCTTCGATTGCGGAAAAGCACTGTTTTATTTCACTGCCGACGGCAGGGTGGATTTCCGCGAGCTGGTAAAAGATCTTGCCACCGTGTTCCATACAAGAATAGAGCTTCGCCAGATTGGTGTGCGCGATGAAGCCAAAATGCTTGGCGGCTTCGGTGCCTGCGGCAGAACGCTTTGTTGTCACAGTTTTCTCGATGAATTCATCCCTGTTTCCATAAAAATGGCTAAAGAACAGAGCCTGTCCCTTAACCCCACAAAAATTTCGGGTGCCTGCGGCAGACTGATGTGTTGCTTAAAATATGAACAGGACACCTACGAAGAATTAAATGTCGGTATGCCCGGCAGCGGTTCTCTTGTCAGCACTCCCGACGGGGACGGCACCGTTATCGGTTGTGAAACTCTGAAACGTTCTGTAACTGTTCGTTTCCCTGATTCTCCGGCACTTAAATCCTATCCGGTAAGCGAAATCAAAATACTCAAAAAAGTTCAAAACCGCAACGATGATTTTGCAGGCGACGATCTTAAAGGGCTGGAATAGTCGGTCTTTTCCGGGTTTCTCCCCGTATTTCGGCTATTTTTTCAAAAAACACTTGAAATTGCAAAAAATTTCTGTTATAATATGCTCAATATGAAAGAGAGGTGTATTTAAAATGGCATACATTATCAACGACAACTGCATTAGCTGTGGCGCATGTGAAGGCGAATGTCCCGTATCTTGTATTTCTGCAGGTGATGACAAATATGTTATCAACGCTGACGAATGCATCGATTGCGGTTCTTGCGCAAGCGTTTGCCCCGTAGAGGCTCCCGAAGCTAACTAATTTTACTAATCAGAAAACCGGTCAGTTCCTTTGGATTGACCGGCTTTTTGTTTTCTTGACACGTTTATCGTATTGTGTTATACTTATAATATAATATTTTTTCACAAAAGGAAGCGAACCTGTTATGAATAATGCCAGAATTTTTCTCTCATCGCCGACAATGCACGGTGAAGAAATGGAATACATAAAAGAAGCTTTTGACAGAGGCTATGTGGCTCCGCTCGGCTTCAACTGCGATTCTTTCGAATCGGAAATGCAAACCTATCTCTGCGGCGAAAACTCTGATGAGTTTCACGCTCTTGCCCTGTCCGCAGGCACAGCCGCTCTGCACCTTGCAATAAAACTTGCAGGCGTGAAACGCGGTGACCATATTTTCTGTTCTGACGTCACCTTTGCCGCAACTGTTAACCCTGCGGTTTACGAAGGTGCTCTCCCTGTGTTTATTGACTCTGAAACAGACAGCTGGAATATGGATCCCGACGCTCTTGAAAAGGCGTTTGAAAAATACCCCGAAACAAAGGTCGTTATCCTTGTCCATCTTTACGGATGTCCCGCAAAGATGGATGAAATTATTGCAATCTGCAAAAAACACAATGCAATTTTAATTGAAGATGCCGCCGAGGCTCTTGCCGCCGATTATAAAGGCAAAAAATGCGGTACCTTCGGCAAATATTGTGCCATCAGCTTTAACGGAAACAAAATTATCACCACTTCAGGTGGCGGAATGCTTCTCACAGACACTGCCGAAGCGCGTGAAAAAGCATTTTTCTGGTCAACCCAGGCGCGTGAAAAAGCTCCCTGGTACCAGCACGAGGAAATTGGTTATAACTACCGTATGTCCAACGTGGTTGCGGGCATAGGCAGAGGTCAGCTCCTTCATCTGGAAGAGCATCGTGATGCCAAAGAAAAGCTGTATTTCAGATACAAAGAAGCTTTTTCGGGTCTTCCTCTTACAATGAATCCTTATCTTGACGAAACAAAACCCAACTTCTGGCTTTCCTGCATACTTCTTGACGAGTCATGTTCTGTTACTCCCGAACAAATCAGGCTTAAGCTTGAAGAATATAATATAGAATCCCGTCCAATCTGGAAACCTATGCATATGCAACCTGTTTTTGCAGATTGTGACTTTGTTTCAGCAACAGAAAAACCCGTCGGCGAGGACATTTTCGCCCGTGGCCTTTGTCTGCCATCTGACATTAAGATGACAAACGAACAGCAGGACCGTATTATCGAGATTATAAAATCCTGTTTTTAACTTTAAACTACCGTTAGGGTGACAGCAGATATCCAAGCCACGCCTTAAACAGCGTAATTCCGGTGTATTTCGGCTTGTCATCTTTGCAAGGCGTCAGCCTTGCTTCATCTTTCGCACCAAAATCCCCTCGAAATTTCATCAGTTTAAGGTCGAAGAATTTTCAAAGAGGGAATTTTAT
>JAFYVD010000025.1 GCA_017558425.1 Clostridia bacterium | reverse complement strand
TATAAAAACAATACTAGTGTATAGGACATGCCCATACATTGTACATTATACTACTTTTTTTTCAATAAGTCAATAACATATAGTAATTTCGTTACTGTTCACAAAAAATGTAAAATTAGCTTTTATTATGTAACAAATATGACGGAATTGTGTTGACATTTGCCGAAGGAAATGGTAAGATTGAAATTATAGAAAGGGATGATTGAAAATGTATCATAAAATGAAAATTGCAGGGCTTGAAAGAAGCTTGCCTGTATGCAGAGTTACTGACGATTTATACATAGCAGGATTTGTTATATTCGGTGACGTTGAGCTGACAGAAAAAGCGGCGGGCGAACTTTTGAAAAAAGCTCCTGATTTTGATGTTATTATTACCGCAGAATCAAAAGGTATTCCGCTTGCTCATGAAATGGCTCGTCAGTCGGGCAAACCTTATGTTGTTGCACGAAAAGCTTTCAAACTTTATATGAAAGATGTTGTGACGGTTAAGGTGAAATCCATTTCAACAGAAAAAGAACAGACACTTTGCCTTGGTGCGGATGAAATCGCAAAAATGAAAGGCAAGAAGGTGCTTATCGTTGACGATGTTATCAGTACGGGCGAATCGCTTCGTGCCATTGAATATCTGGTGGATGAGGTTGGCGGAAAAACAGTCGGCAAAATGACAATACTTGCCGAAGGGGATGCCATCGACCGCCCCGATATAATCGCACTTGAACCACTGCCCTTGTTTAATGCAGACGGTAGTGTAAAATAGAAAAAAAAGCCTCCCTTGTGTAAAGGGAGGAGAACCGCTTGCGGTGGAGGGATTGTCATAGATACAACCCCTCAGTTTCACATTTGTTCGACAGCTCCCCTTACACAGGGGAGCCTTTTTTGACGATAAGAAAAGTTTATTTGGAAATATATATTTCTTCTGCTTTTTGTTGTGCGTTCTGTAAAATTTTTATTGCATCGGTTATGGCGTTAAATAAAATTAAATAAAGTTCCTTGTAATTGTTCATAATCATTCTCCTTTTTGGAGCATTAAAAAAGTGCGTCAGCAGAGCCAACGCACATAAAACGCATAGCTCCATAGTTTACTGCGACATAAACTGGATTACTTTCTACCAACAAGGATATCAAGCCAATACCACAAGGAGCCTGCATTTTTTACAGAACAATTTTGTGGTATTGGTTAAAAAGGACATAAACATCCCTTGGTGCTTATGGGTAGAAAAATAAGTATATTCAGTTTATGTCGCAATATTATTCTATCATTTTTTTTGATATTTTGCAACACTTTTTTTTCGACAAATTACGACATTGCAGATATACAGCATTTACCCCAAAACGGACCGGCGGTGACGACGGTCCCTACGGAAAAATAAAACCCGACCAACGGTCGGGTTTTATTTATGTTTTATATTTCTTTTACAGTGATATGTTTTGAATATTCGTCCACCATAGCAAGGTCTCCGAGGCCTGCGCTTTCGGCTACGTTTGCACCGGCGGCAGAAGCTTTTTTCAGAGCTGTTTCAACATCACTTGGATTCTTTGTCCAGAAGCTGAGGAATGTAGCAAGGCAGGCATCTCCGCAACAAACGCTGCTTACCAGCTCGACGGGATATGTACTGCAGTTCCACATTTTTGTGCCGTCCGAGAAGTAAGAACCTTTGTCGCCGAGAGTTAACAGCACATTCTGAGCTCCAAGGTCGTGGAGCATTTTAATGGCATTTTTGATGTCTTCTTCGTTTTTTAATGTTATACCGAAAATATCCCTGATTTCCTCGTCGTTAGGCTTAATAAGCAGAGGGCGATAGGAGAGGAGGTCTTTGAATTTGGGAGAGCTGATGTCAAGAACAACTTTTGTGCCCTTTTTTGCACAGCATTTGAAAACATTGTCGTAAAAATCAGCAGAAATTCCTCTGGGGAGACTACCGCTGATACAGAGGTATTCCATGTCCTCTAAGGATTCGAGAAGGTTTAAAAATTCTGATTCCTGTTCGGAGGTGATTACGGGTCCTTCGTTAACCATTTTGAATTCGCCTTCACCATCGTTCAAGAAAACATTTATTCTTGTGATTTCGTCTATCATAACGGGCTTTGTGAAAAGTCCCATTTTTTCACATTCGGTAACAATATATTCGCCCGAAAAACCGCCGAAAAAGCCGAGAACGGTTGAGGGAATACCAAAATGATGAAGTACAAGGCTGACGTTTACGCCTTTGCCGTTGGGCGTGTAAACAGCGCCGGTTGTGCGGTTTACTTCCTTACGGACGAGCCCTTTTGAAAAAATATTCATATCTATTGCCGGATTGGCTGTGAGTGTGTAAAACATAGAAATTCTCCTTTAAATGCAGATGTGTTGCGGCATCCTTTGGCAGGAATACCGCAACATATCAAGGTGTATTAAATAATTAATTGGAGGTCTGGGTTAGTTAGAAGTTCTGGAAGTGGTGTCTTCCTGAAGCACAACGTCAAAACTCAAAGTCTGACCGTCGCGATTTACTTCAATTTTGATTGTATCGCCGGCTTTGTGCTGGTCTCTGATGTCGCTGACGTCTTTTGTAGTTTCAACAAGCTTTCCGTTAACAGAAACGATGGTGTCACCCTGTTTGATGCCTGCTTTTTCAGCCGCACCGCCTTCGGATACATAGGCTACCTGAATACCTGCGGGAATGTCGTTGATTGCGGCAATTTCAGGAGTGATTTCGCGGAGCGAAATACCGATAAGAGGTCTGCCTGAAACATAGCCGTTTGTCATAAGTTCGGTGAGGATGGGTTTGGCAATGTCCATAGGAATTGCAAAGCCGATACCTTCAACATTGTTACCCGAGAATTTCATAGAGTTAATGCCGATAACTTCGCCGTAAGCATTTACAAGAGCACCGCCCGAGTTACCGGGGTTGATTGCGGCGTCGGTCTGGATGAGAGTTGCAGTGCTGCCGTCGTCCATTGCGATGGAACGGTTTACGGCACTGATAACACCAACTGTAACTGTTCCTGCAAGTTCCTGACCGAGGGGGTTGCCGATTGCAACTGCAAGTTCGCCAACCTGAAGTGTGTCAGAGCTGCCGAGGGTTGCTTCTGAAAGACCTGTTACGTTGATTTTAAGAAGGGCAAGGTCTGTTGAAGCATCAAAGCCTACAACCTTTGCATCGTAAGTTTCGCCTGTGTTAAGCACAACCGAAACGGAGTTCGCATTTTCAATTACGTGGAAGTTTGTGGCAACATACCCATCGTCCGAAACAATAATTCCGCTGCCGCTGCCCGACTGTTCATACGCCTGACCGAAGAAAGAACGGTAGGTATATTTTGTTGTGATACCAACAACCGAGGGGCCAACCTGTGCGGCGATATCAACCGTGCTGAGCGATTTACGGTCGCTGTCCGAAAGTTGTTCGTGAGTGAAGGAGGACTGGGTGTTACTGCTGAGCAACGAGTTACCTCCTTTTATTACACGGTTGTTTGTGAGAAGCACATATGCTGTAACGGATGTGCTTGCAAGCATTATTGCTGCCATAGCGCACACAAGTGCGATATACCAGGCTTTTTTATTTTTCTTCTTTTTGGGGACAACCGCAATTTCGGTTGTTTCTGTATTATTCTGAAAATCGTCATTATACCATCTGTAATCGTTTAAATCTGACATGATTTTGTCTCCTTTCCTATGTCTTGACTGTATTATAACACCCTTTTTTGAAAACTGTATGAAAACAGAATGAAAAAAAGTTAAAGTATTATGAAATTATTATTTGCAGCGTCTATGCAAATGTTTCGTCCTTCTTTTATTTCGCCCGAAATAACTTTGGAAGCAATAACATCCTCGATTTCACGAAGTATCACTCTTCTCAGCGGGCGGGCACCGAATTTTTTATCATAACCTTTGTCAACTATAAGCTGTTTTGCGGCATCGCTGACAGTGATTGTAATATTCTTTTCGGCAAGTCCTTTTGCAAGCTCGGAAAGAATGAGTTCAGCGATTTTGATAAGCTCTGCCTGGGTGAGATATTCAAACTCTATGATTTCGTCCACGCGGTTCAAAAATTCGGGACGGAACAGCTGAGCAAGAGCTTTTTCGTATCTGCCTTCGGTTGCATAGCTTTCAAATCCCATACTGCCTGTTTTGAGGTCGCTTCCTGCATTGGAAGTCATTATGATAACGGTGTTTTCAAAGTTAACCACTCTGCCCTGAGAGTCTGTAATTCTGCCGTCGTCAAGCACCTGAAGGAAGATGTTGAACACATCTGCGTGAGCCTTTTCGATTTCGTCAAGCAAAATTACCGAATAAGGGTTTCGGCGGATTTTCTCGGTGAGCTGACCTGCCTCGTCGTAACCGACATATCCGGGAGGTGAACCGATAAGTTTGGAAACTGAATGTTTTTCCATATATTCGGACATATCAAGGCGGATGAGCGCACTTTCGCTGCCGAACATACTCTTTGCAAGAGTTTTGACAAGCTCTGTTTTACCAACGCCTGTCGGACCCACAAAAATGAAGGAAACGGGACGTTTTTTGCTGTTGATGCCTGCACGTTTGCGGCGAACTGCTCTTGCGATTGCATCCACAGCTTTGTCCTGCCCGATAACACTCTGGTGAAGCTGGTCTTCAAGATTAAGAAGTTTTGTGGAATCAACCTCGGTAAGTGCGGTAACGGGGATGTTGGTCCAGAGCTGAACCACTTCCGTAACGTCTTCGACCGTAACATCCATATAAACATCCGATTTCTCAATTTCGGCAATCCGTTCAAGTGCGCGGCATTCTGCGGATTTGAGGTCGGCAATTGCCTGGAAATCTTCAGGGTCAATTTCGTCACGTTTTCTGCCGATTTCCGAAATTTCAAGTTTTAAGTCGGCAAGCTCGATGAGTGCTGAGTTTGCAAGGTTAACCTTGGAAGAAGCCTCGTCGATGATGTCGATAGCTTTGTCGGGCAAAAATCTGTCGTGAATATATCTTTCGGACAGAAGAACTGCTGCTTTTATAACCTCTTCGGAAATTCTTACTTTATGATATGATTCGTAATAATCTTTGATACCTTTTAAAATCTCGATGGTATCAAGGGGAGAAGGCTCGCCGATTAATACGGGTTGGAATCTACGTTCAAGAGCTGAATCTTTTTCTATTTTTTTGCGGTATTCGTTAAGCGTGGTTGCACCGATAAGCTGTATTTCGCCACGGGCAAGTGCGGGTTTTAAAATGTTTGCCGCATTCATTGCACCGCCTTCGGCATCTCCTGCACCAACAATGTTGTGAACCTCATCTATAACAAGGATGATGTTGCCTTCTTTTTTTACTTCTTCAATAACGTTTTTCAGCCTTGATTCAAACTGACCACGGAACTGTGTTCCTGCTACGAGAGAAGCGAAGTCAAGTAGGTAAACCGAGTAACCGAAAAGCTTTGGCGGAACCTGTTTGTTCACAATTCTGAGTGCAAGCCCTTCGGCGATAGCTGTTTTACCTACACCGGGTTCGCCAAGCAAAACAGGGTTGTTTTTGCTTCTGCGGTTTAAAATCTGCACAATTCTTGCAATTTCGGTATCTCTGCCGATAACGCGGTCAATACCGCCCGATTTAGCTTTTGCAGTTAAATCCTGACCATAGGTTTCAAGAAATTTACGACGTTTTTTAGGATTGTTTTCAACCTTTTCGGTTTTTGATTTTTCCTTGGGAGCGGCATCGGGGTTGGGCTTTGATGCGCTGCTCATAAACTTTGTCATATTGCTGATGAAATTCTCCATCATATTCATGGGAGTTTTCTCTGCATCCATTTCGGAAATTTCTTCAGCAGGCATCTGTTCGAGTGCCGCCTGAATTTCGTCAGGGGACATATTTTTCATTGCATCGGTAAGCTCGGTGTTGGCAAGAAGCTCATTCACCTCTTCGGGGTTGATTCCCATGCTTTCGATTGCGCTGTCAATAAAGCTTCCGCCAATCTCACGGGCACACTGAAAACAAAGTGCCTGTGCCGGTTTGTCGGGAGCTGATTGGTCTTTAATAAATATTACAGCGGGGTTCTTCCCGCATTTTGTACATAACATGATTTTCCTCCGTGCATATATATACTTATACAGATAAAATTATACTATAGTCGGACGGAAAAGTCAATAAAAATGGAATGAAAAAAGAACAATAGCATCAATGCTATTGTTCTTACAAATTTAATTTTTAATTTTATTCCACGGCTTTGCCGAAAGCATACATGTTACTGCGGGAACAAACGCAAGGGCTACCCACATCCAAGTGATTGCGCCCCAACCGAATCTGGTGGACAAAAGTGCGATTCCGTATGTGGAAATGGCACTGCCGATATAAGTGGAAGAATTAAGAAGTCCCGTAACAAAAGAAAGTTTGCCGAATTTGCCGAATGAGCGGGGAAGAAGTCCTATAAGCATAAAGTTTACGCCGTGCATCGAACCTGTGATGAGTGCCGCGGAAAATATGGAAATGAAAACATTTTTTCCGCCGGTAGCAGCCAGAAGAAGGGCTCCTGTCAATCCGGACAAAAAGAACAGCATTGCGGCTGTGAATTCATTTTTAACCCATTTTCTGCTGACGGTTGATGCAACCTGGAAACTCAAAATACTGAATAAGGGAAGTGCCACGCCTGTTAAAATTGAAATTTCACTTCCAAGGTTAAAAGTTTCGGAAATATATGTAGGCATCCAGTTTGTCACTCCGTCGCGAAGAGCTCCGTGAAGAATGGTACAAAGCATTGCAAAAGCAATTATCAGAATTACTGCCGGAGTGAATTTCTGTGTGGGAACGCTTCCGGATGAGGAAGAGGTGGCGGGGCTTGTGATATTGCCGTATTTGCGCATAGCGCCAACCCATACAAAACCCATTGCGATGCCGAGAAGAGAGCAAACGTAAAATACACTTTTCCAGCTTGAAATATAAATCATAACCGGAGCGAAAAGGTAAACGAATACGGTTGCAAGAGAGCTTCCCCAAGAAACCCACAGACAGGCACGATTGTATGTATCGCTATCGAAAATACTTGCCATAATCTTTATCATAGGCGGCCAAAGCATTGCCTGAGCAAGTCCGTTCACGCACCACACTGCCGTCATATAGGTTGCAGACGGGCACAGCGGAATCAGTATGTTTGTTGTGCCGGCACAGAACAGGCCGAAAGATATAAGGTAGTATGGTTTTATTTTATCGCCCAGATATCCGCTGATAAGCTGACCGAATCCGTAAGTTATGGCACTTCCTGTAAGTGCGAGAGATGCCAGCTCTTTGGATATGCCTTCGGTGCGGACAATTTCAAGCAGAACTGCCGCATAATTCAGGCGGGTAAGATAACTTACAAAATATACGAGCGAAAGCAACAAAATCATTAAATTTGCTTGTTTTTTTGACAATGTATTTTCCATGTGATAATCCTTTCAGGGCAAGAATATAGAGGGATAAAAAATCCCTCTATAATTACGCTATTAAATTATTCGTGGTCTGCGCAGCAATCGCAGTCGCAATCTTCAAACTCGAGCTCGATTTCTTCGCCGCATACGGGGCAAACGAGGTCTTCGTCTGAACAGATAAGGTCTTCATCAAGACAAATAACGTTACCGCATTTTTCGCACTCAATTTCAAAATAATCAAGTTCGTCATCACAATCGCAACAATCACAGTCGCAATCGCAATCACAGTCGCAGTCGCAGTCACATTCGTCTTCGTCAATAAAGTCGGAAACCAGGTCGTAAAGATCGTCCTGCTTTTCGTCAATCATTTCAAGCTCTTCAGCCATATCTGAAATTACTTCCAGCATAGCGTTTATGAGTTTTCCTTCTTTTGTGGAGCCGTCAATATCCAGGCCTTCAGCAAGACCTTTAAGATAAGCAGCTTTTTCTGTGAAATAAGACATTGAAAAACCGCCTTTCGAAAATTAGTTAACTCTTTCCATGTAGTCGCCGGTACGAGTGTCAACTCTGATAATTGTACCTGTGTTAACAAACAAGGGAACCATAACAGTAGCACCTGTTTCAACGATAGCGGGTTTTGTAGCACCTGTAGCTGTATCGCCTTTTACGCCGGGCTCTGTTTCTGTAACTTCCAGTTCAACGAAGTTCGGGGGTTCAACACCGAATACGCTGCCTTTGAAAGAAAGCACTTTAACAACCATGTTTTCTTTGAGGTAGGGAAGAGAGTCTTCCAGTAAATCTGTGCTTAAAGGAAGCTGTTCGTATGTTTCTGTGTCCATGAAGTAGTAGAGTTCACCGTCGTTGTAAAGATATTCCATATCTTTTCTTTCAACGTGAGCTTTAGGCATTTTGTCGGTGGGGCTGAATGTTCTTTCAACAACACCGCCTGTAATAATGTTTTTGATTTTTGTTCTAACGAAAGCGGCACCTTTACCGGGCTTAACGTGCTGGAAATGAATTACCTGGAATACACTTCCGTCAAGCTCGAATGTTACGCCGTTTCTGAAATCACCTGCTGAAATCATTTTAAATTTCTCCTTTGCAAAAATTATTATGTATATATTTTACAATAAAAATAATCAAATTTCAAGTCTTTTTTAAATTATAATTAATTCTTTTGGCGAAGATGTTAAAACATAGGGCTTTCCGCCTGCCATTACAACCGTATCTTCAATCCTTACACCACATTCGCCGTCGAAATATAAACCGGGTTCTACGGTGATAACCATATTATTGGAAATGGACTGAACAGAGCGTTTGCTTAATGTGGGTTGCTCGTGAACATCAATGCCAACTCCGTGACCGAGAGAATGGGTGAAATATTTTCCGCAACCGAACAGGTCAAAATATCTGCGGGCAATGGCATCCGCTTCACTGCAGGGCATACCTGTTTTTATAAGGGAAAGCATTTTTGTCTGAACGAATAATACGGTGTTATATATGTTTTTCATTTTCTCGGAAATGGGACCTACGGCAACAGTTCTTGTGATGTCGCTGCAATAGCCGTCAACCTTACATCCATAGTCCATAACCACAAAGTCGCCGGGTTCAATGGGCTTTGACGATGCTGTCCCGTGAGGCTTTGCGGCATTAGCGCCCGAAGCC
>JAFYVD010000024.1 GCA_017558425.1 Clostridia bacterium | reverse complement strand
CAATTTTCCTCAGCAAATACTGCAACAGAGTTTATCTTGTTAACCGCCGTGATAAATTAAGAGCTGCTTTCGCTCTCGAAAAAAGAGTAAGCGAAATCGAAAACATTGAGCTTGTTCTCAATTCAAATGTTGTTGAAATAAAAGGCGACAAAAAGGTTTCTTCGGTTGTTGTAAAAAACAACGACGGAAATTCAACAGAAATTCCTGCAGAAGGTATTTTCGTCGCCGTAGGCACAGTTCCGGGTGGAGAATCCCTTACTGAAAATATCGAAAAAACCGAAAGCGGTTATATCATCACCGACGAGAAAATGCAGACTTCGGTAAAAGGAGTCTACGCTGTGGGCGACATTCGCGAAAAGGAACTTCGTCAGATTGTCACAGCCGCAGCCGACGGTGCAATTGCCGCACACTCCATTGCAAAATATATTGAAGCTATTGGCTGATTACCGGAGGAAATAACAATGTCAAAGGTTCTGGTTTTATATAACTCCGAGCTTGATTACGGAGTTTTCAAAAAACAGTACGAAAGCTATGTGTCGGCTTTTTCCGAGCTTGGCATCTGTGCCGAAGCAATGCCCACATCAGCACTGCCATCGGTTCTTTCCACAACCGATAGCCCCTTTCTCGACGCCGATGCAATAATTTATCTTGACAAAGATTTATATTGTGCTAATCTTTTGGAATCGCAAGGATTAAAGCTTTACAATTCTTCCGATTGCATCCGCATCTGCGATGACAAAGCGCTCACATATCTTGCGCTCTGCCAGAAAGGAATCCCCATTCCCAAAACGGTGACTGCTCCCAAAACATACAGCAGCTGTCAATCGGAACAATGGTGCGACAAAGCGTCTGCGCTTCTGGGGTATCCGCTTATCATAAAGGAATGTTTCGGTTCTCTCGGCAAACAGGTGTATCTTGCAAACAACCGCACCGAAATGCTTCAAAAGGTGAAAGAAATCGGCACTCGCCCATTTGTTTTCCAGGAATTTCTTCCGGACGGAGCCGGTTGGGACATTCGTGTACTTGTTGCGGGAGGCGAAGTTATAGGCGCCATAAAACGCAGCAACGAAAACGATTTCCGCTCAAACGCCGCACTGGGCGGCTCTGTTGAGCCATACGAACTTTCGTCGGATATGGCAGAGCTTGCAATTTCCGCTACAAACGCCGTCGGTGCATTTTTCGCAGGCGTGGATTTAATTTTGGGCAGCAACGGCTTTATGGTTTGTGAAGTCAATTCAAACATGCTTTTTGAGGCAGCAGACAACTCCCTCGGCATATCCACTGCCTCCATCATTGCACAAAAAATCAAAAAGCATAGTTTAAATAAATAAAGTTTTCCAATTTACTCTCACTATCTTTGTCTAAAATACATAAAAAATCAAATATCGGTTGACTAACCGCAAAAAATTATATATAATAAGGTAAAATGATAAAATGAGCTAATTTCGCCATACGGCAAAAAGGAGCAATATAATTATGTATTCAAGAGAAATCACAGTTACCAACCAGGTAGGTTTACACTCAAGGCCGGCAACATTTTTTATACAGAGAGCAAATACATTTGAATCCTCCATTTGGATTGAAAAAGAAGAACGCAGAGTTAATGCAAAGAGTCTGCTTGGCGTTCTTTCCCTCGGCGTAACCCAGGGAGAATCCATCGTGGTTGGAGCAAACGGTTCTGACGAAAAAGAAGCAGTTGACAGTCTCACTGATCTTATCAAATCTGCTCTTGTTGACTGATAAAAAATGCTTTTGGTCAGCATTTTGCAGTCCCGTAACACATTATAGCTTATACTGCATCAAAAGCACCGTAACTCCGTTACAGTGCTTTTATTCATTTTCAGCACGGAGGTGAAACTATGTCAATTCCCGATAAACTTAAAAAAGTCCCCCTTCTTCCCGGTGTTTATATTATGAAATCAGCCGAGGGAGACGTTATATATGTAGGCAAATCAAAGGCATTGAAAAACCGTCTCGGTCAGTATTTTAAAAAATCGGGACACACCGGCAAGGTGGGCGCCATGGTTGCAAACATCGCCGATTTTGAATACATTGTCACTGCCACAGAAATCGAAGCCCTTGTGCTTGAATGTAATCTAATCAAAAAATATAATCCCCGCTATAACATATTGCTCAAAGACAATAAACAGTATCCGTTTATAAAAATCACCGTCCGCGACGACTATCCCAAAATGTCGCTTGCACGCAAGGATTTAAAGGACGGTGCAAAATATTTTGGCCCATTCACAGGAGGCGTGGCAAGGCAGACTATGGACGTAATTTATAAAATTTTCCGTCTGCCTGACTGCAAACGAGTTTTCCCAAAGGATATAGGCAAACAGCGTCCCTGTCTTAATTATCACATAGGCAAATGCATTGCCCCCTGCACCGGCAACATTTCTCCTGAAGAGTATCACGCTACAGTCCGCGAAATCTGCGACTTCTTAGAGGGAAAATCCTCCGAAATCATAAAAAGTCTGCGCTTAAAAATGTCTGAAGCTTCGGACAATCTGGAGTTTGAAAAAGCGGCTGACTATCGTGACAAAATCAATCGTATAAAAGAACTTTCCGAAAAACAGAACATCACCGTTTCGGGCAGCGGTGACAAAGACCTTATCGCAATAAAAACCAACGGTGAACTTGCAAATATTCAGGTCTTCAACATAAGAAACGGCAAAATGCTTGGCAGAAATCAGCTTTGGATGGATTTGTGCCTCGGCGAAAATGCCGCAGATGCTCTGGAAAGTTTTATCGTCCAATATTACATCGAAAGTGAATTTGTTCCACAGACTGTTCTCACAAATATAATGCCCGAAAACAGCGAGCTTATCGAAAGTTGGCTCAGCGAAAAGCAGGGCGTTAAAATATCCTTCCGTATACCCGAACGTGGCACTTCAAAACAGCTGCTGGATATGGCGCTTGTAAATGCCGCAGAAGCCTTCAAACAACACGGCGAACAGCAGTTGAAAGAAATGCGTTCTAAAAGCGAGATAATGAAAACCTTCTGCAGTGAATTGGGCTTTGACGGCTCGCTTAAACGAATCGAAGCCTATGACATTTCAAATACATCGGGCAAAAATTCGGTTGGCGGGATGATTGTAATAGAAAACGGCGAAATGAAGAAAAATGATTATAGACTATTTAAAATAAAAACCGTCGAGGGAAGCGACGACTATGCTTCCACCAGAGAGGTTATAAGCCGACGCCTTGCACGAAGCACATCGGACGAAAAGTTTGAGAATCTTCCCGATATAATTCTTGCTGACGGCGGGCTGGGTCATGTTTCCGCCATATGCGACGTGCTTTCGGAACAAGGGTTTGATATACCCGTTTTCGGTATGGTGAAAGATGACAAACACCGCACCAACAGACTTATTTCATCAGACGGAGAAATAATAAGTCTGTCGACCGAAAGTTTCAGGTTTATCACCGCAATCCAAAATGAAGTGCACCGTTTTGCAATCGGTTATCACAAAAAACTCCGCAGCGATGTTTTAACCCGAAGTGAGCTTGACAACATTGAAGGAATCGGCCCTGTCAAAAAGCGCGCCCTTCTGCGTGCTTTCGGAAGTGTAAAAGCCATTTCCGAGGCATCTGTGCCTCAGCTTTCTGCCGCCGACGGAATAAATCTTGCTACAGCAGAAAAAATTTACAAATATTTTCATAATTAAGATTGATTTTCCAAAAATTTTGTGATATAATGTAAAATGGTTGATTTTTTAACAAATGGGAGATGTGCAAAATGAATAATAGAAAAAGAATTGCTGTACTTACAAGCGGTGGCGATGCACCCGGCATGAACTCTGCTATTGCAGTTATTGCAAAAACTGCAGAGCATCTTGGTCTTGACATCATCGCATTCTATAACGGCTACAAGGGTATGCTTGCAAAGGATTATATTGACCTTTCAGGTAAAGACCTTACAGATATAATGAACAGAGGCGGTACATTCCTCGGAAGTGCAAGATGCCTTGAATTCAAAGAACCCGAAAATGTGAAAAAAGCTGTGCAGAATGCCAAAGATCTCGGCGTTTGCGGTATGGTTGTTATCGGCGGTGACGGTTCCTTCAGAGGTGCCAGAGATTTAAGCCTTGCAGGCCTTCCCACCATCGGTATTCCTGCCACCATTGACAACGACATCACCTGCAGTGAATACTGCATCGGCTACGATACTGCACTTAACACAGTTATCGAATGTCTTGACAAAATCAATGATACAATGCGTTCGCACAATCGTTGCGCATTTGTTGAAGTAATGGGCAACAAAGCCGGCTACCTCGCTGTTGAAGTTGCAATTGCCTGTGGTGCAGACGGCGTTCTTATTGCCGAAAAAGCAGTTGATATCGAAAAAGATATTGTTGAAGTTATTGCCCGCAAATATGAAAACAAAAAGAACTTTATGATTGTAGTTGCTGAGGGTGTTGAAAAAACTTCCGGACTTTCCACAGCACAGATTATGCAGCAGACAACAAGAATGCTTGCTGATAAATACGGCATCCACCTTGATGCAAAAGTAACAGTTCTTGGTCACGTTCAGCGTGGTGGTAACCCCACATACAAAGACAGAGTTGCTTCCAGCCGTATGGGTGCAAAAGCAGTTGAACTTTTGTCGGAAGGCATTGGCAACAGAGTTGTTGTGCTTCAGAACAGCAAGATTCTTGACCTTGATATTCTGGAAGCTCTTGCTCTTCAGAAAAGCATTGAAGACGAACTGTACGAATTGTCGCAGATTATCTCGGAATAACGCAGTTTTTGTAAATATTTTTGTCCCGATTATATACCCATATTTTACCATTTTATGGTAAAATATGGGTATAGTTTTTTATGGGGGTATAACAAATGATAGCAGGGAAAATAAATCGCCGAAAAAAAATTGAATATATTGACATAAATCTTATAGAATCGGGCAAATTCACCGTTCGCAAACATTTCGACCAAACAAAACTTGAAAGGCTGGCACAATCCATGAAGGTTTTCGGTGTACTTCAGCCCGTCACTCTGCGAAAATTCGGCAAAGTCTATGAGCTTATCTCAGGCGAACGGAGAGTAATGGCAGCCAAACTCGCCGGCCTTGAAAAAGTTCCCGCTCTCATCATTGATGTGCGTTTTGACATTGCCGCCGCCATTGCCATTGCCGAGAACCAACAGCGAGAAGACCTTTACCTTATGGATGCCGCCGAAAGCTATATGGCACTTATCCGCAGACGCGGACTCACCTACTCCGAAATGGCAGACATTATCGGTTCAACGGCATCTCACGTTTCGGAAAACGTTATGGTTTTACAATTGCCCAAACCCATCCGCGACGTACTCGGCAGATATCCTCTTACCAAAGCTCACCTTAGCGCCTTATCAATTTTAACCGACGAAAACGAAATTGCAAATCTGCTCGAAATTGCCGCCCAAAACAACCTTTCTCCCGAACAACTTGAAGTCCTGGCGCAAACCGCTTTTGAACAAAAACGCATCCGCAAACAAGTGGTGAAAGATGTGAAAATTTTTGTTAACACCATAAACCAGGCGATTGAAATGATAAAAAAATCGGGCGTATTCGCCACCGCTCAGAAAGAAGAAAACGAGCATTACATAGAATATACCATAAAAATAGAAAAATGACGAAAAAGTGCCTTTACTAAGTAAAGGCACTTCATTTTTATTTATCCAACAATACATCACACTGAACAACTTTTTCCCTCAGTGTGCTTCTGCTTACATAATAGTGGTTTGCCGCTTCATATCCTACCGAGCTGTTGCGAAGCATAATTTCATACGCCGTAAGCGCAAGCTCTTTTTCGGATTTCACAATTTCCTGCATTGCCTCTGTATCGCCTTTTTCTCTCAAAATATAATATGTTATCTGATTAAGCGATGCTTTGAACAGAGTATAGCCGTAAACCGCCATATCGTAAAACTCACATCCGGGCAGACCGTCAAGCTCTTCAAGCCCCTTTTCCCATTCTTCGCACAGCTTTTTATACTGAGTATAAAGAATTTCGGGAGTATACACACTGCACCAACCTTTAAGGTCATCATATGGGAAACAGGTCATTGTGGCACGAAGCCCCGTAGGCTCAGGATAAAGCAGGTTAGACGCACCCGCATTGGACGGGCCTTCATAGATATGGTCACAGTCAAACGGATATTCCGCGAACCCTTTGCAGAAATGTGAAACCGCTTTTTTAACCTTGTCGGCATAATCACCATAAGAGGTTTTCAGCACTGCATCATATGGGTTTTCAGTCTGATTTTCATCTTCAAAGAAGTAGGCCGAAGCAATCCTGATGTTGTCCGACATATATCCACCCAGAGTCCAGGACAGCATAATGTGTTCAATTCCCTCTGCGATGAGGTTTTTCATATGCTGTGTTACATTTTCATAAACGGGCAAAAATGGAGCCGTTGAACATTCCCATGAATTATTAATCTGCACCTTTGCCGCAACTTCAAGTCCCGCCGACCTTGCATCTTTCCAGATTTTTTTCGCAGGTTCGCCCGGACCTACAATGGAAAGTGAATAGTCACGGATTCTGTTTTTCACGCCGCCGCGTTCAAATTCTATTGAGTTTTCGCTTACGAAAAGAATTATTACACTTTTGGGCAGACTTTCCATAAGTTTTGACAGTTTGTCACCAAACGCTGATGCCCACACCCACGCATACACAAAGAATTTTATGGATTCACTCACCTCGGCAACCGCATTTGCCATAACCGTCAAAATATCTGCCGTTACTTCATACGCCTCTCTTTTTCCGCATACCGGACAAGGACTGTCGGGTGCATTGGAAGTACAAAGTGTTCTGTTTTCCGACTGTGTGATGGTGATAAATCCGCCAAGTTCAGGTGCAGCCTTGCACACCGTCTGAAGTGCAGTTTTAAGATATTCTTTTGTTTCGGGACGGCTGCTGCACAGACATACCGAATTGGGTACAAGCTCCGCTCCGCGAAGCTCGGGATGTGTTTCAAAAAAGCCGGGGTCAAGCGGACGGGGTTCGTTTATATACATATAAACCTTGATACCATATCTGCCTGCACGTTCGGTGAGTTTACGGAGATTTTCAAGCCGCATTTCCCAGCCGTCATCTTTGCCTTCCACAAACGGATATGGCGCAAGTTTGAATAGCACGCCCTGAATCCACACACCATTTATCCCCTGACGGGCATAACCTTTCAAAAGCTCGTCCGGGAAAGAAATTTCACTCGGTTTATCCAGCACATCGCCGTAAAGTCCGCAGAAAGAATAGATAAATCTCGTTTTAATCTTGGTTTTTCTCTTGTAAGTTTTTTTATCAAAACTCAGGCAGCCTGACGATTCGGCAAGGTCAAGCAGATAGTTTAGTGCACGCATAACGCCAATCGGTTTTGCGGCGTTTATCTCTATTAAACCGTCATCAATAGTGATTTCGTGATATTCCTCATCCTCGGTTTTCGCATCAAGCGAAATGTTGATTTTTCCATTGCCGCTGCCCGAAAAATCAATGCCGTAAATTTCTTTCACTTCTGCGGCAAAATCTTTTTCAAAACCTGTTTTTTCGCCTGTTATTGTCCAGCTTCCGTCCACAACAACCTCGCGGATTTTTTTCTCGGCAAGCGGAGCATATCTTTTTTCAAAAAACGAAAAGGGCGGTTCCACTCCTGCTTTTTCAAGCGCAAGGATTTCCTTTTCCATAGTCGCCTTGATTTTCGCAGTTTTCTCAATTTCTTCCTCAGTCAGAGGTCTGTAGTATATCGGTTTGCAGTTGAATTTATGTTTCACATAGCCGCCAAGCTTTACATCAAGGAAATCGTCCTCTTTCAGGATAAAATCAAGTCTTTCCTCGCTCCAGTCAAGAAGCTCCATAATCTGCTCGTAAGGGAGCATATTCCACATTCCTCTGATTATGGAAATATATCCCCTTTCAAACCATTTATCAAGCCATTTCTGTTCAGGCAGACCCATCTGCTCTGCCAGATTGCACACGGTTTTCTCATCGGTTTTCAAAACCTTCGCAATTCTCTGCGCAGGCACCATTTCCCACAGACGGAATATCACCGCCTGAAAATCGGTGGGAAAATGTTTCACTTCAAGTTTCATATCTTTAATAATTTCAGGTAACATATCTGTCTCCTCATCCGTTCATCATAGAATATTTTTTCGGGGTTATCCCCTTTATCTTTTTAAAAACAGCCGCAAAATAATTGCTGTCATTAAATCCGCATTCAAGAGCCACTTCGGTAATACTTGCACCCGGTTTCACAAGCAGCTTTTCGGCTGCAGAAACCCTTGCTATATTGATATATTCGCTAAGAGCTATTCCAACATAGTTTTTAAACTGCTTTGAAAAATATCCCGGACTCATAGCATATTTCTCAGCCAACACCGCCAGACTCAAATCAGCTTCCACATTTGTGCTGATATAACGCACCGCATCCTGTATAATACGATAATTTTCGCCGTAATCCTCTTTTGTTTCTTTTAGTCTGTATCGGGAAATGAGTATGAGCATCTGCTGCAGATAAAGTTTTTGCATCTCGACATAGTCTTTCTGCTTTTTTTCGGTTTCCTTTTCAATTTTACCAAAAACATCCTGCAGTTTATAAAGTTTATCCGCCGGAAAACGGATATGCTTTTTTTCTTTTAGTTCATCAATATACACCTTCGAGTGCTCGCCCGCAAAATCATCATCAAACACAAACAGAAGCCGTACCGCACCTTCCCAACCTTCGCCGTGGGTTTTATGGAAACAGCCACTTGGAACAAACACCATATCCCCCGCCTGAACCATAAAAATTTCATCATTTACAAAATATTTGGTAGTGCCTTTTTCAAGATAGTAAAGTTCGTGCTTATCATGATAATGCGCCTGTTTCATTTTAAATGGTTGCGTGTGCTGGGTGCGATTAAAAAAATCAATTTCTTCGTTAGAATAAACAGCCATAATTCGTCACCATCCGATTACCATAAATCTTTTTCAGCAATCTCGACAATATCTCCTTCGGCAAATCCTGCCCATTTCAAAAGTTCTTCCGCTTCCAGCACCCCTTCGGTCTGGTAACTGTTGTGAGAATCGGAACCAAACGTCACCGGTATTCCCATTTCAAAAAGCTCTCTCATAAATTCCACATACTGCTTTTTGAACTTTTCACTTGCCCGCGAATCTGAAATATTCCCCTGATTACATTCAACATATTTTCCATTTTCTTTAAGCGCACAAGCAATATCAAGATTCATAGACCTTGGAATAACCGAAAAATCCTGATACCAGATAGCTTTTCCGTTATACCACGGATGTCCGAGAATTGTAACCCTTTCATCCTGAGCAAGCCACATCTGCTGACGGTACCATTCTTTAATCATGGCATCCATATCCGGCTCCAGACTTCTGCCATTCGGAACATCAACTCTCCAATGAGCCGCACCAATGGCATACCTCACTCCACGGCTTACAAGCTGCTCTTTTGTCTGGGCAAGCTCAATTTCATAAGGTTTGTCCATAATGGGCGCAACATATCCGTCTCTTGTACCCGTTTTTGCAATATAGTCAAATTCAGGTTTTTCAATTGGCGTAAGCTCAACCCCAAGCACAACTTCGGGATGCGTTTTCTGAAATTCTTTCACACTTTTCACCGAGCTGTCCAAATCACCCAAAAACTTTTGGTCGTTAAAATTAGCGTGGTCGGTGATACCAAACCTTGTAATTCCCAGTTCTTTTGTTTTTGCCGAAATTTCTTCGAGCGACAAAGACGCATCATAAGAACTTGCGGTATGTAAATGCCAGTCTGATTTTATTATCATAGTAATCCCTATATCCTTTCCGGCTGTATCTCAGCCTATCTCACATATAATTTTTCCGTTTTCCTCTTCCACCGGAACAAAAAAGGCTTTTTCGCAATCCCCTTGTTCCGGAAGGTTGGGCGAATGTATCGCCATATATTTTTTAGCGTCTCTGTTTTCGAAAATCATACCGTGTCCGCCGTCAGCTCCGCCCGTAATATGTCTTGAAAAAATTGGTTTGTCCTCGTGAATCCACCTGCCGTCAATTTTCCCGTTTTCACTTTTTGCCACAGCGACGCAGTATCCGAAACCCTCTCCCTCAGATTCAAGGTTTGACCACATCATCAGGAGTTCCCCTTCTTTTGTTTTATACATAAAACATCCGTCCGTCACCTGTCCGGGCTTCCAAACCGGCTCATCCGCACGAAAAAGCTCGGTAGGCTCGGATACAAAATGCGTTAAATCTTCGGATAGCCTTGCCGCACACATTCTTCCGATTTTATCATTGGTGCAAGTCCATTCGTGAACATACACCATCCACGGCGTTCCGTTTTCATCAACATAAAGTGTTCCGTCAATGGCATCAATATCCTTCGGCGTAATCTGCCCGTTTGTTATTTCAACAAAAGGGCCTTCGGGAGACTCGGATTTTAAAATTGTGCAACCGTGTCTGCCCGTATTTTTCGAAAGATACGTGGCGAAAAGATAATAACTTTCGCCATATTTATGTACTTCAGGCGACCAGAAATCTGATTTTGCATTTTGGGGCAAAATGGCAAATTTTTCTATTTTCCGCCAGTTTCCGCTAAAAAGGTCACCGCTGTTTTTATAGCAGCACCACTCTATTTTGTCCCAGTCGCCCTGCGTAACATCGCTTCCGTACAAATAAAAAGCATCCTCTTCCACCAGCACAAACGGGTCTCTGATATGTGAAATTCCGCTTTCAATCATCATTTTTTATGCCTCCACATCAGTGATTATCCTCATTTTATCATATCATCGCCCTCATTTCAACCATTTTTTCGTGTTTTTTGCCTTTTTCATCAAGATATTGATAGAAAACAAAAGAAATTTATTTTATAATATAGTCAAAAGGAGGTTGTTAAAATGAAAATTAATAACAACAAAGCAGAAAATATAAAAATTACATATGTAGGTGGAGGGTCCAGAGGTTGGGCTTGGAAGTTTATGAGCGACCTTGCAGCTGCAGACGACATCTCGGGCGATGTTTATCTTTACGACATTGACTTTGAAGCAGCAAAACACAATGAAATCATCGGTAACAAATACAATGAGCTCGAAGATTCCAAATCCAACTGGACATATCATGCTTCAAAAACTCCCGAGGAAGCACTCACCGGTGCGGATTTTGTTATCATTTCCATTATGCCGGGCACTTTCGACGAAATGGAATCGGACGTTCATACTCCCGAAAAGTACGGCATTTACCAGTCTGTTGGCGACACTTCCGGCCCCGGAGGCATAGTGCGTGCAATGAGAACAATTCCCATGTACGAAGAAATTGCCGGATATGTAAAAAAATACTGTCCCGATGCGTGGGTTATCAGCTATACAAACCCCATGACTCTTTGTACAAAAGCTCTTTACAGAACATTCCCCGAAATTAAAGCTTTTGGTTGCTGTCACGAAGTTTTCAGCACACAGAATTTCCTTGTGGAAGCTCTTGACGAAGTTATGGGTATTAAGGCTGAAAGATCGGATATCAAAGTTAACCCCGTAGCAGTTAACCATTTCACATGGCTGACACAGGCTACATATAAAAATATGGACCTTTATCCCCTCTACAAACAGATGGTGGATAAATATTATGAAAGCGGATATGCCAAAGACACATCTGAAGAATGGCTTAAAAATCCCTTCCATAACAACCTGAGAGTTAAATTCGACCTTTTCAAACGCTATGGCGTAATTGCCGCAGCAGGTGACCGTCACCTCGCAGAATTCTGCGAAGGCAAATGGTATCTTAAAGACCCCGAAACAGTTGATTTCTGGGGATTTGCGCTCACTCCCGTTTCATGGAGAAAGAAAGACCTTGTTGACAGACTCAAGGAAAGCGAAGACCGCAGAAACGGAGCTAAGAAAATCGAAATCAATCAGACCGGTGAAGAGGGCGTTGAACAGATTCGTGCAATCCTCGGTCTGCGCGAACTCGTTACAAACGTAAACATTCCCAACCGTGGTCAGATTCCCAACCTGCCTCTGGGTGCTGTAGTTGAATCAAATGCCGTATTCCGTTCGGGAACCGTAACTCCCGTTGTGGCGGGCGAAATTCCTGCGCCCATTTATTCAATGGTATCAAGAATCTGTGCAGAACAGGAAGCTGTCAGCGAAGCTATCGCAAACAGAGACGTGGAAGCAATTTTCAATGCTTTTGCAAACGACCCGCTTGTAACCTGCTCACTTTCCGATGCAAGAAAACTCTTCAAAGAAATGTGCGAAAACACAAAAGAATATCTGACAATGTACGATTTAAGTGTGCTTTAAGGAGATATTATAGTGAGAAACATAAAATCCATTGATTACATCAGTAAAATATTTGAAACAATAACACCGTCAATGAGATACGACGGGAAAGAAGATTTTTCCGATTGGCAGAAAAGAGCCTACGATAAGCTTTGGGACCTTCTGTCTCTTGACAAAATGGTGAAATGCGACGATGACGATTTTCTTATAGAATCAAAAGAGCACCCTGACGGTTACGAAAAAATCCGTTTTTCATTCCAGACAGAGCCTGGTCTTTACACCCCCTGTTATGCTCTCATCCCCGATAATACCGAAATCAAAGGCGTTGTAATATGTATTCAGGGACATTCTAAGGGTATGCACATCTCAATAGGTGAGCCTCGATATGAAGGTGAAGAAGAATATATTGCCAGCCGCGACAGCGATTTTGCCCGTCGTGCAATCAAAGAGGGTTATGTTGCAATTGCAATGGAACAGAGATATATGGGCGAAAGCGGCTGTGACCAAGACGGTTCACCCGCCTGTCTGCGTGTGGGCAGAGCTCAGCCGACACTTCTTTTGGGACGTTGTGCTATTGGCGAGAGAGTCTGGGACGTTATGCGACTTATTGATGTTATAGAAAAGTATTTTCCTGAGTACAGCGGCAAAAAGCTCATCTGTCTGGGTAACTCGGGCGGTGGCACCACCACATTCTATTCAACCTGCATTGACAAACGAATTGACTGCGGTGTTCCTTCCTGTGCAGTATGCACCTACAAGGATTCCATTGTTGACTTAAAGCATTGCCCCTGCAACTATATTCCCGGTATCGGAAACTATTTTGATATGGGCGATATTGCAGGTCTTGCAGCACCCAGAAAGCTTGTCATTGTAAACGGCAAAATCGACTCTATTTTCCCCGATGCAGGCGTTCAGAAAACATTTGCCATTGCAAAAGATTTATTTAAAGCAGCAGGTTGCGAAGACAATTGCCGTCTTGTAACCGGTCCCGAAGGTCACAGATTTTATGCTGACCCTGCCTGGGAAGTAATAAATGAACTAATGGATTAATTTTTGCATATACAAAAGGAGAAAATTATGAAAGAAAAAATTATACAGTTCGGTGAAGGCGGATTTTTGCGCGGTTTTGCCGATTGGATGATACAGAAAATGAACGACAGCGGTCTCACTGACATTGGCGTTGTTGTGGTTCAGCCCATTAAAGAAGGTATGTGCGATACACTTTCCGCTCAGGGCTGCAAATACACTCACATTATCCGTGGCAGTGAAGGTGTGGAAACCACAGCGGTTTCCTGCATCACAAGATGTATAAAACCCTATGACAACTATGACGAATATCTTGCACTTGCAGAAAATCCCGATTTTAAATTTGTGCTTTCCAACACCACCGAATCGGGCATTGCCTTTGTGGACAGCGACAAAGCGGATGATGTTCCGCCCTCATCCTTCCCTGCAAAGGTTTGTCAGCTTCTTTACAAAAGATTCAGCCTGGGACTTGACGGATTTGTATTCCTTCCCTGCGAGCTGATTGACAAAAACGGTGAGAACCTGAAGAAAACCATCCTTCAGTATGCCGACCTCTGGAACCTTGGCGAAGATTTTATCGCCTGGATTAACGAGAAAAACGTGTTCTGCAACACACTTGTTGACAGAATCAACACAGGTTATCCGAAAGGCGAAACTTTCGAAGGTCTTGAAAATGACAAAATGCTTAATACCTCAGAATTTTTCCATCTGTGGGTAATTGAAGGTGACAAAAATGCACTTTCCGACCTTCCTTTCGAAAAAGCAGGTCTTAATGTTATCATCACCGACAATCTTGAAATGTACCGCACAAGAAAGGTTCGCATTTTAAACGGTGCGCACACTTCCATGATTCCTTATGCTATGCTGGAAGGAATTGAAACTGTTGGCGATTGTATGAACGACGAAAATATGCGTGCATTTTTAAACAGATGCGTGTTTGATGAAATCATCCCCACACTTGACCTTCCCGAAAAAGAACTTCTTGACTATGCGGAAAATGTGTTTGAACGTTTTTCAAACCCCTATATCCGTCACCTTTGTGCGTCAATTTCTTTAAACTCGGTCAGCAAATTCAAAGTTCGTGTTCTCCCCTCGCTTCTCGAGTATATCAAGAGAAAAAACCAAATGCCCGAAAACCTTATTTTCTCTCTTTACAAACTGATTGAATTCTACAAAACAGGCACACCCACCGATGATGAAAATATCATCAAATTTATGAGAGAAAAATCGGTTGCCGAGATTCTGGCAAACAAAGCTTTCTGGGACGAGGATTTGAGCTTTTTATACGATGAGGTTATAAAATATGATAATAAATAAGCTTGACAATGTTGAAGTAAACATTGAAAACGGACATAAATATGCACTCCGTGACATCTCAAAAGGCGAAAATATTATAAAATACGGTTCCCCCATCGGTCACGCTACCCAAGATATCAAAAAGGGTGACCATGTTCATTCACACAACGTGAAAACCAACCTGTCGGGCAACCTTGAATATACATACAATTACACCGATTACGGAATCGCTTCCATCCCCTGCGATATGTATTTCGAAGGGTACAAGAGAGAAAACGGCGAAGTGGGTATCCGTAACGAAATCTGGATTGTAAACACAGTAGGTTGCGTCAACAAAACCGCACAGATTCTTGCTGAAAAAACGGGTGCGAAATATTTCCCCCATCCTTTCGGATGTTCTCAGCTTGGCGGCGACCATAAAACCACCCAGCTCATTTTAAAAGGTATGGTCAACCACCCCAACGCGGCAGGAGTTCTGGTTTTGGGATTGGGTTGCGAAAATAACAACATCTCAGAATTCAAGAAAATTCTTGGCGAATATAATCCCGACAGAGTTAAATTTTTAAACTGTCAGGATGTTTCGGACGAAATTGCAGAAGGCGAAAAACTCATTGCCGAGCTGAAAAGCTATGCCGATAGATT
>JAFYVD010000003.1 GCA_017558425.1 Clostridia bacterium | reverse complement strand
TTTTTTAAAGCGGAATACATTTCGGGCAGAAACTTTATGAAGAAACTTTAAATTTTTCCATAAAATGGGAATCCGCTCTAAAAGAATTCGTTTTCCGGCAGAGGGTGCTTTGGGACGTATAAATCGGTTTGTCAGACGGCTTTTCGGGATTCGGACAGATGGTGAAAGAGCTTGGACGGGCAAACGAGATAAATTATTACAGTATGTTCAACCGAGGTGTCGGCAAAGAACTTGGTGCACTGTTTTCAATTATGTTTGGCGTTATAACAACCCAGACCTATGCACAGGCGGTTTTTATGGCGGACACCACGCGTCAAGCCAAAAAAGGTGCGCTCATCAGTGCCGTTTTAACTCCGCCCGTAGGGATTGGGGGTATATTGGTAGGTCTTTATATGCGCTCAGCCTATCCGGGTATTGTACCCAAAACCGCACTCACACTTTTTGTAACGGAATATCTGCCACCTTTACCTGCAGGGATTTTCCTGGGAACGCTGTTTATTGCGGCTGTTGGAACAGGTGCGGGGATTGCCAACGGAATTTCGGTTAACCTTTCAAATGACGTACTTTTGCCAATTGCAAAAAAGATGAAGAATTTGCTTTCACAGAACGCTTTGGAAAAAATATTGCTTGTAATTCTGCTTGGCGGTGCAAGTGCACTGTCTTTCGGACCTCTTGGGGACACGATACTTAATTTTACTTTTATGTCAATGGCACTCCGTGGTGCAACAATTTTTCTGCCACTGTGCTGTGCAATATGGTTGCCGCGCAAAATATCGCCGGTATACGCCTGCATATCAATAATAGTTTCGCCAATTGTTGTGTTGGTACTTAATCTGTGGGGCAATTTGCCCTTTGACCCGTTGTTTATAGGAATTCTTCTTTCGGCGATTATAATGTTAATTGGATATATAAAAAAGAAGCTGTAAATTTACAGCTTCTTTTTATTACTATAATGCAAGTCCGCTTCTAAACTGACTGTTGTAGAGGTTTGCATAGAAACCATTTTTGGCGATAAGCTCGTCGTGGTTTCCGCGTTCAACAATTTCACCATTGTCGATTACAAGGATAATGTCTGCGTTACGGATTGTGCTGAGTCGGTGGGCGATAACAAAGTTTGTTCTGCCCTCCATCAGTACTTTCAGAGCCTGCTGAATTTTCAGCTCGGTTCGGGTGTCAATGGATGATGTTGCCTCGTCAAGAATAAGCACAGGAGGTTTTGCGAGCATTGCTCTTGCAATTGCAAGAAGCTGACGCTGTCCCTGAGATAAATCCTGACCATTATCCGACAAAACCGTATCATATCCATTTTCAAGCTGGCTGATGAAAGAATGTGCGCCGGCTTTTTTTGCCGCTTCAATAACTTCCTCGTCAGTAGCTGAAGGTCTGCCGTATTTTATGTTGTCAAACACGCTTTCAGAGAAAAGATATGTGTCTTGCAGAACCATACCGATTGAACCGCGCAGACTGTCACGAGTGAGGTCGTAAATGTTTTTGCCATCAATGGTGATGGTGCCGCTGTCAATATCGTAGAATCGGCTGAGCAGACTGATAATGGTTGTTTTGCCGGCACCTGTGGGACCTACAATTGCAACTGTCTGCCCGGGCGAAGCGTCGAAAGTGGCATTTTTAAGCACAGGTTTACCCGGGATATATGAGAAAGTCACGTTGTTAAGACTGATGTTACCGGCAGGGGATTCAAGGCTGATTGCATTGTCGCTGTCCGATTCTTTTTCCTCGTCCATAACTTCAAAAACTCGTTCCGCACCTGCAAGAGCAGACTGCATTGTGTTCAGAAGGTTTGCAATCTCGTTAATGGGGCGGGAGAAGTTTTTGGTGTAAAGCAGGAAAGAAAATATGATACCGGGTGTAATACCTGCACCGGTGAGAATCATATATCCGCCCACTACAGCAACTATAAGGTAAGTAATGTTGTTGATGAGGTTCATCACGGGACCCATTACGCCGGACAGAGATTGAGCTACCTGACCGCTGATACGGAGCCTTTTGTTGATTCCGCCAAAGTGAGTTTTCACATTTTCTTCCTGACGGAACAGAATAACGGCTTTCTGACCAGAAACCATTTCTTCAACATATCCGTTGATTTCGCCAAGCTCTTTTTGCTGTTTGCGGAAGAATTTTGAAGTGAACTTCATAATGCTTCGTGTTACAATCAGCATTAGCGGAACTGTGGTAAGAGAAATAACGGTGAGTGTCGGACTAAGCAGCAACATCGCAATCAGAGTACCCAAAATGTTGATTATGCCCGAAAGAAGCTGTGCCACACTCTGGGAAAGTGTCTGGTTGATGTTGTCGATATCGTTTGTCAATCGGCTCATAATGTCGCCGCTGGATTTGTTGTCAAAATATCTCAGCGGAAGTTTCTGGACAACGGCAAACAAATCGCGACGAAGTGTTGCAGAGGTGTTTTGCGATACTTTAATCATATTTGAATGAATAAAATATGTGCTGATTGCCGAAACAAGGTGCATTATAAGTATCAGAACGCACAGTTTCGCAAGAGCTGAAAGATTGAATGATGCAATACATTCGTCAATTGCAACACCATTTAATCTTGTGGTAAGAATGGTGATTACCGATGTGAGTGCTGAAAGCAGAAAGGTTACAAATATGTACTTTTTGTAAGCACTCATATATTTTATAAGTCGTTTGAGTGTGCCTTTGGCATTTTTAAGTTTCACCTTTTCGCGAGGCATTCCCGGACCGCCCGGTCTGCCACCGGGTCTGCCGCCACCCATAGGTCCTCTCATATTACCCATTAACTACCGCCTCCTCTCCAAGTTGGGATACAACGATACTTTTGTAAATTTCGTTGGTTTTTAAAAGTTGGGAATGTGTGCCCATTCCGGAAATTTTACCATTGTCAAGAACAATAATTTTGTCGCAGTACATTACGCCTGAAATTCTCTGCGCAATGATGAAAGTTGTGCACTCGGACACGTTTTCTCTGAGTGCGGTCTGAAGCTTTGCTTCTGTTGCCATATCAAGTGCGCTTGAAGAGTCGTCAAGAATGAGAATTTTCGGAGTGCGGACAAGAGAACGTGCGATAGAAAGTCTCTGTTTCTGACCGCCCGAGAAGTTTTTACCACGCTGTTCAACAGGGGATGAGATGCCGTCGGGGAGAGCATTGACAAATTCAGAAGCCTGAGCGATGTCAAGTGCTTTTGCAAAGTCCTCAGCGGTTGCACCGTCTTTGCCCTGACGGAGGTTGTCCTCGATAGTGCCCGAAAAGAGAATACTTTCCTGCAAAACAACGCTTGTGTTGTCGCGAAGTTGGTCGGTTTTAAGATTTTTAACATTTGTTCCGCCAATCAGAATTTCGCCGTCGCAAACATCGTAAAGTCTCGGAATCAGCATTGCAAGCGTACTTTTTCCCGAACCGGTTGCACCGATTATACCGATTGTTTCGCCCGGTTCTGCCTTGAAGGAAATGTTGTCAAGTACCCAGTCGCCGGAGGAATGGTAACGGAAATAAACATTTTTGAACTCAACGCCATGACCGCCGAAATTCTGTGCATCGGGCGAGTCGGAGATTGCAGGATTGGTGTCAAAAACCTCGTTAATTCGGTCTGCTGAAACTTTCGCACGGGAGAAGTTGATAAACAACATTACCGACATTGTGAGGGAGAACATAATCTGTGTGAGGTAGTTGATGAATGCCATAATGTCGCCCGTCTGAATATCACCGATTGTGAACATTTTTCCGCCAAACCACAAAACAGCAACAACAGAAAACTGCATTATAATATTAACCAGAGGCCACATCAGAATGGTTATCATCTGCGATTTTATGCTGATAGATTTTAAGCCTTCGTTGGCGGTTTTAAATCTTTCGGTTTCAAGATTGTGACCGACAAAGGCTTTGACAACGCGAACACCAAGCAGATTTTCACGCATAACGGTGTTAACCCGGTCGATGGATTTCTGAAGCACCGAGAAAAGCGGGAACGAGCGTGTTATAACAAAAGAAACTGTAACAACAATCGCAGGAACCATAAAAATGAAGAGCAGTGAAAGCTTCGGACTCAGCCTGATTGCCATAATAACACCACCCACAAAAAGCAGGGGAGAGCGAACCATAATGCGCAGTGACATTAAAACCATGTGCTGCATTTGAGTCACGTCATTGGTAACCCTTGTGATAAGTGACGAAGTTTTCAGTTTGTCAATTTCCGCAAAAGAGAATTTTTGAATTTTTGAAAAAAGATTTTTGCGGAGCTCTGCCGCAAATCGGCAGGATGCAATGGAGGAGAATATTGTGCATAGTATTCCGCCTGCCATACCGATTACCGAGTAAAGCAGCATTTTACTGCCTACGCTCAGCACATAAGAAATATCGCCGTTTGCCACGCCAATGTCAATAATGTCTGCCATCAGAGTGGGTTGCTGGAGGTCCATTGTTGCTTCAACCATCATACAAATGGGCGCTAAAATGGCAAAAATCCAGCTTTTTTTTAAATATTTAAGCAATTTTATCATTCTATATCTCACCTCTTATAACATCAATATATTCGGCAACGGCCGAGAAACTGTCCAAAAACTTTGATTTATCCGCATCGGGCAACTTGGAAAGCAGAGAGTCTATACGCTGCTCGGTTGCAGCGTGGATTTTCACAGCCGCATCTTTGCCTTTTTCGGTTGTTTCAAGATAAATTATCCGTCGGTCTTTCTCGCACCGTTTTCGCTCAATCAACCCAAGCTGTTCAAGTCCGTCCGCAACCTGAGTGAAAGAACCTTTTGCAAGTGCAAATTTTTCGCTCACATCATTCATCGGAACGGGCCCTAGAAATGCAAGATACATCAAAACTCCTCGCTGGGTTTTACCCAGCTCAAAGCCAAGCTCCACTTCCACGCCCGAAAAAATCAGCTTTCTGAAAGCCGTAACCTTCCTGAGCAATGAAAGAATCTGATTATCCTTCATATTCCACCTCAAAATAAAAAAGTTTGATTACTAACTATTATAAACCGAATTAATTTGCAAGTCAATACTTTTGGAAAAATATTCATAAAAAATCCATTTGGGACATATAGTTTACAAAAAAGGACGAAGGAAGGGCGAATATGGAAAATATTTATAAGGATATTGCACAGAGGACGCAAGGCGATATTTACATTGGAGTCGTGGGACCTGTGAGGACAGGAAAATCCACATTTATCAAGCGGTTTATGGACACCAAGGTTCTGCCCAATATTGATAACAGTTATAAGCGTGACAGGGCTCGCGATGAATTGCCGCAGAGTGCCTCGGGCAGAACAATTATGACCACAGAACCCAAATTTGTGCCCAATGAGGCGGTCAATATCCGCATTAACGATGCGGATTGCAATGTGCGTATGGTGGACTGCGTGGGATATATGGTGAGAGGGGCGCTTGGATCCGAAGAAGAGGGCGCTGTCAGGATGGTACAGACTCCGTGGGATGATGCGCCCATGCCATTTGATGAAGCGGCTGAGATTGGCACAGAAAAGGTGATTAAAGACCATTCCACCATTGGAATAGTGGTTACAACCGACGGAAGTATAACAGAGATACCCAGGGAAAGTTACATTGAAGCGGAAGAAAGGGTTGTCGGCGAACTTAAAAAAATCAACAAACCTTTTGCGGTGCTGTTAAATTCGGTTAATCCGGCGGGTACGCAGGCTAAGGAGTTAAGAAAGAACCTTGAAGAAAAATACGGCGTGCCTGTAATTTGCGTTTCCTGTGCACAGCTTGACGAAGATGATATTGAATCAATTCTCACAACTGTTTTATATGAATTTCCGCTTACCGAAATCGGCATTGATTTGCCCGGCTGGCTGGACGCACTTGAATGGTCGCACCCTCTGAAAAACGGGATTTTCACTTCGGTGCGTGATTGCCTGACCGATGTGAGGAAAATCAGCGATGCCAAGAAAAAAATCGAAAAACTTAAAACACTTGAGTATGCTGACGATGTAAAAACTGTGAAAACCGATTTGGGCAGAGGGATAATAGGGGTGGAGATAACAACTCCCGAGCCGCTGTTTTACGAGGTTTTAAGCAGTACGACGGGGCTTGATATTGCCGATGACGGACAGCTGTTAAAGTTGCTAATTGAGCTGAAAGAGATTAAGAAAAAATATGATAAGCTTGAATATGCGTTGAAAGAAGTTGATGCAAAGGGGTACGGAGTTGTTTACCCTTCGATAGACGAACTGCGTCTTGAAGAGCCTGAAATAGTTCGTCAGGGCAACCGCTACGGAGTGCGCCTGAAAGCCGCCGCACCGTCTCTGCACCTCATTAGAGCGGAGATTGAAACGGAGGTTTCGCCAATTGTGGGTACTGAAAAGCAGTCGGAAGAACTGGTGCGTTCGTTAGTTGATGAGTTTGAGTCGGAACCGCAGAAAATATGGGAATCCAATATTTTCGGTAAATCGCTCCACGAACTGGTGAACGACGGACTTCACACAAAACTGTCCCGAATGCCCGATGAATCCCGATTCAAAATCCAGGAAACCCTTCAGAGAATTATCAATGAAGGCTCGGGCGGACTGATTTGTATAATATTGTAAAAAAATCACATCGGCTTTGCCGATGTGATTTTTTAATTAAACATATTCTTTTTAAATTTTAAAGTTAATATTTTCTGTACGCTCTCGTCAATGCGTTCAGCGGAGATTTTGCCCGATTCTACGGCACTGAGTATGGCGGTGTGGGCGGCTGCCGGATCCTTGGGCATTAAAATCATATCAACTCCGGCGGTTATGGCTTTTACGACAGCTTCATCTATGGTGTATTCCTCTGTGATTGCTCCCATACTGAAGGAGTCGGTAATGACAATACCTTTATAGCCCAACTCGGTTTTAAGCAAATCTGTTATGATTTCTTTTGATAAAGAGCAGGGGAGCGGTGAAGGAGTTGCGTTTGTAAGTGTCATATGCGAAACCATAACAAAGTCGGACCCTTCTTTAATTCCTGCTTTAAATGGGAGAATTTCTGCATTTCTGATCTGGTCAAGTGTTCGTGTGCTTTCGGAAAATCCGGTGTGTGAATCGACCTGCGTGCTTCCGTGTCCGGGGAAATGTTTAAGAGCCGCAGAAACTTGGTTTTCCTGCAAGCCTTTAACAACATTTGCGACCATTTGAGAGACATTTTCCGCATCTGTACCAAAAGAACGGTCACCAATTTCGCTGTTTTCTTCGTTTATAATCAAATCGGCAACGGGGGCAAAATCGACATTGAAACCAAGTTCCGAAAGTTCGGTTGCCAAAGTTTTGCCAACCATATATGCTTTGTTTATATCTTTAGAATCGCCGATTTCTTTCATGGGTGGGTGTTTTGTCAACCCCATTTCAGGGTTGTTTCCCAATCGCGAAACCCTGCCGCCTTCTTCGTCGACGGCTATAAACAATGGGATTTCTGAATATGATTGGCTGTTTTTTATCATTTCGGCGGTTTGCTCGCGTGATTCGAAATTGGAAGCAAAATAAACAATTCCCCCAACGGGCTTACTTTTAAGTGCGGTTTTTGTGGCTTCGCCTGCCGATACAACAGTTCCGACCTTCGTAAGAGATTCGGGGGTAACAAACAGCATTTGATATACCTTGTCGCTGAGCGACATTTGTTTCATAATAGAATCAACCTTTTGTGAAAGCTGTTGCTGTGGGTCACGCTTTTTGCATCCGGTTGGAAAAACAAGAATTAATATCAATAAAAAGCTTATGAAAAGCGACTTTTTCAGAGTGTGCATAAGATAACCTCATTTTATTTTTATTGTTTCCAATTATACCATTAAAGAAATTATGAGTCAATATAAAATAAAGCCGGGGAAAACTGAGATTTTTCCCGGCTTTGAAATAAACGTTGAATTAGCCGGCTATATTGGTTACATTGCCGGTCAGGGCGTCTACAGTAATAGCAACTCCTTCGTCGGGGGAAGATGAAGAAGAGGTAATATTTATAATGTAGAAGCCGTTATGATAAGTAACTGTCACCTTCGAATTGGGTTTAAATACTTCAGGATAAGCTTGTTTCGCTTTCTTTAATGCAGAATTTTCATCAATTAATGCTTTGGGGGACAATTGTTCTGTTACGGGAGCATCCTGAACCGAGGATGAAGGAGAGATGTTCTGAAGACGTCTTCTCTGCTCGGCAGTAATATCATCACTTTCGAGGAGTGCTTGCAGTTTTTCCTTTGCAGAAGAACTTAAAAATTTATCATTGATTTTTTCTTCTATTTCAGCTACCTGAGCATCAAATTTTAAATTTTTGAGAATTGAAATTTGTTTTTCTGAAAGGGTAGTATCTGTCAAAAACTCGTCTGCCTGACTTATGGCACTGACAGCGTGACCTTCGTCAATTGCTCGTTTAATGCATTTTTGCTGTGCCGATTCTTTATATACAGTTAATTTTTGCTTTTGCTGCTCAGTTTATGTGAAATCCGCAAAAAGCTTGTCTATATGGTCTATTGCTACAGAATAGGAGGATGATTCATTTTTGTTGTAAAGAGTTACGATGCTCTCGATGGCACTGATTTTACGGGTCATATCCGACATTGCGGAATTCATTTTATTGTTTTTAAATAACTTTTCGCCGTTCATTTTTTTATCGGCAAGTTTGTAATCAAGGGAATTTAACGCCTCTTCTGCATCGTTGTAGATTTCAATATTGGTTTTGAGCATAAGAAACTTTTCGTCGTCACAACCTTCGAGTACAGCTTTTTCAGCCCATGTTTCAGCTTCTGCGTAGTTTTCGGCAAGGATGGCGTTATATGTTTTATTTATAGCCTCTTTTTTTTCATTAGAGGTACAACCGGAAAGGAGTATTAAAGATGCCATAAGAAAAATTATCAGAGTTCTTTTCATAATAAAACCTCGCTTATGTTGAATGTATTTTTTGGATTGAGCCTTTTTTCATTATATACTTATATAAATGTTTTGTCAATGGAATTTGAATAGCATAGTGGCTTATTTTTATTGAAATTCGACTTGAAAAAACATATACAATATGATAGAATTATCATAATGGTTAAATTGAGGTGATATTATGAAAATTTTAAAATTTAAAGGTGTATACAAAGATTATATATGGGGCGGCAATAAAATGCGCGAAAAATTCGGGGTAAAGACTGAAATTTCGCCTGTTGCGGAAAGTTGGGTGCTCAGCAGCCATCCCGATGGAATGAGCGTGATTGACGGCGGTGATTTTGACGGTGTTTCGGTGGAAAAATTCATTGCGGAAAACCCGCAGGTTTTGGGAACGAACTGTCCGTCGGACGAACTGCCCATTCTGATAAAGTTTATTGATGCGGCACAGAATTTAAGTGTGCAGGTTCACCCTTGCGATGAATTGGCAAAAAAATGGGAGAACCAGAATGGTAAAACCGAAATGTGGTATGTTGCCGGGGCGGACAAAGGTGCCAAAATAATTCACGGAGTTAAACAGGATATCACGAAAAAAGAGCTTGCGGATGCTATAAAAACCAACACGGTTGAAAATCTGCTGGGTTGTGTTGATTCCAAAAAAGGTGACGTTTTCTTTGTGGAGGCAGGAACAATACATGCCATCGGCAAAGGCAATCTGATTGCTGAAATTCAGCAGAATTCCAACGTAACATACCGACTTTATGATTATGGCAGAGTTGGGAAAGACGGTAAACCCAGAGAACTTCACATTGAAAAAGGTGTGGAATCTGCAAATACCGAAAAAGGAAAAGTTCGTGCAATTCCAACTTGCTCAGACGGTGCAAGAATGATAGGTAGTTGCAAGTTCTTTCAGGTGAAGGAAATAAAGCTTTCTGCCAAAGAAAAAGCAATCAGCGCAGATGAAAAGTCTTACCATGCCCTTGTGCAGACAGAAGGGGAATCCCTGATAAAATATTCGGGCGGAGCAACTGCAATTACGGCAGGGCAGGTTGCATTTATCCCTGCAGGCGAGGGAGAGTATACGCTTTCGGGAAAAGGAACGGTTCTTCTGGTTCAGAACCCTCCGAGATATTTTGTGGGTATAGATTTGGGCGGCACAAACATTGCCGCGGCTGTTGTGGATGAATATGGCACCATTTACGGCAGGGCAAAAAGAAAAACAGCACTTCCCAGACCCTATAATGAAATTTTTGACGATATGGCAATTTGTGCAAAAGAAGCGGCAGAGGCAAGCGGAATTGATTTTGCGGACATTGAGTCTGTTGGGATCGGTTGCCCCGGAGCTATTGAGAAGGAAACCGGTATGGTGGAATTTTCAAACAACCTTAAATTTTATGATGTACCCATCCGTGAATATATGGAAAAAGCTCTCGGCAAAAAAGTGTATGTTGAAAATGACGCCAATGCGGCAGCCTGGGGCGAATTTATTGCCGGAAGCGGTAAAGAAAGCGATAATATGATTATGATAACGCTTGGCACCGGAGTTGGTGGCGGTGTTGTAATTGATGGACATTTATTCACGGGAGCTTATGGGAAAGGTGCTGAGCTTGGCCATGCGGTAATTGTTGCAGGCGGCGAAAAAT
>JAFYVD010000023.1 GCA_017558425.1 Clostridia bacterium | reverse complement strand
TTTGCTTACCCTTTGGTGCTCTGAATTTAAAATCAATATCTACATTTTTATCATTGATTTTAAATCTCTTAATACGATGAATATATACAACATCTACCACCTTATTTTTCTTATTCAGATAAAAACGTAAGGTACGGCTGTTATTATTTCCTTTTTTATAAGTATAGTCATAATAATAAGCCCAATTAGTGGTATCCAAATAATAATTATCCCCATAATATTTTACAAATTTATGAAAACTATCTTTATAATCAAATTTTTTCTTGAATTCCGAAAGACCGCTCTTCATTGTGAGTGCACCGATTTTAGACAGGGTATTTTTAAGAAGAATGCCTTTGAGCGCCGCTTTCATAAAATCGCCCATACCCTCCATCAGCTTGAGGATTACATTACCTGTAAATCCGTCTGTTACGGCAATATCCACATCACCGTGCGGAATCTGCCTTGCTTCAAGGTTGCCTGCAAAATTAATATCCGCTGCTTTCAGAATCTGATATGCTTCTTTTGTAAGCGGGGTACCTTTTTTCTCCTCAACACCAATGTTAACAAGCCCTATTTTCGGACTTTTTATTCCAAGAATATTTTCCATATAATGCGAACCCATAATGGCAAAGCCCAGAAGATTCTGCGCTGTGCAAACCGCATTTGCTCCCGAATCCATCAGAAGAAGCGGTTTTCCCGGAATTGTGGGAATCATAGGTGCAATTGCAGGGCGTGAAATCCCTTTGATTCTGCCCAGTTCAAACACCGATGCAGCTATAACCGCACCCGTGTTGCCGGATGTAACAAGTGCATCGCCTTTACCTTCGTGCAAAAGCTTCATCGCCACCACGAGTGACGAATCTTTTTTTCGTCTGACACCGCGAATCGGGTCATCCTCGTTTTCCACAACTTCTGTGCAATTATGTATTTCAATTCTGTCTGTCGGCTGACCCGACTTTTCAATCACTGTTTTTATTTCATCTTCTTTTCCGCAAAGAATTATATCAACACCAAGTTCATTTGCCGCACTTACAGCACCAAGAACCTGCTGTTCGGGTGCAAAATCGCCACCCATTGCATCAACAATTATCTTCATATTTCATGCCTCCGTAACCATATATTTTCACATAATATATTATACTATTTTTTAATGCTTTTGTCAAGAAAACAGCCTTGGGAAATTCTCTCCTTTTGTCGTTATTTTTCCGTGACATATAGGTAGATAAATGCTATAATAATATTAATTGTGCGCAGGTCGCAGAAAAATACGTAATTTGCCTTTAGGTCAGGCAAAGGAGGACTTTTATTATGATGGACAAAAAAGAATTTAACGTTGACTACGCTTGGGTTGATAGTTTTTGGGATAAAATCGAGAAAAAACTTGATGTAGTCGCTCCCCAGGTTGAAGCCGTATTTGCCGATGGCATTAAAGACGGCAAATACGTTAACCGCAGCAAATACTGGTGGACAAACGGTTTCTGGCCGGGTATGATGTGGCTGATGTACCTCAAAACAGGCGACGATAAATTTAAAAATATAGCAATTAAAGTTGAAGAAGCTCTTGACGAAGCTATCATCGGTTTCGACGGACTTCACCACGACGTTGGTTTTATGTGGCTGCCTTCCGCGGTTGCAAACTACCGCATCACAGGTAACGAAAAGTCCAGAACACGCGGTATGCACGTTGCAACAGTTCTTGCCGGCAGATTCAACATTGCCGGAAACTATATCCGTGCATGGGAGCCCGATGACAAACAGACCTTTGCAGGCTGGGCTATCATCGACTCTATGATGAACATTCCTCTCCTCCACTGGGCAAGTGAAATTTCAACAGACCCCAGATTCAGCTTCATCGCAAATGCTCACGCTGATATGGCTATGGAAAGATTCATCCGTCCCGACGGTTCTTCAAAACACGTTGTAATTTCCGACCCCGCAACAGGCGAATATATCGGCGAATCTCCCACAGGCGGTCAGGGATATGCTCCCGGTTCCTGCTGGTCAAGAGGTAACTCCTGGGCACTTTACGGTTTCGCTCTTCAGTATATTCACACAGGCGAAGAAAAATATCTTGATATGGCAAAACGTGTTGCTCATTATTTCATGGCAAACATTGACGATTCGGGCGTGCCCAAATGCGACTTCCGTCAGCCTGCAGAGCCCCACATTGTGGACACAACTGCCGGTGCAGTTGCTGCCTGCGGTCTGATTGAAATTTCAAAAGTTGTTCCCGAAGGCGAAAAGGATATGTACCTTGCAGGCGCAGTTAAGCTCCTCAAAGGTCTTGAAGCAAACTGTGACTGGTCTCTCGAAAACGAATCCATTCTCCAGAACGCTACAACAGCATATCACAGCGAACCCGGTCATCACATTCCTATCGTTTACGGCGACTACTATATGATGGAAGCTCTCCTTAAACTCAAAGGCAACGATATGCTCTTCTGGTAATCGGGTGATTTCATGAACAAATTCAACATAGATTATGCCTGGGTTGATGCATTTTGGGATAAAATCGAGAAAAAGCTCTCAGTTGTAGCTCCTCAGGTAGAAACCCCATTCCCCTATCTCATAAACAGGGAGACGGGAAAATACAACAGCAAACTCTGCCATTGGTGGACAAACGGTTTCTGGCCGGGTATGATGTGGCTGATGTATCTTCAGACAGGCGACGATAAATATAAGGCTATTGCCGAAAATGTTGAAAAAGAGCTTGATACGGCACTTATTAATTTCAATGGGCTCGACCACGACGTCGGTTTTATGTGGCTGACTTCTGCAGTCGCAAACTACCGTATCACAGGTAACGAAGAATCAAAAACCCGTGGCAGACACGCTGCAACCATTCTTGCCGGCAGATTTAATCCGGCGGGAAATTACATTCGTGCGTGGAACAAACGTGCCGACAACATTGACAGAACCGGTTGGGCGATTATCGACTGTATGCTCAACATTCACCTGCTCTATTGGGCAACTGAAATTGACGATGACCCGAGGTTCCGCTATATTGCCGACACTTACGCTCACACAGCTATGAAGCATTTTGTCCGCGAGGATGGTTCCACAAACCACATTGTGGCATTCAACCCCGAAACGGGTGAAGTTGCAGACATTCCAAACGGTCAGGGCTATGCTCCCGATTCCTGTTGGTCAAGAGGTAACAGCTGGGCTCTTTACGGTTTCGTATTAAGCTATATTCACACCGGCAACAAAGAATATCTTGAAACATCCAAAAAGGTTGCACGCCATTTTATGGCAAATGTTGACGATTCGGGTGTTCCAAGGTGCGACTTTAATCAGCCTGCTCAGCCTGATTATCGCGACACAACTGCAGGTGCTTGTGCGGCCTGCGGCCTGATTGAACTTGCAAAAATTGTTCCGGAGGACGAAAAAGAGTTTTATATCAGCAGTGCAGTCAAGCTCCTTAAAGGTCTTGAATCAAACTGCGATTTTACTCTGGAAAATCAGTCCATCCTCCAGAATGGTTGTGTGGACTATCACAACGAAACATTTAATCTTCCCATCATTTATGGTGATTATTATATGATGGAAGCACTTTTAAAACTTAAAGGCAACGAAATGTTGTTTTGGTAATATGAGGTGAACTTATGAGTATTTTATTATGGATTCTGGCTTTTCTCGGCGTGGGCATTATCTACGGCAGTGAAAAGCTGATGCAAATTCTACCAAAACTCGAACCTTCCGAAAAAACCGTTACTCTCATAAAGCTTGTCGGTGTGCTGCTTTCAGCGGCTGCACTGGTTCTGCTTTGGACAACCGGTTCTTTCAACTAATATAAAAGGAGTTTTTACAATTGGAAAAAGAACTTAGCAAAGTATACGACCCCAAGTCGTTCGAAGGACGACTTTATAAAACCTGGGAAGAAAAAGGCTATTTCAAAGCTGATTCAAGCAGCAAAAAAGAGCCTTACACCATCGTTATCCCTCCCCCCAACGTTACAGGCCAGCTCCACATGGGCCACGCCTTTGACGAAACCCTGCAGGACATTCTTATAAGATATAAAAGAATGGCAGGCTATGAGGCACTTTGGGTGCCCGGCACAGACCATGCAGGTATCGCCACACAGATTAAGGTAGAAGCAGAACTTCGCGAAAAAGAAGGTCTCACACGTTACGACCTCGGCCGCGACAAATTCCTTGACCGCGTTTGGGACTGGAAAGAAAAATACGGTAACCGTATCATTTCCCAGATTAAACAGCTCGGCTGTTCCTGCGACTGGTCAAGAGAACGTTTCACAATGGACGAAGGCTGTTCCAGAGCCGTAAGAGAAGTGTTTGTTAACCTCTATAACAAAGGTCTTATTTACAGAGGCCCCAGAATTATCAACTGGTGCCCCAACTGTATCACAGCTCTTTCAAACGAAGAGGTTGAACACGCTGAACACGCAGGTCATTTCTGGCACATCAAATACCAGATTAAAGGCACAGACAATTTTGTTATAATCGCAACAACACGTCCCGAAACTCTGTTTGGTGATACTGCTGTTGCTGTTAACCCCGAAGACGAAAGATATAAAGATATCGTTGGCAAAACACTGCTTCTGCCTCTCACAGACAGAGAAATTCCTGTTATCGCTGACGAATATGTTGACAAAGAATTCGGTACAGGTTGCGTAAAAATCACACCTGCTCACGACCCTAACGACTTTGAGGTGGGCAAACGTCACGACCTCGAAATCATCAAGGTTATGAACGACGATGCTACAATGAACTCATATGCAGGAAAATATGAGGGTATGGATCGTTATGAATGCCGCAAAGCAATGATTAAAGACCTCGAAGATATGGGACTGCTTGTTAAAACCGAAGACCATTCTCACAACGTAGGTCAGTGTTATCGTTGCGGTACAACCATTGAACCTATCGTTTCAGACCAGTGGTTTGTTAATATGAAACCTCTTGCTGAAGCTGCTATTGAAGCTGTTAAATCGGGCGAAACTCAGTTTGTTCCCGACCGTTTCAGCAAAACATATATGAACTGGATGGAAAACGTTTATGACTGGTGTATTTCCCGTCAGCTCTGGTGGGGTCACCGTATTCCCGCATTCTACTGCGACGATTGCGGCGAAATGACAGTTTCCAAAGAAGATATCACAGTTTGTCCCAAATGTGGAAAGCCTGTAAGACAGGAAGAAGACGTTCTTGACACATGGTTCTCCTCCGCACTCTGGCCTTTCTCAACACTTGGCTGGCCGGACAATACAGACGACCTTGCAAAATTCTATCCCACAAACACTCTGGTAACAGGTTACGACATTATCTTCTTCTGGGTATCCAGAATGATTTTCTCTGCTTGCGAACACACCGGTAAAGCACCTTTCAAACACGTGTTCATTCACGGTCTGGTTCGTGACGGTAACGGCGAAAAAATGTCCAAATCCAAAGGTAACGGTGTTGACCCGCTCCAGATTATTGATATGTACGGCGCAGACGCACTGAGATTCACACTCGTTACAGGTGTTGCACCCGGCAACGATATGAGATTCCCCGTAACATACGATCCGCCGGTTGAAAAAGGCAAAAACCCCAACCCCGAAATCAACAAAATCGTTGGTGCTCCCGGCGTTGAATCCAGCCGTAACTTTGCAAACAAAATGTGGAATGCGGCTCGTTTCGTGCTGATGAATATCTGCCACGAAGATGCAGTTCTTCCGTCTGAAGACAAGCTTGCAGCTGAGGATAAATGGATTCTCACAAAGCTTGACAAGCTTATTGCCGAAGTTACAGAAAACCTCGACAAATTTGAGCTTGGTATTGCAATTGCAAAAATTTACGATTTCATCTGGGACGAATATTGCGACTGGTATATTGAAATGTGCAAACCCAGATTCCAGACAGATGACAAGGAAAATGCAGGCAGAGTTCTGTCTTATGTTCTCTCCCGTGCACTTGAGCTTATGCATCCGTTTATGCCTTTCATCACAGAAGAAATCTGGCAGCATCTCCCCCACGACGGCGAAACAATTATGAAAGCTCCCTGGCCCACATCAGGTAAATTCGCATGGAATGACGAAGAAGAATCCATCGAGCTTATCAAAGAAGCTATCAAAGCTGTTCGTAACGCACGTGCTGAAAAGAATGTTGTTCCTTCCAAAAAGGTGAAAACATATGTTATCACAAACCGTCAGGAACAGTTTGAAAAAGGCATAGCCTTCTTCGAAAAAATGGCATCCTGCTCGGAAGTTGTGGTTTCATCCGATAAATCGGTTCTTCCCGAAAATGTTGTAACAGTAGTTACCGAAGGTGCGGAAATTTCACTTCCTCTCGGCGACCTGGTTGATAAGGAAAAAGAGCTTGACCGTCTTGCAAAAGAAAAGGAAAGACTCATTTCCGAAATCAAGCGTGTTGAAGGCAAACTCGCCAACCAGGGCTTTGTTGCAAAAGCTCCCAAAGAAGTTGTGGAAGCCGAAGCCGCAAAAGGCAAAACTTACAAAGAAATGCTTGAAAAAGTGGAAGAAGCAATTAAAGCTTTAGGCTAAAAAATATCCCCGCAGGAATTTCCTGCGGGTTTTTCTTTATTCTTCTGATATATATATTTCTTTCTCCTTTTTAAGAATCTCTTTTTGGGCATAAAAAAACCGCCCGACAGGGCGGATTTTTTATGCTTTTGTTTCGCAATATTTGCAACGATATGTTCCTGACTCCTTGTCTGCAAGGAAAAACACGTGGTCAATTTCCTGTTCAACAGAAGTTATGCAACGGGGGTTTTTGCATTTTATAACATTTTTAAGTGTTTCGGGCATACCTATCGTTCTTTTTTCAACAAGCCTGCCATCTTTAATTATGTTAACCGTTGCACCGCTGTCAACATATCCGATAACATCAAAATTCACATCTATATCGGCGTCCACTTTGATGATATCTTTTTTGCCCATTTTACCGCTAGTAACATTTTTTATAATTGCCACCGAGCAATCTGCCTTATCAAGCCCGAGGAGTGAATAAAGAGTCATTCCTCTGCCGGCTGTGATATGGTCAATAACAATACCATTTGTGATGGAATCTATATTCATTACTGCACCTCCAGAAGCTTCATTATAAGTGCCATTCTTGCAATTTTGCCGTAATACACCTGTTTGAAATAGCACGCTCTGGGGTCTTTATCCACAGCTACGCTGATTTCATTAACCCTGGGAAGCGGATGCATTATGCACAGGTCAGGCTTTGCAAGTTTAAGTTTTTCAGTGTCAAGAATATAGCTGTCTCTGAGACGGAGATAATCTTCCTCGTTGAAGAATCTTTCTTTCTGAACCCTTGTCATATAAAGGATATCAAGCTGAGGAAGTGCCTCTTCAAGAGTTTTCACCTGTTCATAAGGGATGTTGTTTTTCTTAACAACGTCCTTTTTAACATAGCTGGGAAGCTTGAGTTCTTCGGGCGAAATGAGTACAAGCTTGATGCCTGTGTATCTCGCAAGTGCCTGAATAAGCGAATGAACCGTTCTGCCGAATTTAAGGTCTCCGCAGAAACCTACTGTCAGGTTATCAATTCTGCCTTTTTCACGGAAAATTGTGAGCAGGTCAGTAAGAGTCTGTGTGGGGTGGTTGTGACCGCCGTCACCCGCATTGATAACAGGAATAGTCGCATTTTCAGCGGCTACAAGCGGTGCGCCCTCTTTAGGGTGGCGCATTGCAATAATATCCGCATAACAGCTGATAACCTTTGCTGTATCGGCAACACTTTCGCCTTTGGATGCAGACGAACTGTTTGCTTCGGAAAATCCGATAACATTTCCACCAAGCTCCATCATAGCCGCTTCAAAGCTGAGGCGGGTTCTTGTTGATGGTTCAAAGAAAAGTGTCGCAAGCTTTTTACCTTTGCACTTTTCGCTGTACTTTGCGGGGTTTTCAATAATATCGCAAGCTACTTTTATAAGTTCTTCAATTTCTTCAACCGTGAAATCACGGATGTCTATCAAACTTCTCATTATTTTCCAGCTCCTATCCAGCTTTCATCCGAAGGATTGTTTCTGAATTTAATAAGTCTTTCAACGTCTTCAGGTTTGATGTAACCTTCATCTGCCGCAACTTCCGCGATAACGTCAAAGTTTGTGAGGGACACATTTTTAACGTTTGCTTCAGCCAGACGGTCGATACCTTTTTTCATTCCGTATGTAAAGATTGAAACGATACCGAGTACTTCAGCACCTGCATCACGAAGAGCATTTACAACTTCGATAACACTGCCGCCTGTTGAAATAAGGTCTTCAACAACTACAACCTTCTGACCTTTTTCAAGTCTGCCTTCAATCTGGTTCTGTCTGCCGTGGTCTTTGCTGCCCGAACGAACATAACCCATAGGAAGACCCATAATATGGCCTGTAATTGCCGCATGAGCGATACCTGCAGTTGATGTACCCATCAGCACTTCAACATCAGGATAATGTTTTTTGATTGTTTCAGCAAGGCCGTTTTCAACATCGGTTCTTACTTCGGGAGCTGTGAGTGTGAGTCTGTTATCACAATAAACGGGGCTTTTGATTCCGCTTGCCCAAGTGAAGGGTTCTTCAGGGCGGAAGAACACCGCCTTTATTTTAAGTAAGTCTTTAGCAATTAATTTTTCCATTTCTGCAAATTCCTTTCTGAAATTAATCTACAAATTCTGCTACGCAGCGTTCATATGCCGCAACAGGGTCTTCTGCCGCTGTAACGGGTCTGCCTACAACTATGTAATCGGAACCGATTTTCTTAGCTTCCGCAGGTGTCATAACTCGTTTCTGGTCGCCAATGTCGCCATCAGCAAAACGAACACCGGGAGTTACTGTTAAGAATTCTTTTCCGCAATTTTCGTGAACTTTGCCTGCTTCAAGCGGCGAACAAACTACGCCGTCAAGACCTGCTTTTTTCGCATTTTTAGCATAGTGGATTACAACATCTGCTATATCCTCTTTAATAAGAAGGTCTTCTTCCATTGCCTGCTGGTCTGTTGACGTAAGCTGTGTTACGGCAATGAGAAGAGGTCTTGTTCCATCTTCGCGAGTTAAACCTTCGATAGCCGCTTCCATCATACGAACTGTGCCCGATGCGTGAAGATTGCAAAGGTCAACATCAAGACCTGAAAGAACGGACATTGCTTTTTTAACTGTGTTGGGAATATCGTGAAGTTTCAGGTCAAGGAAAATTTTGTGACCGCGTTTTTTAATTTCCTTAACAATCTGCGGACCTTCCGCATAGAAAAGTTCCATACCGATTTTCACAAAAGGCTTTCTGCCTGTGAATTTATCCAGAAATTCAAAAGTTTTTTCAGCACTTGCAAAATCGCAAGCTATGATAACGTCTTTACCCATTATTTAACTCCTCCTATTATATCGCTTAAACTGTCAATTTTATATTTTTCCATAACTTTTGGCAGGTTTTCAATAATTTCTTTGCAAGCGAAGGGATTAACAAGGTTTGCCGCTCCCACTTCAACTGCAGTGGCACCTGCAAGCATCATTTCAATTACATCTTCAGCACTTGAAACACCACCCATTCCCACAACGGGAACTTTCACCGCACTTGCAACCTGATATACCATTCTGAGTGCTACCGGGAAAATTGCATCTCCCGAAAAACCACCCATTTTGTTTGCAATTACAAATTTTCTTGTGCGAAGGTCAATTCTCGAACCAAGCAGAGTGTTGATAAGGCTGATGCCGTCCGCCCCTGCATCTTCACAGCTTTTCGCTATGGAAACAATGTCGGTTACGTTGGGTGAAAGCTTGATTATAACGGGTTTTGTGGTAACTTTTTTAACTGCCGTTACAACTTCTGCCGCCGCATCAGGATTTGTACCAAAGCTCATACCGCCACCGTGAACGTTAGGGCAACTGATGTTAACTTCCAGCCAACCAACCTGGTCGCATTTGTCAAGCTTTTCGCATGTGTATGCATATTCATCCACCGCAAATCCGCTGACATTTGCCATAACCTTTTTATTAAAGCATTTTGAGAGTTTGGGAAGCTCCTCAGAAATTACCTTTTCAACGCCAGGATTCTGCAGACCTACTGCATTTATCATCCCTGACGAACATTCTGCAATTCGGGGTGTGGGATTACCGAATCTCGGTTCTTTTGTTGTGCCTTTAAATGAGAAAGTACCCAGCACATTGATATCATAAATTTCGGCAAATTCGTATCCGAAACCAAAAGTTCCGCTTGCCGGGATTACGGGATTGTCAAGCTCTATGCCGCAGAGATTTACTTTTGTGTTTACCATAAAATCTCCTCCTTTTCAAGGACAGGACCTTCTTTACAGATTCTTTTATAGCCTGTAACCGTTTTGCAGGAACAACCCATACAAGCACCGAATCCGCAACCCATTCTTTCTTCAAAGCTGAAGCTTCCGCCCGTTTTCGATTCTGCAAAAATCGCTTTGAGCATAGGTTCGGGTCCGCAGGTGTAAATGTGCGAATATGTAACCTCTTTCATAGCATCGGTTACAAAACCTTTAATGCCTTTTGAGCCATCAACCGTTGTAACAAAAACTTCCGCTCCGAGTTTTTTAAATTCTTGCTCGTAGAAAATTTCATCAGCTTTATTAAAGCCGAGAATAACCGTTACTTTTTTGCCCTGAGCGATGAGCTTTTTCGCCAGCATATAAAGAGGCGGAACGCCCACGCCACCACCAATCAGAAGCGGTACATCGCCCGATTTTTCAAGGTCATAACCATTGCCCAGACCTGTCAGGATATCAAGCTCTTCATCTTTCATCTGAGCCATTTTTTCGGTACCTTTG
>JAFYVD010000022.1 GCA_017558425.1 Clostridia bacterium | reverse complement strand
ATGTTTAAGGTCGAATAATTTCGGATTTTCGGTACAAGTGCTTAGGGTGACAGAAGTTATCTGAACCACGATTTTCAATGGTTAATTTTCACTTCTGCCACGTTAAAATACTCGGTAATCCGTCAGCCTTGCAAGGATGACAAGCCGAAATACACCGAAATTACGCTGTTTAAGGCGGAGTTCGGATATCTGCCGTCACCCTATTGTATCATAAAAATTGCAATTTGTAAAACATATTTGCTTTTTTGTTAATTTTGTGGTATTATATATGTATCATTTTTAAGGAAGGAGGAAATTCCTTGTCTTTTGCAACCGACGTAAAAAAAGAACTTATTGAATCAGTTTCCGAAAAAGATTGTTGCACGGGCGCACTTCTTGCCGGGATAATCTCTTTTGGCGGCAGAATTTCTGCCGACGATTACATTACGCTTTCAAGTGATCTCTATAGACTTCTCGATTTTATAAGTACACTTTGTGCCGAAAGATACCTTATTGTCCCCACGCTTATAAAGCGCGGAGGCAGCTACTCTCTTTCTCTTCCGGATGCAACCATGCTGCTCACCGAGCTGGACATTGTAAAAGCAGGCGAGGTAAAATTCTCCATTCCAAGCATTATGGACGATTGTTGCAAGCGGGCATATATCACAGGTGCATTTTTGGGTGGCGGCACCATATCCTCTCCCGAAAAACAGTATCACCTGGAGTTTTCCACCCCCCATTTCGGGCTGAGCGAACATTTCCGCAATCTGCTTGCAGAGTATGATATATCTGCCAAAACTTTGAAACGCAAATCCCGTTTTGTAACTTATATTAAAGACAACGATATTATCTGCGACGTTCTAGCCATTATGGGGGCAGACAGGGCGGCGCTGACTCTGAGCGAAGCCAACATTTCAAAGAGTCTGCACAATCTTTACAACCGCCGCGATAACTGCGAATCTGCCAACTACGACAAAACCATTAATGCCTCGGTTAAACAGATTCTTGCCATAAATACCATAGACAACGAAATTGGTATCAGTTCGCTTCCCGCCCAGCTTCGTGAGCTGGCAGAACTTCGACTTGAGCATCGAAACAAACCACTCAGCGAGCTTGCCGATATTTTGGGCATCAGCAAATCGGGCGTAAACCACAGAATGAGAAAACTGCAGCAAATTGCAAAAGACTTAACAGGAGGGCAGGCAAATGGGTAATTTCGTTCATTTACACACACATACAGAATTCAGCCTGCTTGATGGTGCTTGTCGCATTCCCAAGCTGATTTCCCGGGTGAAAGAGCTGGGTATGGACTCCATCGCAATCACCGACCACGGCAATATGTACGGCGTGATAGATTTCTATAAAGAAGCAAAAAAGCAGGGCATCAAACCAATTTTGGGATGCGAGGTTTACACCGCTCCCCGAAGCCGTTTTGAAATGGAAGGCAGGCAGGATGCCGAGCCCGGTCACCTTGTGCTTCTTGCAGAGAACGACACCGGCTGGCATAATATTATAAAAATTGTTTCCGCAGGGTTCACTGAAGGGTTTTATTACAAACCCCGTATCGACCTTGACCTTCTGCGTGCTCACAGCGAAGGTATAATTGCACTTTCCGCCTGTCTTGCAGGCGACGTGGCACGAAGCCTTATGGAACAAAATATTGAAAAAGCTGAAAAATATATCGAAAGCTATGTTGAAATTTTCGGAAAAAACAACTTTTTCATCGAACTTCAGGACCACGGAATTCCCGAACAAAAACAGGTGAATTCCCACCTGATTTCCCTTGCAAACAAACACGGTCTCGGTATGGTTGTTACAAATGATATACATTATGTAAACCGCGAGGATGCCAAGTTCCACGATGTTCTTTTGTGTATTCAGACAAACCGCAAGGTGACGGACGAGAACAGAATGAAATTCTATTCGGACGAATTTTATTTGAAATCACCCGAAGAAATGGCGTCCATTTTCCCCGCTATTGCCGAAGCAACCGAAAACACTGTAAAAATTGCCGAGCGATGCAATGTCGAAATTGAGTTTGGCAATTTCCACCTGCCCAAATTTGAAATTCCCGACGGGTCGGACAGTTTCAGTTACCTGAAAAAGCAATGTGAAGCGGGTCTGAAAGAGCGGTATCCCGACAGTTGGCAGACTCTTTCGGACAGGCTGGAATACGAACTTTCCACCATCAACAATATGGGCTATGTTGACTATTTCCTTATTGTTTGGGATTTTATAAGATTTGCCAGAGAACACGGAATTATGGTGGGACCGGGCAGAGGTTCAGCCGCAGGCAGCCTTATCTCCTACGTTCTGAAAATCACCGACATTGACCCCATAAAATATTCTCTTATTTTTGAACGATTTTTAAACCCCGAGCGTGTAAGTATGCCCGATATAGATATCGACTTCTGTATCGAACGCCGCCAGGAGGTTATCAACTACGTTATCGAAAAATACGGCGAAGGCAGCGTTTCACAGATAATCACATTCGGTACAATGGGTGCAAAACAGGCAATCCGAGATTGTGCCCGTGCACTTGATGTGCCATATGGTGATGCCGATAAAATCGCCAAACTGATTCCCAATGAGCTTAAAATGACCATTGACAAAGCTCTCGAAACCGCCGAGCTGAAAGAGCTTTACGAAGAGGACGAAACTGTCCGCAAGGTGATTGATTCGGCAAAAGAGGTTGAAGGGATGGTACGCCACAGCTCGGTTCACGCCGCAGGTGTGGTAATCTGTTCGGGCGATGTTACAAACTACATACCCCTTTCCAAAAACGGCGATGCCGTTACCACGCAGTTTGTAAAAGACACCGTTGAGGAAATGGGTCTTTTGAAAATGGACTTTCTCGGTCTGCGCAACCTCACGGTTATCCGTGATGCACTTGCTATGATTAAACGCGATACCGGCGAGGATATTGACCTTGCCCATATTGATTATAATGTCCCGGACATTTATAATATGCTTGCTTCGGGGTATACCGACGGCGTATTTCAGCTCGAATCAAAAGGTATGCGAAGCTTTATCCGCGAGCTGAAACCGCAGAATCTCGAAGATATCATTGCGGGAATTTCCCTTTTCCGTCCCGGCCCGATGGACCAGATTCCCACATATATCAAAAACAAAAATAACCCCGACGGGGTGACATATAAGCATCCGCTTTTAAAACCCATTCTTGACGTCACTTACGGATGTATGGTCTATCAGGAACAGGTTATGGAAATCTGCCGCAACCTCGGCGGATACTCTTTCGGTCGTGCCGACCTGGTTCGTCGTGCAATGAGTAAAAAGAAATTTGACGTGATGGAGCAGGAAGCCAAAAATTTCGTTTACGGTATCACCGACGAAAATGGCAACGTAACCCTTTCGGGAGCTATCAGAAACGGCGTTCCCGAGGATGTGGCAATCTCCATTTTCGACGAAATGATAGAGTTTGCAAACTATGGATTCAACAAATCCCACGCCGCTTGTTATGCTTTTGTGGCGTACTGGACGGCTTACCTGAAATATTTCTACCCCGTTCATTTTATGGCGGCACTTTTATCCAGCGTGTTGTCTGATTCGGCTAAAATTTATCAGTATATCACCGATTGCGAAAGAATGGATATAAAAGTTCTTCCGCCTGATATCAACTCCAGCTTTGACGGATTTTCGCCTTCCGACGGAAATATCCGATTCGGGCTTGGTGCAGTTAAAAACGTCGGCCACAACGTGGTTGCGGCTATTGTCGAAGAGCGGAAATCCGCTCCGTTTACCGATTTTCTTGATTTTGCCGAACGTATGCAGGGCAAAGATGTGAACAAACGTACCGTGGAAAGTCTTATCCGTGCAGGTGCATTTGATACTCTGCCTCATAATCGTGCTCAGCTTCTTGAAGCATTTGAGCGGATTTTAGACAGGCTCACAAACGAGAAAAAAGGCAATGCGGCGGGTCAGCTTTCACTGTTCGGCGATGTTCTGGACGAAAAACCCAACGATTTCAAAGACCTCCCCGAACTTTCAATGAAAGAAATTCTGCTGATGGAAAAGGAAATGCTGGGCCTTTATGTATCGGGGCATCCGCTCGAAAGCTACAGCGACCTTGTTTCCCGAATCCCGCATTATTCCTGTGCCGACTTTGCAATGGCTCAGGCCGAAGACGAGGACGCCCCCGTGAAAGACGGTGACAGAGTCACATTCATTGGAATTCTCGCTTCCCGCAAGGATAAGGTCACAAAAAATGGTTCAACTATGGCTTTTGTGACTATGGAAGACACTTTCGGAGCGGTTGAAACTGTGGTTTTCTCCAATCTTTATATGCGCTGCCGCCATCTGCTTGAAGAAAACACTCCACTTGTAATCCGTGGCAGACTTGACGTAAACGAACAGGAATATAAAATCATCGCCGACGATATTTCGCTTCTTGAAGAATCGGCTATTCCGACAGATGCTCCTTCAAGCGGAAAGTTGTATATAAAATTTGCATTAGGCAAGGATTTTCTGCTTCAGCAAGTGAAAGAAATTCTGAAAAAATCTTCGGGCAACACCCCCGTGTATATATTTATTGAAGAAACAAGGCAGACATTTGTTGCCGATTCGGAATTCTCGGTTAATCCGTCAGACGCCTTGCTTGCCGAGCTGAAAGAATTCCTGGGCGAAGATTGTGTTGTTCTGAAATAAGAATCTCAAACGGGGCGATGTGGGCATCGCCCCCTACAAAATAATATCACCCCCCGAACGAGTTTTGTTCGGGGGTTATTTTATGTGGATTCTTTATTGTTAGGACATTCAGTTTTATCACATTTTTCACACTTATTCACATCAAAATTTTCTAAACAACAGCTTAAAAAATCACACTCATCGCAACACAATCCCCTCCCCGGACAATTATTCCCACAATTTCCGGGAATAAGTTCTGTTCCCGTTACATCAATAATCATTTATTATCACCTCTTCTCAAAAAGGACTTATATTAGTCCCATTTTAACACATTTTAATCGTATAATCAAGAAAAAGTGCTTATTTGAGTCCAAAAAGGGTGATTTATATGGAAGAACAGAAAATAAAACACGATTCTATTCAACTTGGGAACAATATCCGTCGCATCAGAAAGGAAAAAGGCGTCCGACAGGTTGACCTGGTTAAAAAAATGCAACTTATGGGAGTTGATATCACCAGAGAATCTCTTGTGAAAATCGAACGTGGAATTCAGCACGTTTATGCAACCCAATTGCGCGCCATCAAGGAAATCCTTGCCACAACTTATGACGACCTCTTAAAATAATATCACATCCCCGAACAGCATTCGTTCGGGGGTTATTTTTATATATACTTTCTCATATGCCCCAGTGCCGATTTTTCCAGACGGCTCACCTGAGCCTGAGAAATGCCTATTTCGTCCGCAACCTCCATTTGGGTTCGTCCTTTGAAAAAACGCAGGCTGAGAATGTGGCGTTCACGTTCGCTGAGTTTATCAATTGCATTATAAAGTGCGATATTTTCAATCCAGTTTTCATCGGTGCTTTTGGAATCCTTCACCTGATCCATAATAAAAACTGCGTCACCGCCGTCGTGATAAATGGGTTCGTACAGCGAAACAGGTTCCTGAATGGCATCAAGTGCAAATGTAATTTCTTCCCTCGGAAGTTCAAGCCTTTTCGCAATCTCATCAATGCTGGGTTCCTGCCCTGTCTCGGCTATCATTTTTTCTTTGGTCTGCAAAACCTTATATGCCGTATCTCTTATAGATCTGCTGACCCTGATGGGGTTGTTGTCCCGCAGGTAGCGGCGTATTTCACCTATAATCATAGGAACTGCATAGGTGGAAAACTGCACATTTTGAGAAGTATCGAAATTGTCAATTGCTTTTATCAGTCCCACGCATCCCACCTGAAAAAGGTCATCGGCATTTTCTCCGCTCTTGGCTGAAAATCGTTTCATCACACTGAGGACAAGTCTTAAATTTCCGTATACAAATTCCTCTCTCGCCGCTTCGTCCCCTTGCTTTATCCGCTCAAACAGTTCCTTTTTCTTCTCTCTCGACAAAACGGGCAGTTTGGACGTGTTAACCCCGCAAATTTCCACTTTATTCATTTGTGCACCTCCGGCTAAAATCATCTTGTGATTTTATTATTGCCCCAGAGGTGTTTTTTAACCTAAAAACATTTCGACAAAAGAATAAGGTTGTAAAAACACAAAGTTTTTACAACCCTATTTTTACATCCCCTTTTAATCTGACTGTAATTTCACCCGTGGAAAGAGTGGTTTCGTTGCCATCATCATCCCGGACAACAAGTCCGCCCGAAGGGTCAACCGCAATGGCGGTTGCGGATTTTTGCACACCCTCCCGAAAATAATTTATTTCCTTTCCAATAACTATCGACCTTTTGCGATATCGTTCCATAAAGTCACAATCTTCCCGGTTTTCGCAAATATCCAACAGATTTTTGGTGATTTCCGCTATAAAGGCTTCCCTCGGCACACTTGTCCGGAGCGAGCCTGCAATTTCCGAAATTTCCTCGGGAAACTCGGCGGTTGTCAGATTGAGTCCAATCCCAACCACAACAAAAAATTTGCCGTCAAGGCAAACCGATTCTGCAAGAATCCCGCAGATTTTTTTGCCGTCGTGATATATGTCGTTGACCCATTTTATACCCGTTTCAATCCCCGTAAGCGTAAAGATTGCATCGGTTACGGCAACCGCCGCTGCCGAAGTTATAAAAACTCCGTCCGCAAGCTGCGAAAATCCGCCCATCTTTATTGACATATAAATCCCCGTATTTGCAGGGGAATAAAAACTTCTTCCCAGTCTGCCCCTGCCCGCCGTCTGACTGTCTGCCACCACAAGCTGCGGCGGGTTTGATTCCATTTCCTTCGCAACTCGGTTAGTGGAATCAATTTCATCAAAAACCGTTACTTCGATATTTTTATATTTTCCGGACAATCCGGCAATTATTTCGCTTTTTGAAATCATATCCTTTATTCCGCCGCTCCGTTGCCGAAAACTTCGCCCGAAGCTGAATCTACATAGAAAATCAATGTTTCGGCTATGGGACTTAAGCTGTCACAGCTGGCACCAAACATATAACAATGTCTGCTTTCGCCACCGATATTCACCGTCAGCGCTTTATTGTCGCTGGCAGAAACAACAACGGCACTCTGACCCAGCTTAGCTTTTGCCGCTGATAACGCTTTTTCTTCCGCATCTTCATAGCTTACTTCGGTATTTTCAACATAATCGAGAAAAATTTCATCCTCCGATTCGCCTGCAAGCAAATAGTCGTCTGTCTTTTTTCTGTCTTTTTTCATAAACCAAGCCGCCACTGCCGCTCCGGCAGCAACTCCCAGCCCCGAAAGAATGTAAAGTTTCTTTTTATTTTTCATACCGTTAATCTCCATTCATTATTTTTTCCATATTTCCGTTTCCGTTGTCAAAAACCTCGCCGCTGTCGGCGTCGATATGATAAAGTCCGCGGATTTGACCCGACTCCTGCTGTGCAACAAAAGAATCGGCACCGAAAACATAAACATACCTGTCCGTCCCGTGAATTTCTACTTTTGCAGGTTCGGGCCCAAGACAAATTACAAACGCATCTTCGCCGAACATAAATTTCGCTGCTTTTTCAGCAATCTTTTGCGCATCTTCCACCGAATAATTAAACTCGGTCTGCTCCTGTCCGTCCGATTCTGTCACAGGCTTTGCCGAAACGGGCGCCGACGCATTTTCGGGCAACGTCAGAAAATATATCGCTGCTGCCAATACAACAATCACCAGCACCGCACTACACACAATAATAAGGTTTCTTTTTGACGGAAATTTTATTTTCATTTTTCCGCTCCTTTCGCACAAGAATTTCTTCTTGCAAATTTTGTCGATTTATGTTATACTTATATCAAATATTGTCGAAAAGGGGGTAATTTCATGGACTTTGGTGAAAAATTCAAAAGCCTTGTTGAAAACAGCGGCGAATCATATGAGACTATTGCCGCCAAGCTGGGTTTGAAATCCCGCAGCAGCGTGAGTCATTATATGAACAGCATTTCGCTGCCCAAACATGAAATGTTGGTCAAAATGTGTTCTTTGTTTGACGTACCCATGAGTTTTTTTGACAACAGCACCCCTGTTTTACATCAAAACGAAATCGGCTATCAATCTGAAAGTCTTAAATTGCCCATTATGTCATCGGAAAAATCCGACGCCGTGGAGGTTGGGTTTGTTTCCTTGCCTCACACAGGCATCACCGACGGATTTGCCGTGGTTCTTTCTGACGACAGGTTGGAAAGTATCGGTATTTCAAAGGGTTCCACCGTTATTTTGTCAAAAACATTTACTTTGGGCGACAAGCATCGTATCGTGGTGAGCGACGGCGATAACCGTTTCTTTGCCAGATACGAAAAAATCCGTGAAAACTATGCCGCAATTATTCCTGCAAACCCCGAAATTTCTCCGATTATGTTTGAGAAAGACAGTCCGGGCAACATAGAAATTTATGCAGTTGTAAAATACGTTATGAGCGAAGAATAGTTCACTGTCCGGTGCAATGCACCGGATTTTTTATTGTGCCAAGAGGTTCTCACTTGCCGATAAATTCTCTGATCAGCGAATTTTCAGGGACCATAGGTTCCGGAATGGGAACCGCAGGTGTCAGCAGGCGAATAACTTCGCCCATTTCGCCGCAATTTCCGAGACTTTCCGGTTGCATGCTGAAAAAGTTTTTGTAAACCCCAAGTTCGTAGGGAATGAATGTGTCAATATCAAAATCCGAGCGATGTTTATATGGCATTACATAAAGCTCTTCGCCACGTTTCACACTTTTGCAGGCAGTACAGGTCTGCGCAAAAGACCTGCCCCTGTTAATGTTATCACGAATCATACGGCGGAGCAACCGCACATTTTCAGGATGAATGGTGTGGCCGTCACAAACAATTCTTGTGCGGACACTTATGTATACCTTTTCGGTTTTATCGTCAGGAAGAGTAATCACCGACGGATTAAGCGCGTGGATTCCCTCTAAAATTACAAGCTCGCCCGGTTTTCTTTCCAGAATTTCGCCCGAGCTTAATGAGGTTGATGTGGGAAAATCATAAACAGGAAGTTCCACCGGTTTGCAATTTACAATATCCTCAAGCTGGCTGTTGAGCAGAGGAATGTTGAGCCTTGACGGAGATTCAAGGTCAATAGTGCCTTCTTGTGCACCGATTTTTTCCTCGTCGGAGAGGGAGAGAAAATAGTTATCCATAGACAGCGCGTGAGTTTGGCAACCCATCTCGTCAAGCATTGCCTCAAGAACGTGTGCCGTAGTGGTTTTTCCCGATCCGGACGGACCTGACAAAAGAACTATCGGACGCTCGTTTCTGCCGTCATAAATGTGCTGAGCAACTTTGCGGATTTGCGAAAAATAATTTTTGTCTGTATCCGCAACAAACTTCATCGCATTCTCTTTTACCTTTTCATTTATTTCAGTTATATTAATCATCATACCTATCATCTCCACTATTATTCTATCATATTTTAAGGGCTATTTCAAGTAGTATTATTTCGGTGTTGGGAATATTCCTTTTTGAAAAACCTTGTAATCAGCTAAAGAATATGATAAAATATCATCATTGAGGTGAAATCTATGCTTTGGGAATATTTGAGAGAAGAAGAATTTAAAGACGCGATAGAAAAATCGGCGGGAGTATGTATACTTCCGGTGGGTTGTCTGGAAAAACACGGTCAGCATTTGCCTGTTGGCACAGATGTTATCCACGTTACAGAGGTAGCTCGCCGTGCGGCAGAGCGCGAGCCTGCCGTGGTGTTCCCCACAATGTATTTCGGCGAAAAAACAGGTGCGGGCGAATTTGCCGGAACGGTGATGTTCAGCGCCGAGCTGAGGCTGAAAATTTTAGAGGAAACCTGCAAAGAAATTGCCAGAAACGGATTTAAAAAGATTCTGATTTTCAACGGTCACGGCGGAAATCAATCTATGATTTCATATTTCAGCCGAAATGTTCTGTACGGCAAAAAGGATTATATGGTGTTCGACTATTCCATAGGTTCGGATTTTGCAACACCCAAAAAGCTCCTTTCGGACAATTATGGCCCGCTGACTGCCGAGGACAGAAAAACTCTTCAGGATTATGTGGACCAAAAGAAACAATACGGTCACGCCTGCTTTATAGAAACAGGTTGGGTGTATGCAACTCATCCGCAGTATGTACGGCTTGACAAAATAGCACAGGAGAGCGGAAGTTCCACCCACAGATTTGACGAGTTTACAAAACGGAAAATAAATTCGCCCTTTGCCTGGATGGCAGACTACCCCAATTCTTATGCGGGCGATATGCACGAAGGGATGAACGAACGGATTGCCGGTGCAATGCTGGAATTTTCCGTGAGGAAAATGACCGAAATTATAGGTTTTTTGAAGACCGAAACAATTTCGGACGAATATAAAAAAGAATGGACGGAAAAGAATGATTAATATAAGAAGAAGATTGCTGGGACTGCCCGATTATACATTGGGCGAAGAGCTGATGAACTCCATAACCCACGGAGTCGGCGCACTTTTGGGCGTTGTTGCTCTGGTGTTGTGTATTGTGAAATCGGCGATTGCGAAAGATGCATTCGGCGTTGTTGCAAGCTCGGTTTATGGTGCGACAATTATAGTTTTATACTCTATGTCCTGTCTGTATCACGCACTTGCGGTGAACAGAGCGAAAAAGGTGTTCCAGACTTTTGACCATTGCAGTATTTTTCTGCTGATAGCAGGCACATACACTCCCATAACCCTTGTTGCAATGCGTGGTTGGATTGGCTGGACGGTGTTTGGTATAGTCTGGGCTGCAGCGATAGTGGGAATTGTGTTTAACGGGATAGATGTGAAAAAATATAGCATTATGTCAATGATTTGCTACATAGCGATGGGTTGGGTGATAGTGCTGTTTTTCGGCGAATTTATGCAGAAAGTCCCCTCCGCTGGCGTTTGGATGATTTTCTGGGGCGGCGTGGTTTACACCATCGGAGCGGTGATTTACGGATTTGGCAAAAAAGCAAGGTATATCCACTCAATCTGGCATTTTTTCGTACTCGCGGGAAGTATTGTTCATTTCTTTGCGATATATTTATATGTATTATAAAAATGGGACGATTTGTGACATCGTCCCCTACGGAAAACAATCGGAGCTGTAAAAAATTTTACAGCTCCTTTTTGCGGTCAGGACTAATTTTAGTCGATTTTAATTGTTTCGCCGGGTTTAACGGAATATGTCACGCCTTTTTTGGAGAACCATACCGTGATGTCGGTGGGATTGCGGACAATGGTGTTGTCTGCCGAGATGATAAGGGCTTTCTGAGCCATAATGTATTCGTAAATCTCAATGTTTGTGGCATACCAGATTTTATCGTTACCGCTCATCATTTTGCAGAATTCTTCAATCAGTTCCCAGTTGTTTTCGTTGGCAAACTCATAGCTGTGTCCCCAAACATAGAAAACTCTGAGGAAGGGAACATATCCTCGTTCAATAGCGGCAAGGAATCTTTTCCCGTCTTCAATACAATCTCTGTGATGGCATGTGGGGTGCCACTTCATAAAATCTTCAGGAATACCGAATCCGTGTGTTGCAGCGGTGGTTCTGGAATAAACAATTCCGCAGTTTTTGAGAGCCGAAATTGCTTCGTCTGAATAACCGCCGTTTGCATAGCTCATACCACGCACGGGGTATCCTGCGATATTTTCAAGTGCTTTTCTGTCCTCTAAAAGTTCAAGAATTACATTCTGCGGAGGAAGAGTATTCACCGAATAGTGATATACACCGTGACAGGAAATTTCGTGATTTTTATAAAGTTCGGGCATTTCTTCGGGAGTAACGCAATTTTCTACTGCACCGATTCTTGATGAATTGAGGTGGAAAGAACCTTTAATTCCGTATTTGTTCATAATTTCAACCAGGCGACGGTCATGGTCTCGGCCGTCATCATAGCTGAGAGTAAGTGCGAAACAAGTGCCGCCGGGAAATCTGTCAAATCTTATCATAATTTGGTCTCCTTATAATGAAATTGTTACACTGTCGTCGTTGTATGTGATTCTGTCACCGTCTCTGTCGATGGAATCAAGGTAAGCAAGATATTCTTTAATGGAGGGGAAGAGAGGTTTGAAATCGGCAACAATTTTCTTTGCTCTTTCCGCACCGTCTTTAAGGAGCATATAAGCCATCATAACCTGCCATTTTGCACTGTCGATGCAGGCAAGCTGAGGGTTTGCGATTTTATAGTTGGAACCGTGTGAAAATCCTTCCGAACCGGGTGCGTAAGGATGAATTGCAGGCATTACTGACGAAATGTCGCCCATATCGGTGGAACCGGAACCGATTACGTCGTTGAACTTAAGTTCTTTGCCGGGGAACATTTCGGAAACTGCCTCGGTCGCAACGTCAATCAAATCGGTATTGTTTGTGAGTGGCGCGTATCCGGGGATGTCGCAAATCTGAACATTGTTGTCAATGGAAACGGCAGCTCCGCAAAGTGCCTGATTAACCTTTTTGTTTTCACGGATGATAGCTTCAAAGCTTGAACCGCGGACAAAACTTTCGATAACCGCACGGTCGGGGATTGCATTAACCGCGTTCCCTGCAGATGTGATGATGGGATGAACACGGATGATATCCTGTTCTTTGAAAGTTTCGCGGATGGCGTTTATAGCATTTAAACCGAGAGATGCGGCATAAAGTGCATTTTTGCCATTCCAGGGAGAACCTCCTGCGTGTGAAGATACGCCTTTGTATGTAACCTGTTTTGCAACGCAGCCTACGCTGCCCTTGCTGCATCCAAAGTTTTCGCCAATGGTGGTATGAACCATAAATGCAAGGTCAACATCATCGAAAAAACCACGGTGCATAAATTCGGGTTTACCGCCCATATATTTAATGATGCCCTGGTCTCTGAGCTGTTTGCGGTAGCCAATTTCAATAAGTTCTTCAGCAGGAACTGCACAAAGTCTGATTGTACCGCAAAGCTCGGAAGCGATTTCAGGGTTTTTAAGAGCCGCTGCAACGCCCACAAGAGCCGCACACTGAGCTGCGTGACCGCAACAGTGAACCGCGCCCGTTTCGGGGTCTGCGTCGGGATGGTCGCGGCAGATAAGCGAGTCAAGCTCGCCCATAATTAAAAGTGTGGGGCCGGGCTTGCCCGTTTTGATATCGGTATAAAAACCGGGGATGTTGCCTGCCATTGTAAGCTCGTAGCCCAGTTTTTGGAAAGCTTCCGCCATATACGCAGAAGTTTTTACTTCTCTGTAACCCGTTTCGGGATTTTTCCAGACATAATCCAAAGTATCAAGAATTTGCTGACGGTAGGATTCCACCGTAGATTCAATTTTTGCTCTCATAAATTTTCGCCTTCTTTTCAATTTTATGATTTCATTATATATAAACGCATTGTAAAAGTCAACAGAATAATTACGAATTTTATGAGAAATAAGCCAAAACTATTGACTTTGAATACAAGTTATGTCATTATAAAAGTAACTATCCAAAAAAGGAGAGATTTTCATGATTGAATTATCTGTTACACCACTTGACCCAAATCATATTGACGAAATATGCGAGGACCTGAAACGTCAGCAGGACGAGGGGGTTACAACCCATGCGGCAATGACCATGTATTTTGCTCCCGAGGGCAATCCTGTGCACGAAAAAGCTGAATATCAGTGTGCTATTTATGATAAATATGTTGAAAAATTTGAAAAAATGGGCATAAAACACGCCGTTATGGTGCAGTCCACTCTGGGACACATGTCGGTTAACGAGGATTATCCGTTCCAGCACACAATCGGTCTTGCAGACGGTGAACCGCATCCGACGGTTTGTCCATACGACGAAGGTTTTCGTGAATATATAAAAAGACAAATGGCAATTCTTGCACAACGCCGCCCCTCAATCATTATGATTGACGACGACGTTGGAATTGTTTACCGTTGGTATAAGGGCTGTACCTGTCCCAGACATATGGCAGAGCTCGCAAAGCTTTTGGGCAGAGAAATCACCCGTGAAGAGCTGTGGGAAAGGGTTCACGGAACTTCCGAAGAAGATAAACGCATTACAGAGCTTTATCTGCAGACTCAGAAGGATGCTCTTATCGGTGCAGTTAAAGCAATGCGTGAAGGCATCGACAGCGTTGACCCGAGCATTCAGGGTATGAACTGCACAGCAGGCAATTTCTGTGAGTTTACCGAAGATATCGCCGAGGCGTTCGCAGGAAAAGGCAATCCGCGAATTGTCCGCATAAATAACGGAAACTACACTCCTGCAGGGGCGAGATGGTTCAGCAAAAATATGCTCCGTGCGGCAACTCAGAAAGAAATTCTGGAAGGTAAAATTGACGGATTTCTGGCGGAAACAGATACCTGTCCCCAGAACAGATATTCAACGGGAGCACAGTCGCTCCACGCTCATTATACCGGCACAATTCTTGAAGGTGCAATTGGCGCAAAACACTGGATTACAAGAATGAGCGCTTTTGAACTGTCAAGCGGAAAGGCATACCGCGAAATTCTGTCCAGACACAGCGGCTTTTACAAAGCACTTGCAGAGCTTGCTCCGCAGATTAAGCCTGTCGGTTGCAGAATTCCTCTTTCCAAACATAGAGATTACTGTCTCACAGTTCCGAATATTTTTGGCGTGCTTCTTTCGCCCTGGGCATCCTGCGTGCTTGAAAGACTTGGTTTCCCGCTCTATTTTTCGGGAAAACCGGGCGGTGCGGTGTTTATGGACGATGATGTTGTTCACAAATTTACCGATGAACAGCTGAAAGAATTTTTCGGCGGTACACTCATTATGTCGGGAAAAGCGGCTCAGGCAATTAACGACCGCGGATTTAAAGATTATACCGGCGTTGAACTGAGAGATTGGTCGGGAACTACTATGAGCGGCGAGGTTGTTAAAGAAAACTGCGGCAAACTTCAGGTTCAGGTGGATGCACGGGAAATTGTTCCCATAAATTCCGATGTGAAGGCCGATTCCAATGTGGTTCACACAGGAAAAGGCGGCGTGAATCAGGTGCTCTTCCCGGGAAGCACAATTTACAAAAATCCTCTGGGCGGCACATCTGTGGTGTTTGGCGGAACTCCCGACACACCATTTAAATATTCAATGCACTTCTCTTTCCTTAATGAAACAAGAAAAGAGCAGTTTGTGAAAATTCTCAAAGAATCGGGCAATTTGCCTGTTTATTATCCGGGCGATATTGACATTTATATGAGAGCAGGATACCTGCCCGACGACACACTTTTCTGTGCAATGTTCAATATCAGCCTTGACCCTATGTACGAAATCACTCTTGTGCTTGAAAAACCGGCGACCAAGATTGAAAAACTGATGCCCGACGGCACAAGACAGGAAGTTGAATTCTACGTTGAGGATGGCGTGACACACGTTAAATCACCTGCGTGGACACTTGATCCCGTGGTGTTGTTCATAAAATAATTACAGACTTAATTTTACAATGGCAGGGACAGTTCCCTGCCATTCTTTTTCGTCTTGACTATATGGCGAAAATATAGTATAATAGAGTATTATTTGCGTATGCTTTTAAATATTATACTTTAGAGAGGTATGAATATTATGACTAATATACCTGAGCTTTTTGGGAGCATGGTTTTCGGAAAAGACGAAATGAAAGCCCGTCTGCCTGAAGATGTTTACAAATCGCTTCTTAAAACCATAGAAAAAGCCGCACCGCTCGACAAGGCTCTGTCCACAGTGATTGCCGAAGCAATGAAAAATTGGGCGATTGAAAAAGGTGCCACACATTACAGCCATTGGTTCCAGCCAATGACAAGTTTTACAGCTGAAAAACACGACAGCTTTATCGTCCCCGACGGTGAAGGTCATGTCCTTATGGAATTTTCGGGGAAAGAGCTTGTAAAAGGCGAGTCGGATGCGTCAAGTTTCCCTTCGGGCGGACTTCGTGCCACTTTTGAAGCACGCGGCTACACCGCCTGGGACCCTTCTTCTTATGCATTTATAAAAGATAAAACATTGTATATCCCCTGCATTTTCTGCTCTCACGGTGGCGATGCTCTGGACAACAAAACTCCTCTGCTTCGCTCTATGGATGCCGTTGATAAACAGGCAAAAAGAGTTTTAAAGCTGTTTGGAAAGGAAACCTCAAGGGTTGTGCCCGAGGTTGGTCCCGAGCAGGAATATTTCCTTATTGACAAAAATCTGTACGAAAAACGCAAAGACCTTAAATATACAGGCAGAACGCTGTTTGGCGCAAAGCCTCCAAAAGGTCAGGAAATGGACGACCATTATTTTGGAACCATTCGTCCAAGAGTTGCAGAATTTATGAAAGAATTGGATGAAGAGCTGTGGAAGCTGGGTGTCCTTGCAAAAACCAAGCACAACGAAGCGGCTCCCGCTCAGCACGAACTTGCACCTATTTTCTCAACCGTAAACATAGCAACCGACCATAACCAGATTACCATGGAAGTTATGAAAAGAACTGCCGAAAAATACGGTCTTGTTTGCCTGCTTCACGAAAAGCCTTTTGCAGGAGTCAGCGGAAGCGGTAAGCATAACAACTGGTCGCTTTCAGCAAGGAAAATCGGCAATCTTTTAGACCCGGGCGATTCTCCCGAGGATAACGCTCAGTTCCTTCTCTTCCTTTGTGCGGTAATCAAAGGTGCGGACGATTATCAGGATCTGCTCAGAACCTCCTGCGCAACTGCCGGCAACGACCTTCGTCTTGGCGGTGCGGAAGCTCCCCCTGCCATTATATCAATTTTCCTGGGCGATGAACTTTCTGAAATTATCGACGCAGTGGAAAGAGGCGAAAAATACGAGAAACACGGCAAAAAATATATGGAAATCGGCGTGGACCTTCTGCCCAAAATCCGTATTGATGCCACCGACAGAAACAGAACTTCTCCCCTTGCATTTACGGGCAAAAAATTTGAATTCCGTATGCTGGGTTCATCAAATACCATCGCGGCAACAAACATTATGTTCAACTCCGCGGTTGCAGAATCTCTCCGAATTTTTGCCGACCGTCTTGAAAAGGCAGAAAACTTCTCAAAAGAACTTTCAGCGCTGATTCGCGACACCATCAAAGCACACAAAAGAATAATTTTCTCGGGCGACAACTATTCTGCAGACTGGGTTAAGGAAGCGGAAAATCGTGGGCTTCTTAATCTCAAAACTACTCCCGATTGCGTTCCGTCGCTCTTGTCAGAAAAAAATGTTACAATGCTTACCCGTCACGGTGTGTTCACCGAGGCCGAACTTCACTCCCGTTGTGAAATCAAGCTCGAAAACTATAGCAAAACTGTTAACATCGAGGCGCTCACCATGCTTGAAATGGCGAAACGTGATTATCTTCCTGCCATTCACAAAGCCGCAAGAGAAGCGGCAAGAACCGTTACTCTTTACGAGGAAACGGGCATCAGTGCCACAGAGGAAAGAGAAATTCTGGAAAACATTGCCGCCTTTGGCAAACAGCTTTCTCTCTCCATAAAAGAGCTTGAAACATTAATGTCGGCAAAGCCTGCATCTTCCGACCATATCGGTCTTTCAAGGTATTTCGCAGACAAGGTTATCCCCGCAATGGATAAAATGAGAAAAACAGTTGACCAAGCTGAACTTATT
>JAFYVD010000021.1 GCA_017558425.1 Clostridia bacterium | reverse complement strand
TATTTAATGTCAATGTCAATCCCCCATTTTTCAGCCTCTGCATCGCAGTTTGTTCTGTCAAAATCAATGGGCAGAGTGTAAATTCCGTAAATTCTGGGGTTTTCGTTGTGATAGAAATAATCGTCTTTCGGGTCGCCACCGAAAGAAATTCCGCAGATTTCAAGCCCCAGTTCCACAAGGTCAAGCTTGCCACCCGACACATTTTCAAATATACGTTTGCACAAAACTTCGCCGCCCGAATATGTAAAATAAAACGTATCTTTAAACTTATCACATTCCGCAGAAAATGCGGCAGTTTTTTTATTTTCGTTAACAACTGCTTTGTATTCGGGACAAACCTTACCGCCGTCCTTTAAAATAACGGCAGGAACAAATTTTTCGGCACCGAACACCAGCTTTTCGAATATTCTTTTCATAGTTATCGTCCTTTCGGCAAATATTATATACTAATTATACCATACCCCCACCAATTGTCAACATTTTTCCCAATTTTACTCAGAATGACATTGGGCAAAATTACAACTTTTCCGCCCTTGCCATTCCCAAAAATCAACCATTGTTCCCCTCCTTATGCAAAATGCACAAAATTATATTACAAAATTATTACATTCGGACATTGACTCCCTCTGCCACGTCATGTTATAATGTATAGTGTATAGATTTATATATTATTTCCTGCCTATTTGCAAAGCCTTTGTCGCAACCATCGGCAGGCAGGTTTATAATATAAATCACCTCTTTTCGATTCGGGTATTCGCAACTGCACGATTTTGAAAAGAGCAGGCATTGGTTTTTCACAAAAGGAATTCCTGGAAATCAATGCTGAACCGTTTTAATTTTGTTTGATGTCGCACCGCAACGACAGCTGGCAAAGGTAGACGGAAACCACTCTATTGCCGAGCCGGCAATTAGTCCAACTTGGTGCAAGGTTAAATGTGTGTGTAGATTTCGGTCGTCATAAGCGGCCGGCAGGGTATCCGCAACCTCCTGATTATCTCGTAAAATCACATTCCCCATCAGGCAGATTAATTTCCAAAAGGCAAAATATCAAAAAAGGAGAAAACAAAATGAAAGCAAAGAAAATTTTGTCCCTCATCCTTGCAATCGCAATGATGGCGACAATCTCTGTTTCTGCCGCTCAGTCCGAAGTTTATATCTATGAAGATTTCGACTATGATTCAATGGACGATTTCTACAAAGCATACGGCTGGCTGGACGCAAACGGAGAACAAACAGAGTACTATGCCAATACAACCAGAGACCAAGTCTTTAACCAAGCATTTTTCACAGCGCTCAAAGAAAGCGGCAACGACAAAATGTTTATGCACGACCATAAGAACTATCAGGCTTTTCGCGGCCAGGGCAAGGCTTATTGGAGCCTCGCTGCCAACTCAAATGGTGACAATGCGTACTACAATGTAGCAAAAGCTAATACGGGTGCCTGGAGTGAAAAGTTAACCTTCGCTGCACCAAAAGCATGGAACGGCATTGAAAATGCTGACGAAGCATACGTAATTTCCTACGATCAGGAAGTTGTTGCACACCGTTTTGAAGGCGACACATTTACAGGTACATACACCGCAAAACTGGATGCCAATGGTAAAAAAGTATATACTACATCCCCCAACTTATCGTCACACTATGTCGATTATTCGCCCGTTTGCGCTTATTATGAAAATATGGGTACAGGGTCATTCAGCTATGTTTCCTTGAACAACTACAACTATGTTTTCAACACAACATACACTCCTGACCCGGATGCAGAGCTTGCTGAAGGAGTTGTTGAAGCAGGTACATACGAATGTACTGTTAAAAGCTTTGATGTACAGGATGGTTGGAACGGTGCTTACGGTAACCACTTCTATTTCCCCGTAGGCGATGGCGTTCACACATTCACAAGTGTTATCACAAAGAAAAGCGACACATCTCTCCAGAGAAGAATGTATCACGACGGCGTTCCCTATAACAACAACAAAGCAACAGATGCAAACCTTAAAGCAAATTACACAATTCACGGCGTAGGTTTCAACTTTGGTTCATGGGTAAGTGAAAAACGTACAAACCTCAAAGCTTACACACTGAAAACAGGCGAAGGTGCATTTAATGTATCAGCAGTGGAAGATGTTATTCCTGCATATTCAACAAGTGTAAAAGTTAAATTCTCTCAGCCTGTTGAAGCTTCAACTTACGACGAAACTGCCGTAACAATGACAGCCGGCGGCGAAGCTCTTACATACGGTGAAGACTTCGTAGTTTCCGACGTAACAGAAGTTATTGAAAGTGCAGGCGGAGAAATCTATTCTGAAGCAACTGTTTCATTTATGACAGACCTTTCTGAAGGTACAAATTATGTCATCACATTCCCCGGCACAATCAAAAACACAATGTATACAGACCTTGAAGGCTACAATGTAGCAAACTTCTCCACTCCCAAACCCGAAATCGCAATCAACGCATTTGATGTAGTTAAAGGTTTCGGCAGCGCTGATGAAGATATTGCTGAAGGTTTTGTTGCCAATGGTGCTCTTCAGGGTGCAAAAATCAACCTCACAAACAACACAGACGCAGCTAAAAACGTAGCAGTTATCTATGC
>JAFYVD010000020.1 GCA_017558425.1 Clostridia bacterium | reverse complement strand
TTCGGCACGGTCTGCCGACGCCGTTTCCGCAGCATTCTCCGGTTGATATGCCCAGTTTATATATCCCGCCACCATCACCATACAAAAAATTATTGCTATTATAACTTGTTTTCTTTTAAGCACAAACATTTTTCCTCCTAATTATTCCCCACTAATATCTTTATTCTATGCGGCATCGTTGCCATAGAAGCCTCAACCGCTGCAGCAAGATTTTCTTTCACAATTTCGTTTTTTGCTCCCTGAGCCACCACTATCACCCCTTTCACTTTTGGTAAAGAAACCCTTGCCGCCACAGGTGCCAGAGCCGAGCCCGACCCCTGCATCACTATTTTCTGCTCCGATTCGCTACGGTCCTGAGCTGTTATCTGCCTGGAGTCTGTTGCGAAATCGGTGGACCCGTAATCCTCAAGTGCCACAAAAACCGATACCTTCCCTGCTCCATCCACCTTCTCAAGCACCCGTTCAAGGCGTTTTTCAATATTGTCGGCATACTCGTCAGGCGGCTTTTTTTCTTCTGTTTTATCACCATTCCCCCATAAAGCCATCACAATCAAAGCACACACTAACGCTATTATAATTGGAAGGTTCTTTTTATCGGAAACAAACATTTTAAAATCCATAATTCACTCCGTCATATGCATTAATTCCCGAGGCAGCCCCAAAACTGCCGCCGCTTTTTCCGCTGCAGGCTCACACATTTTACTTATATTTACACCTGACAAATTTCCTTCTTCGTCGAACATCACCTCCGCAGAAGCATCCGTAATACCATATTCTGTAAAACACTTTCCGACAACTTCTGACACTTTGTCCGAAATCACCTTTTCGGTAAACCCTCGTACGCTGTTATTGCTGTTATATAAATTATATGTCTGTGTTTCTGCAAATATGTCTGAAAAAGCAGGACTGATATTTTTTATCGGCAAAATAATAAGAATACACAACACCACACCGCACACAAATTTAACCGTCTTTTTGGCAGGCATTTCAGGCAGCAAAGCAGCCACCAACGACGATATAAAGCTAAATCCGCAAAGCGTCATAATATAATTTTTTATTGCTTCCATATCAACCTCACATCGCGGCAATAATTCCCGCACTGATTATAAACATTACTGCCGAAAAAATCACCATCGCCAACAAAATAACAATTGCCGATGTAAATTCTGAAATTGCCGCAGAAATTCTTCCGTCGGATATCGGTGCAATTATCAACGCCGCCACTTTATATGTAATTATTATTGCCACCAGCTTTACTATTGGAGAAATACACAGCCACAGCATCACAAATACTGCCGCTCCTCCTGCCGCACCTTTCACAAGCCGTCCGCAGGCAAGCAAGCTCCCCAGCGTTTCGGACAACAGTCCGCCCACCACCGGCACAAAGGTGCCTGCAGCATATTTTACAGTTTTGCCTGCAATACTGTCTATGTTCACAGCCGCAAACCCTCTGATGCTCAATACGGTGGTAAAAATTGTTATAATAATTCCAAGACCCCACAGTGCCGCTTTTTTAAATGCGGAAGAAAATCCTTTCAGACTGTTTTCGCCGCTTAATCCTCCCACGCCGCTTATTAACGCACTTAAAGTGCTTACCGGGAAAAGTATTTCACTGACTACCGACACCAAGCCCGAAAGGCTTATCACCGCTCCGCTCATCAGTGCGGTTCTGGCGACTCCTCCCGATGCCGTCATAAGAGTTCCCAGAACAGGCAAAGCCGCCTTCATAAAAAAATTCAGCTCGCCGATGGAGGTTTTCGCTATGTCGCAAGCATTATCAAAACTTTTCGCACCCATCATAAAAATCACAATGTAACAAACATAAAAAGACAGGTGGAAAATCCCCGAATTTTCCCCCACGGTATTTATAATTACGCTAAGCACCAGCACCACAAGGAATATTCCCATACAAAGAGAAATGCTTTCCCGAACACTTCCGGTAAGTTTTTCAAAAAATGTGTTTGCAACCGACTCTGCAGATGGAAGCCCCGCTCCGGTCAGCCCTTTTGTCAATTCTCCGAAGGAAATTTCTTCCGTCTCATAAACATTGTACACACCCGCCATTTCAATGTGTTCCGAAACGAACCCATCTGCCTCGCTCGCGAAAGCAGGCAAGAAAATTCCCGTCAGAGCAATCAGTATTATCAGCAATTTCATATTTGCCCTTTCTCATCTTATCACAGACAGTATAACATTAAACAAAACCTTCACCACAGGTGCCGCCATAACAATTATCGCCACCCTTCCGGCAATCTCCACCTTTGCCGCAAGCGAACTGTTGCCTGCATCGCGGCAGGATGAAGCACTCACCCCCGTTATCATTGCAACAATACAGGATTTCACAATTACATCTATATACTCCGCATTTATACCGCTGAGTCCCGACAAACTGTAAATTACTTCCAGAGCAGTTTTTGCCGAAGGAAAAAGAATGTAAATCACAAGAACCCCTGCCGCCAGCGACAAAAGATACGCCGTTTCGGGTCTGTCCTTTTTCAGCATCAGCGTCAATACAGACGAAACCGTTGCTATAACCGCAACTTCCACTATTATATTGTTCATAGGTCAAACAAGGTTTTTACGGTATCAAACAGATTTTTCACCTCGCCAAGTACCATAATCAATACAACAATCAACCCTGCCAACGTGGTCAGCATTGCCTGATCCTCCCTGCCCGACCGCATAAGAAGTTGCTGAAGTACCGTCACTGTTATCCCGATTGCGGCAATTTTAAATATTAAGTCTACTCCCATTATCTGCTCCTTATATTAACAGAATTGCAATAACAACACCGGCAAAAAAACTCATAGACCTATAAACCTTTGCATTCATTGCAACTTCTTCCTTTGCCCCCGAAAGTGCCTGCTCAAGCAGATTTTGCGCAAGTCTTATTTCTTTCAGCTGTCGTTCAGATTCAAATTCACCAAGTTTTTCGGACATATTAACAATAATTGCCTTGTCCTGCTCTGTCAGTTCAGGAAAAAAAGACAGATGCTTTTTCCAATCGCATCCTGGCGACAGTTTCGAAAAAAACTCCCCCACCTTACCTTTCATGCCCGAAAGCTCCCGGTAAATTTCATCAAGAGGCATCAATACTGTTTCTATACTACCTTCCATTTTTGCAAGTGCAGACAGAAATCCTCCAAGACTTCTTACTCTTTGTACCATCATATTTGAAATCTTCATACCAACCGTACTGCAAGCAATCACTATCACTATTCCACACAAAATCTTAACTGTCAAAATGATTCACCTCTTCAATGCTTCCCACCCCAAACCTACGGCTCAGCGTTATAATTCGTTGAAATCCGTGTTGTGTAAGTTTTGATAAGTGCGGATGCCCCGTTATGTCGGAAACACAGTATCCGTGTGCGGACGCTATCACCTTCACACCCGAGTTAAAAGCATTTTTTATAGCCGCCACATCCTCCGTAGTTCCGATTTCGTCGGTAATCACCATTTCAATCCCCATGGTGCGCACAAGCATATTTATCGCCTGTGCCTTGGGGCATAAATCCATCACCACAGTTTTTTCTCCCACATCAGTCTGCGGCACTCCCATATAAGAAGCGGCAAGCTCACTCCGCTCGTCCGCTATTCCGATTTTATATCTGCTCCCCAAAACACGCGCAATATCGCGAAGCATTGTGGTTTTTCCGCATCCGGGCGGCGAAACAATCAATGTATTTCTGGCAAATTTGTCATATATAATGGGTATTATATCTTTGGAACTGCCTATCGCCTGCTTTGCAATTCTTATATTTAGAGCAGAAACATATTTGATGTATGCCACCTCGCCCGACTTCATCACAGCAGTTCCGCAAACCCCCACCCTGTGTCCGCCTTCAATGGTGACAAATCCTCTCCGCAGTTCTTCTTCCACAGCATAAACCGACCCTCCGCACGCCAATTTCAACACTTCGTTTACCCCCGAAGGAGTGATTGTAATTCCGCTCCCCGCCGATTGAGTAATATCACCCACGGCGCTGATATAATAGCTTGTACCTTCCATAAAAACGGTGACCGGTTTGTTTGCAATCAGCCGAATTTCTTCAACATCATATTTTGCAACGGCAAGCGCTATCTTTTGCGGCAAAATCCGCAGCACCGGTTCAATATTGATTTTAAGTTTACTCATATGTAA
>JAFYVD010000019.1 GCA_017558425.1 Clostridia bacterium | reverse complement strand
CAGGATTTCTTCGCGATTTTTCCTCACTCTGTATCCAAAATAAAGATTTTTATGGTGCAAAGCAGTTTCCGGACACAGATTTTTAGATTAAGAAAAAGATTAAAAGCTTGGTAATACTAGCGTATTACCAAGCTTTTTGATGCATTATTAACTAAAAAGATGGTTTGGAAACCAAAATCTCCCTAAGTGAAGGCGCCGAAAAGTTTTACATCCTTCTTTTATTATACATTATCAAGTTTTTTCTCTTTTGGCTCAAACTCGCCGTTTAGCAGATTGCCTGTTTTAAGCAATAGATTTTCAGGCACTTCTGCTTTGTTGTTTGCATTGCGATAGTCGAAATTGTTCACAAAATTCTTGATGTGGGCATTAAATTCCTGCACTCGTTTTTTCTGCAGATTTATAACGGGCAGGAAATATTTTTCAAATTCGGCGTCCGCCATCTCGTTTGCGGCAATTTCCGCGAGCCTTGCAAAATGCTCGATGCAAAATCCGTCCGATGCAAGAACTTTTTCCAAAAATCCTTTTTCCTTTTTCAGCATATAAACAAAAGTGTCGAAATACCTTGAAAAAGTATCGTTAATACTGTCGCACACCACGCAAGATGTCGCCACATCCGAAAGCTTTTTCGCAAACCCGTCTTTGACGCTTTCGCCCTTTTTGAAAAGCGACTTTTTGCCGCCCGAAAAATCGGTACTCAAAAGAGAGTCAAGCTCAGCAAGGTGAGTGTCCATCACAAGTGCAAGCGGAAGAGCCTTGCTCTGGGCATGAAGGTCACGCATATGCTTTTTGCAAAACCCCTTTGCGTTGGTGAGCTGACGAAAATCTGGTTCCATCATCGCAGGGCCAACGGCATAACTCACCGCGTTTTTCTCCAGCCTGTCAAACATTTGGCAAAACGGGCAGAAACCACCTGCGTCAAGAGCATCGTTTATTGGAATTGTATATATTTTTTCTTTCATAAAATCAACCTTTCTCCGCAATAGCATCTCGCCACGCCACGGTTAACCGTTCCACACTCCACGCCGCATTCGCAGGCGAGGTTGAAGGCAGACACACAGCCGATATGCCCACTGCTTTCTGGGTATATTTTTTAAAATATTTTTCCGCAGTTTTCCCGTTCACAAAAATTTTACGGATTTTCGCACCCTTGAGGATGGGCGAAATGTCGTTTGCAACGACATTTTTGATGGAACTGTCCGAGCTGCCTGAAATTTCGCAGCTTGCTATAACATCCCACAAAGCAATTTTGTGCGAAAGCAGAAATTCTTTTTTTTCGGCAATGGTTTTAGGTTCATCGCTGCCAAAAACCGCAGAAATCACTTTCCAGAACCGATTTTGCGGATGTCCGTAGAAAAACATCTGTTCCCGCGATTTCACCGAAGGGAAACTGCCCAGAATCAGAATTTCGCAGTTTTGGTCAAAAAGCGGCGGAAACGGGTGGGTTATCATACTCTTCACTGTCAAATAAATTCCTTTATTTTTGCATACAGATTCTTAAAATAATGCTCAAACCCTTGGTCTGTCGGATGGATTCTTAAATCGGCATACAAATCTCTGTCGTGCGGAATAAGGTCATAACCGTCTATCACCGTCACATTGGGAAGTGGCTCTGCCACTTCCTTTATAAAATCCGAAACATTGCCGATGTTGCCGAGCGGTTGAGGTTCGGTATAATATCTCCAGGTGGGCGTGATGGCAAAAATCTTGGAATCGGGATAATTTTTGCTGATAGCCTCATAAAATCCACGGCAATCCTTTTCAAAATCATCACGCTGACGCATTGACAAATCGTTTGTACCATAAGCAACTGTTATATAATCGGGATTAAAATTATCTTTTAATTTTGCAAGCTCTGTACGGAAAACTTCTCCGCCGACACCTTTGTTTATTTCTTCCGCATCAAGTGCCTCTGCAAGCCTTGTTATGTATTTATTATAATTGCGAAGCGCATCGTACCCCTGAGTGATGGAATCGCCGTAAACTAATAGCTTTTTAGAGGGTTTTATGGGTTTAAGCGTCGCTCCGTCGTCAAGCGAAAACTCTTCAATTTCCATAGCTACCGACCAGGGCATATATACACAAACTGATTTTATTCCCTCGCCGAGGGCAAATTCGCCGCTTGCTCTTTCAATTTCGGGAGTAATTCCGACATAGTTCTGTGGAAGTTCCATATCCGAGAAGTTGTCAATATGTCCCACGGGCTGACCATTTACAAGGATATCCACCGAAAAATATTTTCTGGACGTATATTCTTTATAAGGGTTCACTGTGATTTTAAGGTTTTTGCTGTCTGTTTCAAACCACAGCTTTATTCCCGAAGTGCAATAAGGTACATGCTTGCCATTGTAAAAGTCTCGCTGCTCTTTTGTGAATCTATACAGACGAACCGCTCCGTCAACCATTTCACACTCCACCGCACCAAGGGCGATAGATTTTATTTCTTCAAAACTTAGTTTCATAAAAGTCCACACTTCCTATTTTGTTATAATTTCGTCGCTGTCTAAAACTATTGTAAAGGGCCCGTCATTGACAAGGGACACCTTCATATCTGCTCCAAACTCGCCGTGCTGAGTCTTTTTAAACATATGGGAGCATTTTTCCAGAACATATTCGTAAAGGCTGTTTGCCATATCGGGCGCACCCGCATTTGTGAAACTGGGGCGGTTGCCTTTTCGGCAATCGGCATAAAGAGTGAACTGCGAAACCACCAGAATTTCGCCTTCGACCTGGTCGATACTGAGATTGGTTTTGCCGTTTTCGTCTTCAAAAATCCGAAGTTTTGCCACTTTTTCAATCATTTTATCGGCAATTTCTGTGGTGTCTGTGCCTGAAACACCCAGCAAAAGGAGATACCCTTTGCCAATCTGCCCCACGGTTTTGCCGTCTATATCAACTTTTGCTTCAGTTACTCGCTGAATTACAATTTTCATTTTTATCCTCCTAAATTAAAAAAGACAATTTTCTTTCGAAAACTGCCACTTTCTAAAACACCCAACAGATTAATTATACCATAGAAAAATGGTGCTTGTAAATACTTTTTTCACATTTTCTCCCTTATACACAAACAGGCCGAAAAATCTTTTGATATTCTGCCTATTGAAACAGGGTGTTTCTCTGTGGTACACTATAAGTGAAGATAGGAAGGTACAAGCCAATGTACTAAGAAAAACTTTTTAAAATGAATAGTTTCAGACAGTACCCGAACAGGAGAAAGAGAGGATAACAAAAGATGTTAGAGCCCGGCCAGTAAAATTTTTCGGGGATTTAAGGAAAGAGAGGTAATACAGTGAAGCTAGACTTTAAGGACGAACAGAATTGACCCTTGGTTGCAGGATGCAACCAAGGGTCAATTCATTTTTATCTGAGTCTCATTTTGAATTTAGGTGCGGTGAGGTTTTCAAATGCCCCCGGCAACATATCTGTCTGAATTTCCAGTCTGCCTTCGTTTTTCAAAGAATAAAGCACGCTGTAAACCAGCGGATAAGTCTGCAAAATGTCCGCTTTGTCAAATATAGGTGTTACAAGGTCCAGAAGCGGAAGCATACTTTGAGGCTCCTGCGAAGTGGCTTTCACAATTTCGTTATAGGCTTCGGCCATCACTCTTGCCGTAATCTCCGCAACCTTTGCAGGTTTTTCCGGATAGGTAACAGTTGTGAAACTGTCGGCATATACCAGTCCCGAAGCAAATGCGGGCAAAAGCTGAGGTTCGCCGGCATCTTCGGGGAATGCGTGCGGAGTTGAGGCAAGATATGCTCCGTGAGGTGCAAACGCTATAAACACAGGCATATTTATTCTTGTCCAGCCAATCGCATCGGGCTGTGCAAGGCTTATCGCAAGCCCCACAATCTCGCCCGGCATAGCGCAGTAAGCTTTTTCCATCGCCTTGTCAAGCTTGTCGCCCGACAGAACATTTTTATAAATAAGCTGACACATAGTGTCGCTCATATGAACGGCACTTCCGTCCGAAAGTGTGGGATAATCCTTGTTCACATTTTCAGGAAGGAGCGACAGCATTTCAAACCCTTCGGAAAGAAGCTGTTCCGAAAGAGCCACATTTGTTGCCATATTTGTTTCGAAAAATCCGTTATTGCCGTTGGCAATATACGCAAGCTCGGTTTTTCCGTTTTTGATGCCCACAAAAGGATGAGCCCATTCATCGCCACCGCCCGATTTACTGCGGCTGTGGATTATACCCATCTTGCCGGGCAGATTTTTCGCATCTGTATCTTTTATGAGTTTGTCGGTGTCGCCCGTCAGCTTTGCATAATGAATTTTTCCGCCGTCAAGGGTGGCAAGCCCGGTGTAATAACCGCCTGCAAACCCTTCCTCGCGTTTCATCATATCAAGAAGCACCGGTGCGGCATCTTTTGTTCCGATGTAACCTGCTATATTACACATTTTATTTCACCTCAATATACCATTTCGCCTCTCAGCATAACTTTTTTCACATTAAATCTGTCGTCAACAAAAATAAGGTCGGCTTTTTTGCCCGGTTCAATTGAACCGATTTCGTCAAACATTCCGATAGCCTTTGCAGGTGAAGAGGAACCCATGATAAACGCCTGAGCGATACCGCAGTTTGTGTGAGTCATAACATTGCGGCAAGCCTTATCCATTGTCATTTTGCTGCCTGCAAGACCGCCTTTGGGGTCGAAGTTAAGGTCGTCAATGTGAGCATACTTTTCGGGGTTGGGGTTGTTGTGAGCCGTGCAGTCTGTGATGAGCACAACCCTTTCAACACCTTTATTATGAATAAGAAGTCTCTGATTGGGTGCCTGAACGTGGATTGCGCAGGAATCGCTTATCATTTCGCAGAAAACGTCCGGGTCCTGCATACAATATTCGTCCACACCACTGCCTCTTGTACCGCCTGAAAGAGGAGGAAGAACCTTGGTTGCACATCCGAAATGTGTGAGAATTGTGGGGCGGAATCGACTTCCCAGAGCACGAACCTGATCGGGAGTTGCCCATGTGTGACCTATTGCAATTTTCACATCGGGGTTCACCTGGCGTGCAAATTTCAGAAAATCTATAATTCCTTCTCTTTCGGGAGCTATTGTCCAGACTTTTACAAGGTCGCCGCCTTCTTCAACAAAAGGCTCGTACTCTTCGGCAAAAGTGCCGTGTTTCCAAGGGTTCATAAAAGAGTGTGAACCTGTCTCTGAGTTGGTGTAAGGCCCTTCCATATAAATACCGCGGATGGTGCGGGCTTTGCCCATATTTTCCTTCACCGTTTTGATGCAGTTCATAATTTTTTCTCCGTTGAACTGATATGACGGAGTTGCAAGAATGGAAGTTGAACCGCGACGGAGGAACATTTCGGAAGCCTCGATGGGTTCAATCGCCGTGTGATGACCGCAAATTCCGTGAACGTGAATGTCCACAAGACCCGGACCTACATATGCACCCTCGGCGTCAATAATTTCCGCATCCGAAGGGATGTCAATTTCTTTGCCGTAAGCGAGAATTTCTTCATCTTCGGTTATAAGGGTTGCATCCCAGAGGATACCTGTTTCAAGCACAACCTGTGCATTAATTATTGCTTTTTTCATAATTTTCTCCTTTTTGGACTATGTATTTAGCGCAGACCGCTTGAAGATAAATTTTTATCAGTCTGCGTCAGACAACCTCTAAGGCGAGTTAGGTAAAAATCCGCAAAACATTGCGGATTTATTTTGCTATCTTCAAGCTACGAACAATCCTCACCTCTCGACGTACCTTTGTACGCCTTCGGGCACGCCCTTGTCAAAGCATTACTTTGACAAGGGTTCGGCTTGTCCGTTCTGCATCAAAATCCATACGCCCATGTCTATATTAATATACGATTTCGCCTCTCAGCATAACCTTTTTCACGTTGAATCTGTCATCAACGAAAATAATATCGGCTTTTTTGCCCGGCTCGATTGAACCGATTTCGTCGTACATTCCGATAGCTTTTGCCGGGTTGCCCGACGCCATAATAAATGCCTGGGCAATACCGCAGTTTGTGTGAGTCATAATGTTGCGGCAAGCCTTGTCAAGTGTCATTTTGCTGCCCGACAGACCGCCGGTCTGGTTAAAGTTAAGGTCATCAATGTGAGCAAATTGTTCGGGATTGGGGTTGTTGTGAGCTGTGCAGTCTGTGATAAGCACAACCTTTTCAACACCTTTTGCGTGAACAACAAGTCTCTGATTGGGCGCCTGAACGTGAATTGCGCAGGAATCGCTTATCATTTCGCAATAAACATCGGGGTTCTGCAGGCTGTATTCGTCCACACCGCTGCCTCTTGTACCGCCTGAAAGGGGCGGAAGCACCGGATTTGCACAACCATAGTGTGTGAGAATTGTGGGACGGAATTTGCTGCCCATCGCACGCACCATATCGGGGGTTGCATGGCTGTGACCTATCGCAATTTTTACCTTGGGATTAACCTTTCTCGCATAGGCGAGAAAATCTGTGATTCCCTCTCTTTCGGGAGCAACCGTCCATACTTTTGCAAGGTCGCCCGCTTCGTCAACGAGAGGTTTGTACCATTCGGGAGTCAGCTTGTCCACCCAGTCGTTCTGTGCGGTTTTTGAACCGTATTTTGAGTTGGTATACGGCCCTTCCATATACATACCGCGAACGTTGCGGAGTTTTGGCAGATTTTCTCTCACCGTGCGGATACCGTTTATAAATCTTTCGAAAGTAAAGTTATATGACGGGGTAGCTAAAATGGTGGTTTCGCCGTGTTTGAGGAAATGCTCGGACGCCGTAATCGGGTCTTCGGCAGTGTGAGCGCCGTTTCCGCCGTGAACGTGAATGTCCACAAGACCGGGACCCACATAAGCGCCCTCGGCATCAATAATTTCTGCAGTAGGCGGGATTTCGATATCTTTGCCGTAAGCGAGGATTTCATCATCTTCGGTTATAAGAGTTGCATCCCATATGATACCTGTTTCAAGCACAATCTGTGCATTAATTATCGCTTTTTTCATAATTTTCTCCTTTTGGGGCTATGTATTTAGCGCAGACCGCTTAAAGATAAATTTTTATCAGTCTGCGGCAGACAAGCTCTAAGATGAGTTAGGTAAAAATCCGCAAAACTTTGCGGATTTATTTTACTATCTTCAAGCTACGAACAATCCCTCAGTCACTTCGTGACAGCTCTCTTTACACAAGAGAGCCTTCTGATTGCCTCCCCTGCGTAAGGGGAGGTAGGTTTGCAAAGCAAACCCGGAGGGGTTGTTTGTTAAAACGGTAATCTCCGATTACAGGCTAAGCCCTTCACGGAGTTTGCCAAGCTCAATATCAAGAACAAAGTTAAGCTGACGGATTTTCCAGTCAAGATGCCATTCGTCTGTCATATAAAGCATTGACGGTTCCCAACCGAGACGGGAATCCTGCTGAACAACAGGGATTGTATCTTTCACGTTTTCCATTTCCACTTTCAGCAGAGCTTCCATTGTGTCGTAAATATTTGCAAGCTCTTCTTTGGTATTTGCAACATTCATTTTGCAGATGAGCATAAACCATTTTTTCGCGTTAACACCTGTTTTTACGGTGTTTGTCATAAAATGACCGAGGTTGCGAAGCTGCGAGAGTTTTTCATTTGCATCTGAAATGCTGTATAAAATTTCAGTACCTTTTTCCATAAGTTCCAGCATTTTTTCAAGCGACTTCAGCTCGTCGCCGATTCGCAGACCCAGCGGAGAAAGTCTGTTGTCCGAAACGTTTCGATAGTACATTTCAATAATTCTGTTACCGAAATGTGCTCCCTCATCGTGAGGAATCATACATCCCTGAGGCTGGGGAAGTGCTTTGCCCATAAACATATTGAAAGGATAGGACGGACCAACCCTGAACGCACCATACTGGTCAGCGTCACTGGGAATATAGTGGCGGATTGCGTCACTGTAGCACTCGAGAGCTGCATTTACTTTTTCGTAATTTTCTTCGCCGAATTCCGAAATAAGGATTTTCTTCAAAATATCTTCCATGGGTTCTCTGGGTTCCATAAAGGAAAGTTTGCCCAGTTTACTGATGAAAGAAGGTGTGAAGCCATAGTGGTGACATTCCATAAGACCTTTAAGACCCCAGTCATCGTGAGCTTTTCTCATTCCTTCGAATCGTCTCATCCACTGATAGGGCACGGGCAGATAAGGCACCACGCCGAAGTCCCAGGTAAGACCGCCTGAGTTAACCATACTGTAAAGCGGGATTCCGCATTTTTTCGCTTCTTTGGCTTCACCGCTGAAATATTTACCGGGGCCTTCAAAGCTGATGGTATAGTCGGCAACTCTGGTGGTGGAATTTTCAAGTTTTATATGTTCTGCCTGTTCAAATGTCGCCTGAAGGCTGATATCTGTAGGCAGAGTTCTGATAAGATCAAGGCGGACATCTTCGGGGCGGGATGCCCAGTTGTATGTCCAGAATACAATGTCCGCGTCAGGTTTGTGTTTGCGGATGATTTTTTTGATAAGGTTGAGCCATACCGGATAGTCATAACAGGGAAACCATCCCGAGCTGTATTTACCTGTGGGGATACCGTCAACCACAGTTTCAAGGTGAGTTCCCGGTGAAACACGGGTATCTTTACTGGGGAATTCAACACTTTCGCCAACCAGTGTCACGCCTTTAAGACCGGGACATTCGCGGAAAAGTTTGCCGTATGTACCTTCGTAAAATTCCTCCGCATCATCGTCGTAAGGGCTTTTGGGGCTTTTCATATAGCTGTAAGCATAAACGTCCAGACCGTATTTTGCCGCACGTTCGATAAGTTCGTTGAAGTTAACATATCCGCAGGGAGTTTTGTTCACTTCTTTTGTGAAAAGAAGGATGGCGTCTCTGCCTTCGTGAGCAACCCTTGCGAGATATTCGTCGGGATACTCATCAAGAGCATAACCCGAATGAATCATCTGAGGCGAGAACATCGGTTTTTTGCAGAATTCGCCGTATGTCAAAACGGGAGCTTTTGCAAAAGTCATAAGGTCCTCAATATAGTAGAGAGCCTGAGCGGCACCTCTTTCGTCGTGACCGATAACTTTAATGCCTTTTTCGCAAACCGCAACTTTAAATCCTTTATATTCAGCATATTCACCAAGGTCAACGCCGCAATTTGCCGCAAGGTCAATTATAATCTCTGCATTTTCGTTGCCAAAAACAACGCCTGCACAAATTCCCATAGATGTTTTGAGGAAATCTGCAAAGTCCCATGCAGCAGTTTTTAAAACAACTTCCGCATTGTCGGGAATTGAAATTACAACCCTGTCCGCAAGCATATATTCATTGTCTTTTTTAGTATACGCCGCATTTCTGATATCGGGCTGATGAATCTGCAGGAGTCTTTTTTTGAAGTCGTATTTTTTCTCGATAGCCATAGTTCTTTCCTCCGTTTATTATTCTGCTGTCATTACAAAGCAATCTGCGATGTCGCCTTCTCTGCCTGCAAGGTCTGCAGGTAAAATGGCAGTTACTTCGTTTTTATTTTGTGTAAATTCAAGGTCTTTTCCGCTTCTTAAATCTGTAATTTTCAATACTTTTGATTCGCAAATCAGGCTGTATTTTTCGGGAGCGGTTTCACCGTCGTCATACTGATAGAATACATTTATGGTTTTGCCGTCTTTTGATGCGGTGTAAGAATATTTTTCGGTGTAATACGGGGCAACAGGTCTTGTTGCATAGATTGCGCCGCCAAACACTTTCATCCATTTTCCTAAAACTTTCAGTTCTTCCACGGCACGGAGCGGCAATCTGCCGTCGGGCTGGGGAGCAAGGTTAAGTGCAAGGTTTCCGCCTTTTGACACAATATCAAGAAGCAGATTCACAACATCTTTCGCCGACATATAATCCTGGTCGTATGTATAGCCGAAGGATGTGTGGTCTCCATTATACTCAAACATTTTTTTGCCCATAACCGTACAGGTTTCCCAGGGAGCAAAAACAGGCTGTTCGGGCACAAAAAGTTCGGGAGTGATGATTTTTTCAAATCCCGGACCGCCTCTGCCCACAATCATCCAGGGCTGAGTTTTCTGAAGCTCTTTTGTCATTTCAGGAAGGCCGAGCTGGAAACTGTCGCAACCGCCGTCATACCAGATGGCGTCAATTTTGCCGTAACCTTCGATAAGCTCTTTAAGCTGAGCAAAAACGTAATCTTTGAATTTCTGCCATTTTTCAGGTTTTTCGTTGGGGTCATAGGAAGGAACGCGCACTTTGCAGTCGTAATCTTCTTCCCAATAGTAAGGGCAGGAGAAATCGGCACGGCTGTAGTAGAGCGAGATTGCCATTCCTTTGTCACGGAAAGCGTTAAACAGTTCCTTTGTGATATCGGCGTTTTTCTCGTGACGCCAGGGAACTTCGCTGCCCGTTACCTTGTAATCGGTGGTTTTTGTGTCCCACATACAGAACCCGTCGTGATGTTTTGTGGTGAAACAAAGGTATTTAAAACCTGCATCGTCAGCAATTTCCGCCCATTCCTTTGCATCAAAACGGAGCGGCAGAAATCCTCTGTGCAGTTTACTATACATTTCTTTTATTTCTTTATAAGGAGTACCGGGCTTAAACTGCCATCTTGTCCATTCGGTATCAACGTTGGTCCACGATTCCTTTATACCCATCTGGTTGTAAAGACCCCAGTGCACCATAAGACCGAATTTTCTGTCCATAAAATCCTCAAGAGTGGCAAGCTGTTCTTCCCCTTCGGGATAAACATAGTTTTTCGCTTTTACACGCACCTCTTCCTGGCGCTGAAACTCTTTTATCTGCTGAGCGTCAAGACCCTGGTCGTTAGCAATATCAGTAACTTTTTTAACATCAGCCATTTTATTTCCTCCAAAGCTGCAAAATTTAACTTTTCGATTTCATTATATATATTAAGATATTGAATGTCAACCGCTTTTGTTACGAAAAATTTTCGTATTTAAAGGTCGCCAAAATATTTCTTATAATCCCGCCTGTTTTTCACCAGAATTATCTCTCCGTCAAAGCTTTTTATTCTCTCATAAACGGAGGGACAGTTCCATATAAATTTCAAAAAATCAAAATCAAACCTTTCGGGGCAATTTTCACCCATATCGGGACGGACTTTTCCGAAATTTTTCGCAACTCTTTTCAGCACCCGCCAGATGCAGAGAATCCTCGGATATTCAAAGCAGATTATGGTGTCGGCATATTTCATCCGTAGCGGAATAGTTCTGCCGTAATTTCCGTCAATTATCCAGGAATCTTTTTCAAGCTCTGACAGCAGTTTTTGGTCAAATTCGTCGCGGTCCGATTCGGTCCAACCCGATTTCCAGAAAATTTTGTCAAGATGAACAAGCGGTAACCCCAGCTTTTTCGCAAGCTTTACGGCAAGTGTGGTTTTTCCGCTGCCAGGTTTGCCGAGAATCAATATTTTTTTCATATTTCGCCCTCAAGCGGATATTTCACGCCAATTTGTTTTCTTATCTCATCCATCTGTCCGAGGATGGCGATACTTTCGTCAAGAGGCAGAATATCGCTCTCGGTTTTTCCTGCACGAATGCAATCGCAAACCTCGATAATCTCTTCCTCAAACCCGTCGCCCATTGCGGAATTTTCAATATATCTCGCATCGCCGCCAACCGCAACAAACAGCTCGTTTGCACCATAGAAATTAGGCAGATAAATGTGCCCTTTTGTGCCGTAAATATAAGCCGTTTCGGGTTTGTGCAGGTTGATGGCGGAGGTAATAACGGCAACCGCACCGTTTTTGTATTTAAGTGTAGCGGCGGTGTGCAAATCTACGCCATTTTCCACATTTGCGACAGCCGATATTTTCTCGGGCGAATTTCCAAGGAAAATGGATGCAAAATGCAGTCCGTAAACACCTACGTCAAGCAGACCGCCCCCTGCAAGAGAGTTGTCAAAAACTTTGGGGTCTTCCTCGGTTTCTATACGGTAACAAAAATCTGCCTCAATGCCTAAAACATCGCCGATTTCACCATTTTTCACAAGCTCTGCCGCCTCTTTTATTGCAGGCAGAAAACGTGTCCACATAGCTTCCATCAGGAAAACGCCGTTTTTGGCGGCACATTCTTTAAGAGCCTTTGCCTGAGCGGCATTCACGCAGATGGGTTTTTCGCAAAGCACGTGTTTTTTGTTGTTCAGGAAAATCTCTGCCGAAGATTTGTGGAAAGGATGAGGCGTAGCAACATACACAGCATCCACCTTGTCCGACATCGCCATAGCTTCAAACCCTTCAAAAACCTCGGGAATATCATATTTTTCAGCAAAAGCTCTGCCTTTTTCCACAGACCTTGCCGCAACGGCAACAAGCTCTGCGCCTTCCACATTTTTCACCGCTTTGGCAAATTTATTTGCAATAGTTCCGGGGCCTGCAATGCCCCAACGAATCTTTTTCATATTAAAGTCTCCTTTTCGGAAAATTTCTTTGATTTAATTATATCACGGCGAAAAACCAAAGTAAATGCTTTTTGGACGAAAATTCCGCAAAACTGTTGACAAATTGCAATTGCCGTGCTATGCTAACTGTATTAATACAAATAATACAGTTGAAAGGGGTGAAGGGATGATAAGCCTGGATTATAAAAGCGGAAAAAGTCTGCACAAACAGATTGAAGACAGGATAAAAGAGCTGATAATGGGCGGTATTCTGGCGCCTGACGAAAAGCTTCCGTCGGTGCGGGAACTTTCGGTGAGCCTGACGGTGAACCCAAACACGGTGCAACGAGCATACAAACAGCTTGAATCGGACGGATTTATTAACAGCGTGCAAGGTAAAGGCAACTTCGTGGCACAGACCGAAGGGGCGAACAAAAAGCATCTGGCACGCCTTACCCGTAGGTTGAAATCTACCATTCGGGAAATGATGTTTCTGGGCGAATCGCCCGATTCGGTGAACCGAATAATTTCGGAAGTTTTTGCAGAAAAGGAGGAAAAATTATGATAAAAGTAACAAACGTTACCAAATTTTTCGACGACTACAAAGTTCTGGACGAAATTTCCCTGCACGTTCCAAAAGGAGCAATTTACGGCCTTATCGGGCCCAACGGAGCAGGAAAAACCACAATTATCAACCACATCAACGGCGTTTTAAAACCCCTATCGGGCGAAATTACCATAGCGGACCAGCCCGTTTGGGAAAACGAGACCATCAAAAAGAAGGTTCTTAACATCGCCGACGATTGGTTTTATTTCAGCACCTTTACCGTGAAAGAAATGGCAAAATTTTATGCCGACATTTATCCCGATTTCAACAAAGAGCGGTATGAAGCCATAAAAGAAATCTTTAAAATTGACGAAAAAAGGCAGATTCGTAAGCTGTCAAAGGGTATGAAAAAGCAGGTGGCGTTCTGGCTGTCACTTTCGGCAATGCCCGATGTTTTAATTCTGGACGAACCGCTTGACGGACTTGACCCCGTGATGAGGAAACAGGTGCTCAGCCTTGTGATTGCCGACGTTTCCGACCGTGAAATGACGGTGCTGGTGTCCTCCCACAACCTGCGAGAGCTTGAAGATATCTGCGATTGGGTAGGCATTATACATAAAGGAAAAATGATTATTGAAAAACCGCTTGACGATTTGAAAGGCGGTGTCCATAAATATCAGGTGGTGTTTGCCGACAAAAAGCTGGAGCAGGCGGAAAATATGCTTCACATTTCAAACACGGGCTCGGTTTACAATGTTATTCTCAGGGGTGACGCCGAGTCTACGGATGCACAGATTAAGGCACTTTCGCCCCTTTTGTGCGAAAGAATCAGCCTGACACTTGAAGAAGTTTTCATTTATGAGTTAGGAGGTCTGGGTTATGACTTTAAAAACATCATTGTTTAATAAAGGTATTTATAAATCGACAATCAAACGTTGTTTGTGGGGCTCGGTTCTATATTTTGTAATCCTCTTTTTAACCACCACTCTGCCCTGGCTGAGCGACGCAACTTTTTACACCCGATTCGGCGAAAACGCCTCATACCCTAGTATTTTAGGCTATAACTATCTCACCTTCCCCTTGATTACGACCTGGTTTGTGCCCACCATAGCGGGACTTTTAGTTTTCAGGTTTATGCATTCCAAAAAAACAAGTGTGTTCACCCACAGCCTTCCCGTCAGCCGAAACGCCATTTATTTTTCATCGGTATTGGCAGGCTTTACGCTGATATTTCTGCCCGTAATCGCAAACGGCGTGATTATAGCGGTTACTTCTCTTGGCACATTTGACCTGACGGCTTTTCGCGCAGCTCTTGTGTGGACAGGTTGCATTCTGCTGGGTCTGTTCCTGATGTTTTCTGCAGCTTCCTTTGCGGCATCGCTGACGGGCAACAGCTTTGCAATGATAGTTATAAACCTTTTGGTGCACATTCTGCTGCTGAGCGTTGTTGGTCTTTTCGGAGGAGTGCTGGAAGAATATGTGTTAGGCTTCACCTCTTCCAACCAACTGTTTGACAGCCTTGCGGAAGGCAATTTCCCTGCACAGATTATGTGGTTCGACTATGTTAATGCATGGTTTTCGACTGGTATGCCCATGGTGGATGTTGTAGGCTTTATCATTTCGGCGGTTTGTGCAGTCCTTTTCTTCCTGTTTGGCTGGGCTCTTTATAAAAATAGAAACCTTGAAAATGCCGAAGATATTGCAGGTTTTAAGGTGCTCAATCCCATTTTCAAATATCTTGTCACATTCCTTGTGACGCTTTTGTCCTGCGGTGCCGACTGGAATATCCTCACCACCGTAATTTTAACGGTTGTTGCCTATTTCGGCACGGAAATGCTGTTGAAAAAGTCTATGAAAGTGTGGAAATCCTACAAAGGACTTGCAGTTTTCGCCGTTATTTTCCTGGCTTGTATGTCTTACATAGTTTACGGCGGTTTCTTTGGATTTGAAAAACGTGTCCCCTCTCCCGAAAAGGTTGAGCAGGCGAAATTCTTTTCTTATTATGAGGACTATTTCGACGATGACGATACATTTTATCAAACCCCCGAGCTGGTGGCGGAAATTACAGAACTCCATCGTGCAATTGTGACGGACGACAGATATTATAGCAATGTAGACCACCATTTTTCGGGTGAATATATTGAAATTGAGTATATTATGAAAGACGGAAGGCGTATTTCTCGTGAATACAACGTTCCGAAGAGCTTTTTTGAAAAAATCCGCGGTTTTTATAAGTATGAAGAATTTAAAGAGAAAAATGTTGGTATTATAATCGGAATGAATGATGCCGAAAGGTACTATACCAATGCGGAGATAAACTTTACCGATAAGAAAAAAAATTGCTATATTCCTCCCGACCGGATCAAGCAGCTGCACCGTGCATTGTACGACGATATTATGGCGCTGGATTATGACGGGATTTACCACGGGAAATATATGGACTGTTCGGTGACAATTAGCAGTGCTTTGCCCAATATCAGGTATTTTGAAGACTCTATTGACATTCGTGAAGGGTTCACAAACACCATTAACTGGCTCCGTGAAAACGGATATATGGAATAACGGAAAGGGGATGTAAAAATAGCCCAGACCGCAATAAATATCCACCCGCATAGCGGGTGGTTTTTCATTTTCGGGCAAAACCCTAATACTACTGGCAACGCACAAGTGCGTTTTAGATTGGCCTGCCAGCCATGCAACCACTACTTGCTACCCATAAATGGGTTATTACAGTAATTTTCCTGGCGGATTTTATGGTATAAATATAGGCTCCCTTGTGTAAAGGGAGCTGTCGAACGCAAGTTTGACTGAGGGATTGTCTTTTTATACTTTTACTTTTGAGGATATCTTTTCTTTTTCACAATTACAATCCCTCCGAGTTTGCTACGCAAACTCACCTCCCTTTACACAAGGGAGGCTTTTCTCACTAATACTTTCTGCCAAATTTCCATTTGTGCTATATAAATACCTTTGCTCTTGTTTATACTATTTTATTTTTGTTCACCGGTTAACCTCTATTGAACCACGCGACTATCGCGTGGTTTTCTTTATACAAAAAAATTCCGTTTCCAAAAAGGAAACGGAATTTTAATTTTAATCATTACTGACCGTCACGAATACCTACTTCTAATTTGTAGTCGCCTACATCTCTTCTGATAGAGAATTTAGCAAGGGGTTTTTCGTTAGTAAGTTTGATCTGAAGCTGTCTGTAAACGCTGTCTTCGCCGTTCTTTGTACGAACTCTTGCTTCTGTGCCTTTTTCCCAAGAAAGAACAACTTTCTTGTCTTCGTGAGTCCAAGTAGCTGTGCAAGCTTCGAGGTCGAATGTGAGGCCGGAACCTGCAACGTCCTGAGCGGGGTCGATAAGCGGGAGCTGTACCCACAGATCTTCTTTTACGTCTACGCCGTCAGCCATACCAACTTCGAAATCCCAACCTTCTTCAGTCATGTAGTAGTTCCAAACTGAGGATCTGCCGGAAAGTGCATCATAGTACTCAATTGCCCAAGATTTGTTTTCTTCAATCCACTTGAATTTACCGTCACCCTTACCTTCAACGAAGAGCTGACCTGCACCGTCTTTACCGATTACAGATGTGTGAACGATTTCAGGTTCTGTCCAAGCACTTCTGTAGTCACTGGCTGCGCCACCACGCTTACTTGAGCTGGAGATAGCAGAGTAGTTGTCAGGTTTCTGAGCAGAAAGGATTGTACCGAAGTATTCATCCCAAATCTGAGCAGGTCCGGGCAGATGCCAACCGTAACCACCAACCTGGTCAATGTCGTTACTATACATCATCCACATGTAAAGACCATTATGTTTTGCAGCGAATGAACCGCCGGGTACGTCGTGGATGTTGTAGTTGCCCTGCTGGAATACGGGAACTGTCGGAATTTCGTCATATTCGAACCAACGGTTTTCCTTTTCGTGAAGGGCTTTGTACATAGACCATGAGTCGTTAGCTGTATAAGAGTCGGCTTTTTCATTGTTATAGTGACCAAGATATTTGGGCCAGTATGTTTCAAGGTGTCTGTATGCCCAAGCATCTGACATGATGATGGAAGCAACAGTACCTGCATTACCCTTATTATATGTATCCGGGTCTTCATTGTTTGCTACAGAAACGTCGTGGTTAGCCATAGCACGCGGGAACATGTACTGAATGTACGCGTTACCGATAATAGCGGAGTTACCGCCGTAAGGAGAGTTAACACGGCATGTGAACGCTGCTGAGTTTCTCTTCTTAAATCCGTTGATATCAGCTGTGTAGAACTGGCTGTCGAAGAACAGGAAACGGTTAATACCGTCTGTCAGGTTCTTAACAACTTCAGGTCTCTGCTGGTCTGCGGGAAGTGTGAGATAGTGGAGAAGGATATCGTCGTACATACCTTCGTTCATTCGACCGTAGGAAGCACCGTCGGAACCTTTACCTTCCTGCCAGTAACCCTGAGGAGATGTCTGACCAAGGTAACCGGGTCTTGAAGAGGGATATACAACACCATCAATATATCTTGCGAATGTTTCGTGGAAGAATTCATCGCCTGTCCAGAGGTATGTATACAGTGTACCCTGAACGCCCATGAGCATCTGGTTGGATACACCCTGACCACGCTGAGTCATAATGTGTTCGCCCATTTTTCTCAGACCTACGTCTGTGATTGCTCTTGTCTGGGGAGACAGGAAGTTTCTGGAATAGAAGTAGCCGTGAGGCCAGCCCTGTTCACCAAACTGGAAGTTTTCGTATGTACGGAAGTAGTAAGAACATCCGGAACCTGCTGCTGTGTTAGCATATGTGTAGCATCCGCCTGTGTTCATCTGAACAACCCAAGCGAGCCATTCAAGCTCAACTCTCTTCTGGATAACGGGGTTGCCGTACCAGTAGTTAGTTTCAGCATTGATTGTGAGGGCACCAACCATTGAACGTGTACCTCTCATACCACCAGAGTGGTAGTCACGTGTCTGCCAGTCATAAGTCGGGAACGCTTCTGTACCCTTCTGACGTGCATAGGATGCGAAACAACCAAACCAGGGGTTTGTGGGGTCTGTAACCTGTTTTTCCATAGCGCCCTTCATACCAACGATGGAACCGAAGTAAGCACCGAAGAGAGCAGCTTCCGCTCTGGGGTTATCAAGACCTTCTGTGGGAGCTTCGTCAGGAATCATACCTGTCATATCAACGGAGAAATCGCCGTTTAATTCGTCATAAATTTCAACCATGCGCAGACGAGCTTTTGCCTGAAGGGGACCTTCAAACTGGAATGTGCCGTATTTGTCTGTCTGATCGATGTAACCACCTTTAAGGTCTGCAGCCATTTCAGGTGTGGGGCAGATTACAGGTGCAAGACCCTGGAAACCGAAAGTACCTTTGAAGTTTTTCGGAAGCTCTGCCATATAAACTGTTTCAGGTGTGAGACCGGAAACAAGAACTGTTTTTCTCTGAGCGTTACCTGTACCTGTTGCAGCAGCAGTTGCAGCTACACGAGCCTGACCGTCAGCTGAACGGATTGTAACGATAGCATTGGAACCACCAACACCAAAGCTTGCCTGGTGGAATTTCTTGGGAACCCAGAAATACCAGTCAGACTGTGTCTGTGTGGATGTGAAGTACATCATATCCTGGAGAATCATACCCCAGCTCTGAGGCTGCTGGAAACCGATTGTCAGAACGTCTCCGGGGGAGCCGCCTGTGAACATTACTCTATAGATACCTTCCTGTGCGTTAGGAATAGTAATAATCTGTTCCATTGTACCTTCAGCATAGTCCATGTCAGCACGTGCAACAACGTTACCTTCAGGGTCAGTTACACGAGCGTATACGCAAGGATGTGCCATTGCGTCAAGGCTCTGGCTGTCAGAGTGTTTTCTTGCAACATAAATGTTGATTGTACCTGCATTAAGGCGAGCCATCATACCCCAGCTACCGAAACCGCAGGCAAGGTCAACACCGGCTGTCTGGATAACATCAAAGTCTCTTGTAACGTTATCAGAAGAACCGAGGTTTCTTACTGTAGAAGTAACTTTCGCTGCTTCTTTCTGTGCGTCAGAAAGGTCTGCAAGAGTTTTTACAACTGTTGCAACTTCAGCAATTGTTGTTGTGCCCTGAGGATCAAAGAGTTTGTTTCCTTTACCCTTCATAAGAACGTATGCACTTGCGTTCATAACGCTCTGAAGAGCCCAGTCACTAACTTCGTTTCTGTCTTTAAGATAAGACATATTATATGTAGTGTCTACGAATTCGTCTGAAACCATTTTTGAAGCTCTGTCGAGAATACATGCAAGTTCTTCTCTTGTAAGAGTTTCTTCCGGTCTGAATTTGTCCTCATAGCCTACCATGAGACCCATGAGAGATGCAGCAGTGATATCACCGCCGTAGATACTGTCTGCGGGAACGTCCGAATATGCACCGTTATACGCAGGAATTTTAGAAACTAAAATTCTGGCAAAAAGTGATGCTGTTTCCGCTCTTGTTGCTGCTCTGTCCGGTTCAATGGGATCCGGAGCAATCCAATAGCCCTTCTCTGTTACGAAATCAAGTGCCTGCTGAGCCCAGTGAGCTGCATTTACGTTGATGCATACCAGAGAGAGTACCATAGTGAGCACTAGAATTGTACTGATGATTTTTTTCATAGTTACTCTCCTTTGATATAAAAAAATTGATAACAATAGTTGTACCCATTTATTATACCACCAATTATTCTTAAAATCAATAATAATTTTCACAATATATAAAAAATTTTTTTATGCAGTTTTACCAAAGAAAGTTTTTTTATTGTTTTTTATTGAATTATTACGGCAGATATGGTATGATATTTGTGTATATTTTTATCAAACCTCACAGATTGTGCGATTCTTTCTGAATGGTATGTGATTGGGATGCGGATATTGTATTTGTTTCCTATATAAAAATATATAATTAAATTCACGAGGTGAAATTATGAAAAAATTTATTTTGGTTTTTGTTTTACTTATGCTTGTTGCTCTCGGCGTGTATGCCGCTCCCGGCGACCCGATTGGCGACATTATTGAAACCGATATTCTGACCTATATCAACAACAAGCCCATAAACTCTTATAACATTCGCGGACAAACCGTTGTTATTGTGGAAGAGTTGTGCAACAACGACACAGGCGTACATTATGGTTTCACTAGTGCTTATGATGATGAAACTCGCACGCTCACCCTCGACAGTAATTTCACCACCGGCAACGCCAATGCTGTTGTCAGCCGCGGTGTGAACGGCGGTGTGGTTGGCACTGTTATCGAAACCGACATTCGCGTGTTTTTCAACGGGATTGAAATAACAGGTTATAATATCCGTGGCAAAACTGCCATTTGCGTCGAGGAAATGGGTGCTTACACCGCAGACGAACACAACGCTCCGTACGGTTATTCCAAATACCTTTGCAATGCCGTATGGCACGAAGATTCCCGCGAACTTTTCCTTAACACCTTCCTCCACGAAAACAACTTTTTCGACAATTATCCCGCCAAAAAACTAAAGTTTGAGCTTAACGACAATATGCTTTCCTGCTCGTTCGACCAGCTTAATCCTTTTGACAGCACATTAAGCATTTTTATGTCCGACGATTTCAAAAACAACAATTATAAAATTAATCCCATTTATTTCGGCGGTGAAGCTGTGGGACAGATTATCAGCGCCCCGGGCGGTATGGCATTTTTCGCGATGAACGAGGCTAAAACCTATGCTAAAACGAGTCTTCTCGAAAAAGTTCTCCCTTACGGAGCTGCGATAGAATATGTGGAAAAGAATTTCAATGTAAAAACCGTTCTTGATGACGACAACGCTCACATTTACCTTGCTGAAAAAGATGGTGTGCACTATCTTCTCTTTGTTTTGAAACAGGGCGGATTGATTTGCGACAGCAAGTATGACAGCAGTTACTCGGTAGTTTCACTTGACAAAAAAGACGGCGTTCCCACTTTGACTCTTAAAACCAACAATTTCTCCGGTTCTATGCCTGTTTCCACAGCAGGATACACCTTCCGCGAGGATTATGGCAAATATGCTTCGGGCAGCATTTCCAACACAGACCGACTCAGTACCAGAATGGTTGATATGACCATTTCTTTTGACGGTTCTCTCTACCCCATCAGTGCGATGATTGCGAACGAGTACAGCAAGTCCCTTATGGTGGAACTTACCGAAATCTGCGATGCGCTGAACATAAAATATTACATGAGTGGCGGTATTTTCTATCTTACCACAGACCTCGAACCCCACGAATTAGCTTACGAAGTTGATTCCGACGCAGCTAAAATTCCGTCTTCGGTGAATATTATTCCCGTTTCCACCGTGTATGTAGATGGTGCCGCAAAGAATTTCACCTACTACGACGGTGCAGACGAGAAAATCGCAACGCCTTACTATGTGAAAGGCAAAGTTTATGTGCCGATTAAATTGTTTGAAGATTTATTCAATTAGTATACCGAAAAAAAAATCCCGGATGCCATCGCATCCGGGATTTTTATTTTATAAAATTCCTTCAATTTGTTTAGCAAGTGCATCAACACAGGAAACGTCAACCTTGTCCATTTCACCTGCATCGGCAAGCTCTGCAACTTTGGAGTCCATAGGGATTTTCGCCATCAGCGGTACGCCGTAAGCTTTTGCCGCCTCTTCTGTTTTTCCCTGACCGAAAATATAAATTTCCTTGTCGCAATCGGGACATTTTACATAACTGTAGTTTTCAGCAAGACCGATTACGGGAATGTCCATCATTTTTGTCATATTGTAAGATTTTCCTACGATATCTTTTACAAGTTCCTGAGGAGATGTCACGATAACCACGCCGTCAACCGGGATTGACTGGAACACAGTAAGCGGAACATCACCCGTTCCCGGAGGCATATCGATAAACAGGAAATCTACATCGTTCCAGATTACATCTGTCCAGAACTGTTTCACTGTTCCCGATACAATTGAACCTCTCCAAACAACCGGGTCGTCGGGATTCTCAAGCAAGAGATTGAGCGACATTACCTGGATTCCGTTGTGAGTTTCTTTGGGGAAAATGGTATTTTCAGTTCCCTGAACACCCGGTTTGAGACCGAACATTTTCGGGATGGACGGACCTAAAATGTCGGCATCCAGAATACCTGTTTTATAGCCCATTCTTGAAAGTGCAACCGCAAGCATGGATGTGACGGATGATTTTCCGACACCGCCTTTACCGCTCATTACACCAATAACTTTTTTTACGCTTGCCAGTTCATTGAGTTTTTCTTTCTCAATTTTGTTGCAACTGCCGTTGCATGTGCCTTTACTTGCACAGCTGTCACAATTTGACATTTTTTCTCACCTTATCTTTCTGATTTAATGTATTCTATTGCTTTATCAGCAGCTTCGGCGGGAGAAAGTTTGATAACCTCGTCGGAGTTTCTGAGTTTGAATTCTACAATTCCTTCTTTTGCAAATTTGCCCACTGTGATTCTCACAGGGAAGCCAAGAAGGTCAGCATCTTTAAATTTAACGCCTGCACGTTCATCTCTGTCATCCATAACAACTTCAATGCCCGCTTCTGCAAGCTTTGCATAAATTTCTTCAGCAACAGCAACCTGAACTTCGTCAGTTGCATTTACGGGAACAACAAGAGCTTCATAAGGAGCAACCGCTACAGGCCAGATAATGCCGTTATCATCGCAATTCTGTTCGATAATAGCTGCGATACATCTGCTCACACCAATACCATAGCAACCCATAATTGCAGTAACGTCGTTGCCGTTTTCATCAAGGAAGCTGCATCCGAGAGCTTCGGAATATTTTGTGCCAAGTTTGAAGATATGGCCAACTTCAATGCCCTGCGCTGTTTTGATTTCCTGTCCGCATTTAGGACATTTGTCGCCCGAAACGATGGTTCTGAGGTCAAGTGTTGCATCGGGAGTGAAATCTCTGCCAATCTGAACGTTAAGATAGTGATAATCAGTTTTATTTGCACCAACAATGAAGTTTTTCATTTCTGCAACTTCAGAGTCCATAAGAAGTTCGCATTTGATACCTATAGGACCTGCAAAACCAACTTCCGCACCTGTAACTTCGTTAACAGTCTGAACGTCAGCCATTTCAATTTCGTTAACTCCAAGGTGGTTAACAAGCTTAACTTCGTTAACTTCTCTGTCCCCTCTTACCATTACGGCAACAACTCTGTCTTCAGCACGATAAATAAGAGTTTTTACAAAGAGTTTCGGGTCAGCATCAAAGAACTTCATAAGGTCTTCAATGGTTTTTACATTGGGAGTGTGAATTTCTTCAAGAGCAAGATCCCCTTCGGGACAAGCAATAATTTCGGGAACGCAAGCCGCTTTTTCGCTGTTTGCAGCATATCCGCAGGCATCGCAGTATGCGATTGTGTCTTCGCCGACATCGGATTTCACCATAAATTCCTGTGAACCGCTACCGCCCATTGCGCCTGAGTCTGCATCAACTATAGTATAATCAAGTTTTAATTTATCAAACGCTTCGCAGTATGCTGCGTACATATTTTTATATGATTTGTCAAGACCTTCAGCATCCATATCAAAGCTGTAGGCATCTTTCATAACAAATTCTCTGCCACGCATAATACCGAATCTTGGACGGCTTTCGTCACGATATTTTGTCTGAATCTGGTAAATTGTTTTGGGCAGGTCTTTATAAGAATGAACTTCATTTTTAACAAGTTCGGTGAAAAGTTCTTCGTGAGTTGGACCAAGACAGAAATCTCTGCCATTACGGTCTTTCAGACGGAACATATTTTCGCCGAAAACTTCCCATCTGCCCGAAGCCATATAGGATTCAGCAGGAAGTAGTGCAGGCATAAGAACCTCAATTGCACCATGATTATCCATTGATTTACGGATAATACCTTCAACTTTGCGGAGTGTTCTGAGACCCAGCGGCAGATAGTTATAAATACCTGCGGCAGATTTTCTCATCATACCCGCTCTCAGCATAAGCTGATGACTCTTTATTTCCGCTTCTGCAGGCACCTCACGCTGTGTGGGTACAAGCATTTTTGACATTTTCATTTTCAAATTCCCCCTGTTTTAACAGACATATTTTAACAGACAAACCGCATATGAAGAAATTCCTTCTTCTCTTCCCTCAAACCCAAGTTTTTCGGTTGTGGTTGCCTTTACATTTACTTTATTAATATCTATACCCAGAACGTCTGCAATATTTTTTCTCATTTCCGGGATAAACTTCATAATTTTCGGTTTTTGCGCCACGACAATACTGTCAATATTTTCTATTTCATAACCTTCTGCATTCAACAAACCGGCAACTTTTTCAAGAAGCACAAGACTGCTGATTCCCTTGAATTCATCACTTGAATCAGGAAAATGCTGACCGATATCACCAAGCGCCGCCGCTCCCAAAAGCGCATCCATAATCGCGTGCACCAAAACATCGGCATCCGAATGGCCGAGCAGACCTTTGGTGTGCGGAATATCCACTCCGCCAAGTATCAGCTTTCTGCCTTCGGCAAATGCATGAACGTCAAATCCGTTACCTATTCTCATTTCTCTTCTCCAATATCGCCTCGGCAACAGCAAGGTCTGCCGGAACAGTAATTTTTATATTTTCTGCATTGCCTTCAACAATCTTCACCTGTTCGCCCATATGAAGTGCAAGCCCGCACAAATCTGTGAACCTGCCCGGGTTTTCACAGCCTTCAAGCATACTTTTCAGTTTACCGAATGTGAACGTCTGAGGTGTCTGGATGTTAAACACATTTTTTCTTTCGGGAACAGAAACCACTTCTCCGTCCGATTCAATGCAGACTGTATCGGTTGCATTCACCGCAACCGTGGAAAAATGCCCTTCTACGGCATTTTCAATGCTGTTTTCTATCATTTCACGGGATACAAAAGGACGAACCCCGTCGTGCGTCAGAAGAATATCTTTTTCCGTTGCACCAATTTTTTCAAGATGATTCAATATAGCTCCAAGGCTTCCCATTCTGTCCGCACCGCCCTGAATAACATCAATGTCAATCCCGTGTTTTTCCGCAAGTGCTACAGTGTGCCCAACATAGTCTGCGTGGCACGCCACAACAACTCTGTCAACCAGCCCCGAAAAGCACAAAATGGTATGTATTAAAACAGGCTTTCCCGAAACTGTAAGAAACTGTTTTGGAATATCCGCTCCCATTCTCGAGCCGGTGCCGCCCGCAACAATAGCCGCATATATCAAAATTATGCACCTTCTTCAATCTGACTCATAACAATTTCGGTAAGAATATCTTCAATTTCCTTCTGGCTCTGACCTTTTGAAAGCACAATTTCACTTATCATAATCTGCTTTGCACTGGCAAGCATTTTTCGTTCGCCCGAAGACAGCCCTTTTGATTTGTCACGATACATCAGCATCTTGACAACCTGAGCCGTTTCATAAATATTACCGCTTTTGATATGCATTGAATTTTCCCTGTATCTTTTGTTCCAATTATCTGTATTGGTTTCAAAAAATTCTTTGAAATACTCAATAACACGATCCGCTTCTTCCGTATCAATTATGTTTCTGATACTGTCAGCCGCAACGCCGCTTGTCGGAAACATAACCTTCATATCGTCATAGGGCATGCGAAGCACATAATATTCATTAACTTCGCCAAGCACTTCACGCTCTTCGATAGCTTCAATTATCCCCGCACCATGCATAGGATAAGCCACCTTATCTCCGATATTATACATTCTTCCGGATCCCCTTCCTTGCTTAAGGCAAAAAATCTACGAATATAATTATACACCATATTTTTCATTTTGTCAAACAACAAACGCTGTTTTTTTGGGACGCCGCAAACTTTTGGTTCATATAATATTGTGTAGGCATTTGTCGCCCACTGAAAGGAGTGATTACCATAGACCGGTTTCTAATTGTTTTTTCTTCTGCAACCACCGCAACAAGGGTGAAAAACGAGCTTACAAAAAACAAAATTTCCGCAAAGGTCGTTCAGACCCCCAAAGCACTAAGCAAAAGCGGATGCAGCTACAGCGTAAAAGCTCCCGAATCCGCTCTTTTTGCGGCAGAAAGTGCCGCCACCGCTTTGGGCGTTAAAATAAAAAATATTTACCGTGAAAAGGACAACGACTATGAACTTTACAGGTGATTTGTTATGATATATCTCGATAACGCCGCAACTTCGTTTCCAAAGCCTGCCGGTTTGGCAGAATATATGTCGGAAATAGTGCAGACACGCGGTGGAAGCTTTGGCAGAGGCGGTTACCGCTCGGCAATACAAAATTCCGAAGAAGTTTTGTCGGTACGGCTGAAACTTGCCGATTTTCTGGGCGGTGCCTCTCCCGAAAGAATAGTTTTTACCAAAAACGCAACCGAAGCGCTTAACACTGCAATTTTCGGCATCCTTCAAAGAGGGGACCGTGTTATTGTTTCCCCCTTTGAACACAACTCCGTTATGCGGCCTTTAAATATGCTGGAATGTAACATAAACCTCCTTCCCCTCTCGGCAGATGGCAGCGCAGATATTTCCGCTCTGAAAAAGTTTCCCCTTCCCTCGCTTGTAATTTTAAATCACGCATCAAATGTCAGCGGAGTGATAAACGACATAGATTCCGCCGCCTTATTCTGCAAAGCCAACCGCATCCCTCTGCTAATTGATGCCGCCCAAAGTGCAGGACATATCCCAATCAACGCATCGCTTGGTGCAATGATAGCTTGTGCAGGTCACAAAGGTTTGCTCGGACCTCAGGGAACGGGCGTTCTGTATATCCCCGAAAATATTAGTCTGCGCCCCCTTACCGCCGGAGGCACCGGCAACAGGAGCGAGCTTCTCACCCAACCCGAAGACCTTCCAGACCGATTTGAAAGCGGAACTTTAAATCTCCCCGCAATTTTAGGGCTGGGCTACAGTCTTGAATATATAAAAAAACGCGGTATGGAATCCATCCACGCCCACGAAACAAAGTTGACAAATTATATAATCAGCAGCCTTATGAATATCCGGGGAATAACTGTACTTCATCCCGAAAACCAAAACCGAACCCCCTGCATCAGCTTTTATACCGACACTGCAGACAGCGTGGAATTCGGCAATCTTCTCGATTCGGAATTCGGCATAGCCGTACGTTGCGGACTTCACTGCGCCCCTTGCGCCCACAAGTCTTACGGTACTTTCGAAAGCGGAACAATCCGCGTAAGTCCCGGTGCTTTCACCAGATTTTCCGAAGCCGAAAAGTTTGTATATGCCGTAAACAAAATAATGAAGCGGAGTCGTTAGACTCCGCTTTTCAATTATATTTTGATTGTTACACCGACATCCGACATATCAATAGGCTCAAATCCCATTGCAAGTGCGGGAGAATCTTCCGAAAGTGTGAAATCGTTATTTTCGTAATCTTTGAATTTGGGGTCAGCAATTATCGAGCCGTCCTCAAGTCCATACACATTCTGCACTTCTTCGAGCGAGAAACTTTTTGTGCCGATGTCGAAAATTTTAACTTCACCTTTTGTATTGAAATGAATGTTGTTTGTACCGCACATTTTGTGGAAATATCCTGTGTTCTGTCTGCCGTAACCCGCTCTGTAAGACGCTGTTCCGTCAGAAACTATGATATTTCTGTCCAGAATGATGCTGGAATGAAGTTCCGCCATGGAAGAACGGACAGGCTCTTCACCCGCTTTGGCAAAAATGTTGTTTCTGATGGTGTTCATTCTGCCGTAATGCTGGTTGAATCCGGTGGAATTGCCGCCGTAACAGATGTTGTTTTCAATCAGGATATAGCAGGTACCTTCGTCGGTATAAATACCGTGACCGCCATAATCAAAGCTTGTAACATCGTGGATGAGGTTTCCGCGGAGAATTGTTCCGGGCTGACGGCCGAGCACATAAATTCCGCCCATGTCGGACAGCACACCCTGACCGATGTTATAAATGTGGTTTTTCTCGATAATATTATCTCTTGAAATATTGTCTTTATATCCCCACACCCAACCAACCGAAATACCTGTATAGAACAGGTCGGAAATGTCGTTGTGTGAAACCGTGATTTTATAAGCATGTTTTAAAAGCACACCGCAAGCCGCCAAATATCTTCTGCCGCAGTTTTTAATTTCATTCTGAGAAATTGTGATATCAAAAGTTTCATTTTCTTTATCACAACCGAAAAGTCCGCCCCCAACTTTAATACCACCTGCACCGAGATTAAAGAATTTGTTACCGTAAATTCTCTGTTTGTCGCAACCTTCATTGATTGTGATGCCGTGGAGACCCAGGCTCCTGAGGTTGCAATATTCAACACCGCCGCCGTGAGCATATGTAAATTCAATAGCACCGGGAGCAATTTCAACCGACTGCGAATCGGACGCAAATACATCTTCTTCGTCGGACAGGTATGCCAGAGTGCCGTCAACCTCGGCAATGGCTTTTTTGTCCCAAACGCTCACATAATCGCCTCGTGTGTTGGCAAAGGTGAGGTTTTTAAACGTAACGCCGTCAACCTTATTTTCTTTTTCACCTTTGATTATGAAAAGTTTCTGAAGGTTTGGCACATAAACATCAATATTTTCTGCGGTCTGTGCGGAGTTTCTCGGGATATAGTAAACCTTGGCAGTCTGTCTGTCAAGATACCATTCGTTGGCATTTTCGAAAGCTTCAGCAACATTTTCAATTTTATATTTAAGTGCCGACCTTTCAAACAGGTTGGATATGCTGAAACGTGATTTATATTTCATTATAACTTTGCCCGTTTCAGGGTCAACGCTTTCAAGAGGAGAATGTTCGTCAATCCAGTAGTGATTATAGCTTATGATACAATCGCTGAAGTTTTTAAGAGATGCCAAAAGCTTTGCATCTTCAGGCTTTGCGATAAACCATTTGCAATGGGTTCCAAGCTCTTTATTATTGTCCTCAACATCAATCGGCTCAAAAACTCCCGTTTTGGGAATGTGTGTAAAATCTGCTCTGATGCCGTCAACATAAAGGTCGGTAAACCACATTCCTTCCTTCACCTGCGGAACTTCCGCACTGAAACATTTCGCGCCGTTGAACACATCATCTTTGAACCCTTCAATCTTGAAACCGCCGTTTATAATGGTGTTGTTCATCCCTTTAATGGTTACAAGGCTGACTGTGTTATCAATAACAATAGGTTTATCAAGAGTATAAACATCGTCAAGAATGGCTATTGTTATAGGCTGACCAACACCTGCGTTACGCAGTTTGCCAATCTGCTCAAGAGCAAATTCTATGGTTTTCACAGGGCCCTGCATATCACCGTTTTCTTCTTTTCTGAAACCGGTGCAGTTATTGTCCCCGAATTTCTGCGAAACATAGATAGTAGTAAGATTACTGCTGTTTATCATAACTGTTCCTCCTCAGTTTTCATCTTTTTATATACAAGATTTGCCAGTGCAAATGCCGCAAATCCGCTTATCAGTTTCCCCACCATCATAGGCATCACATATTTTCCGTCAAATGCAATGGTGAACGCCAGATGGTCGCCAAGTACAAACGCTGCCGACACGGCAAACGCCATATTTAAAATTCTGCCTTTTTTGTTCATATTTTCCATCATGGAAAGCATTGGCACCGAGTTTGCCAGAGTTGTGACAAACCCAAGAACCGAGGTTTCGTTGATTTCAAGTGCATTACCAAGCTTTACAAAAAGCTTTTTGCAAACTCTTGAAACAATGGCAAGAAGCGGAAATACACCCGAAAGAATTATGCCGATATTGCATATTATCACAAATGTATCCGCAAGCGGCGCAATTCCCGGGATAAGCTTTATCCCTGCGAGTTGGTCCACAATTCCCACCGCAAGTCCGGCAACTATAATTATCATCAGAAGTGCACCAAAACCGCCGAATATTTTTCTGGTCAGATCGGGTGCTTTTGCAAGCCCTAAACAAATCACCGCAGATAAAACAATCATCGGAATTGTATTTATTATAAGCTTGCCAAACGGAATCTGCATAATAATACCTGCAACAATGCATCCCACCGGAATGGTGGCAATGCCGCAAAGCAGACCTGTCAGCACATCTTCGTGATATTTCTTGTCCACTATTTTCAACGAAAGCGGCACAATGGGACAAATGGTTGCACCAAACATAGACCCTACGATAAGTCCGTTGTATGCTCTTATCTGCTCGTCTGCCGACATTTCGTACGCCATAGCCGCGCCACCCGAATCGTTGGCAATAAAAATTGAAATCATGGACACATCGATATGTAAAAATTTTGCAATGGGCTCAAAAACAAAGGAAAGCCCCTGCGCCATCACAGGCGCAAGCACCATAGTTCCCGCCATGGAAAATACCAGCACGCCGATGGTCATTATCCCCTTTTCAAACTCGTCGCCAAGCTTGAACTTGTTGCCGAAAATTTTGTCAAGCGCACCTATAACGGCAAAAAAGGCAAAAATATATTCAAGTTTCATAGGTTTCCTCTCTTTTTCTTTTTTAAAATCATATCACAGATTATCCGTTTTTTCCACCCACAATTTTATTGAACAGTTGCACTATCTTACGATTTGTGATATAATTCCCCCGAGGTGAATTTTATGCACAGTATAACTTGCTCAATTTGCAAAAACCGAATTTTCGACCCCGCAGGAACATATTATATCCGTAGAAATTATCAGGACAACTACATTATATCTTTTTTCAGATCATCCTTTATTTACAAAAAGGACGGCAAGCTTCTGCCCTGCGATGAGTTTCACTATATTATTCATACACCATACGCAATTTGTGAACATGGCGGTAACGGAAACGGCATTTCAAACGATGTTATTTTCTTTAAAGGCGATGCCGTAAAGTACATACTTGAGGAGTTTTCTCTTCCGCTTAACACTGCTTTTAAAATTGACAATCACAGCATTATTGCTCCTTATATCGACAAAATTTTATCCGAAAAACTTTTCAAACAACCCGGCTATGAATACAGAATTTCTTCAATTATTTCGGAAATGCTTGTTTCCCTCGGCCGACAGTATGAACATTCCCGAAACAACACTCACCCTGCTTTTTCCGCCTTAAATGTTGCACGAACTTATATGCTGAGTAACCTTGACAAAAAAATCACTTTAGAGCATCTCGCCGGAATTACAAACTATTCCGTAAGCCATTTTTGCACACTCTATAACCGTTTTTTCGGTTCCAGTCCCATAGATGACCTGCTTTGTGCAAGAATCGAAAAGGCCATATCCTTACTAGAACATAGCCCTTTATCTGTCAATGAAATTTCAGAGCTTTGCGGTTTTTCCTCAGTGAACTATTTTTCAAGAAAATTCAAGGAGAAAACCGACGCTAACCCTTCTGCATATCGCAACTAATTTCCCAACCGCTCTTTGATACGAACAAGCTGGTCTATTGTATCGTCAATAAAAGTGCCGTCATTGTAAATTCCAATGTTCAGTGTAACTCCGCCGCCAACATCATTGTTGGCTTTAATCCAGCTGTAAAGCTCATCATCGGTGAACCTGGGTGCATCGGGAATTCCAACACCGCCCGCGGCGTCGCCAACCGTCCAATAACTGTCAATCCACACCAGACTGTGATGCTGAATCCCGTCCTGAGTTGCAAACTGAGGAACATAGGAAAGATCATCACACTCGCCTGCAAAATAGTCCTGTTCGAAGAACACGTATGTGCGGTCATTTCTGCCTCTGCACAGTGCCACCTTACAATCGGGATTGCCTGCACGAGCCGCCTCAAACCATCTTTTTCTGTCAAAACGCTGATTATTCCAGTCGTGAGTGTTTTTAAAGCTTTTTTCAGCCGACTCATATGCACAGTCAAACCACCAACCGCTCAGCCTGTCACCAAGCTTTCCGGCATAATAGCTTATAAGCTCCATCCATATTTCCATAAAGGCTTTTTTATCAGCGCTTTCACTCCACCTGCAAGCCTTTCTCATTTCACTTTTTTCTCCGCCGTCAGTTTCTGTGGGTATATAAAGCATAAACTTTATACCCTTTTCTTTGCAGGCATCGGCGATTTCCACCATCAAATCACGATTAGAGCATCTGCCCGGTATAATCTTTTCAATAACCGGATTTTCCGACCAGAACATCATTGTACCGTGAGTTATGGTGAAAATGAGCCATTTGGCACCCACTTTTTCAAGTGTTTCCATAAACGCCGGAACATCAAATTCATCCGCCATACGGTTAAACTCTTTTTTATTTCCCTTTTTATCAACAACAGATGACGAAAAGTGCACCATAATTCCGTACGGGCCTTTTTGCATCCATTCTATACCATTTCTCATATTATTTACCAAGTCTCTCTCTGATTCTGCAAATCTGTTCAACCGATTCTTCAATAAGGCTGCTGTCGTTATAAATACCGATATTGAGAGTCGCACCTGCACCAACATCGTTATACGCTTTCACCCAATCGAAAAGCTCGTCATCAGTGAATCTGGGTGCGTTAGGGCTGCCGCCGCCAAGGTCATCAACAACCGCCCAGAAGCAGTCTATCCACACAAGGCTGTGCTGCTGGATACCGTCTCTTGTGGCAAGCGTGGGAATAAAGGACAAATCGTTGCTTTCGCCTGCATAATAATCCTGTTCAAAGAATACATAAGTGCGGTCGTTCGCACCACGGCAGATTGCCACCTTACAATCGGGGTTACCTGCCCGAGCTGCCGCAAACCATTTTTCAACATCATAACGCTGGTTGTCCCAGTCATGAGTACGTTTGAAGGCTTTTTCCTTGGAATCGTAAGAACCGTCAAACCACCAGGCGTCAAGCTTGTCGCCAAGTTTTTTCGCCCAATATGTAATAGCCTCCATCCAGAGTTCCATAAATGTATGTTTATCAGAACTTTCGTCCCATTTGAAAGCATTTCTCATATTTTCTTCGCAATCGTCCATTTCGCAAGGCAGATATGCAATGAATTTAATATCTCTTTCCTTACAGGCAGTTGCGATTTCTACAATAAGGTCGCGTTTTGAGCATCTGCCGGCAATCTGTTTTTCAACCACCGGGTTTTCCGACCAGTAATAGCCTGTGTTCTGACCGAATGGGAAAATGAGCCACTTAGCGCCCATTTTTTCGAGATTATCCATAAATGCCGGGATGTCAAACCGGTCCGCCATTTCGTTAAAATCAATTCTGTTACCTTCTCTGTCGCTGATGCACGAAAGATAATGCACCATTATTCCAAAAGGTCCGTCCTGCATCCATTTTATTCCGTTTTTCATATAAATTCTCCTTTGCACTTTTCTTCATAATACCATAATACAACCGCAATCGCAAGACAAAAACATCAAAAAATCGGACAATTTCAAACAAAGGCTGTAAAAACCGAAAGTTTTTACAGCCTGCCTTATATTATGTTTTTATTCTTTCGGCTCGGTTGCTTTGTTTAAAATCATTGTCACTGCAATAATTACACCTATCACTATAAAAATGGTGAGCATACCTACTCCCATATAATAAAGATTATTTACAAAGTTCATAGGATTTATATTCATAGCATTCTCCCCCGATTACATAAAGAAATTAAGGATAAGACCGCCTGCTATAACAGACGCAATCTGCCCCGAAACGTTTACCCCGATAGAGTGCATAAGCAGGAAGTTCTGCGGGTCTTCCGCAAGACCCATTTTATGAACAACTCTGCCCGACATCGGAAATGCCGAGATGCCTGCCGCGCCAATCATCGGATTAATTTTCTTTTTGGAGAAGATATTTATGATTTTTGCAAACAGCACGCCGCCTGCCGTATCAAATATAAAGGCAACCAGACCCAGTCCGAGGATGAGAAGCGTCTGTGGTGCAAGGAACTCTGCCGCCTGCATACGAAGTGCAATTGTAATACCGAGGAAAATTGTGATAAGGTTTGCAAGAACTTTCTGTGCTGTTTCGGAAAGAGAGTTTAAAACTCCACATTCACGAATCAAGTTACCGAACATCAAAAAGCCTACAAGAGCAACCGATGCCGGTGCAACAATCCCCGCAATTATTGTAATAACAATGGGGAACAAAATTCTTGTTGTTTTGGAAACATTTCTCTGAGTGTATTCCATTCTTATCATACGCTCTTTTTTGGTGGTGAGCAACTTTATAACCGGCGGCTGAATAATGGGAACAAGCGCCATATACGAATATGCCGCAACCATAATTGCCCCGAGATATTTTGAATTGAGAGCCTGAGCAACCACAATAGATGTTGGGCCGTCTGCCGCACCGATTATTGCAATAGACGCCGCATCGTTGATATCGAAGAATATTGATGCAACACAAAGCGTGAAGAAAATACCGAACTGAGCCGCAGCACCGAAAATCATAAGTTTCGGATTGGAAAGCAGCGGACCGAAATCTATCATCGCACCTATTCCGATAAACAAAATAAGCGGAAACAGCTCGTTCGAAATGCCTGCTGCAAAAAGAGTTTCCAGCGTTTCAACCGCACCCGAAAAAGGAAGGTTCACCAGAATTGCACCAAAACCCATAGGCAGGAGCAGGGTGGGTTCCATATCCTTTTTAATTGCCAGGTAAATCAGCACTCCGCCGATAAGCCACATTACTATTTGTTGCCACGTAATTGCCAACACGTTCCCAAAAATTTCTAACAACGTTTACACCATCCTGTAAATTTCATTGAGCAGAAAACTCTGCTTAGAGTAATATTTTACCATATTATGCAGGGCTTTGCAAGAATTCTTTTCAGGCTTTTTACACCCCGCAGCTTCTGATATATTTGCGGCTGATTTCAAGGTCGATTTTCGGGTCACGCAGATGAGTGTCGTGCTCAACGTGAATCCATTTGTCGTAGCCTTTTTCAATAAGCAGTTTTATAACTTTTTCGTTAATTTCACCCATTTCACCTGCACCAAGTTCGCAGAACCTGATTCTGTTATACCATTCTTCTGCAGATTTATCTTTGTAAACATAGTCTTTCACGTGGACAGCTACAATTCTGTCAAAATATTTTTCCACAATTTCAAGCGGATTTCCGCCCGCTCCTGCAAGGTGACCGGTATCAAGGACAATTCCTGCTTCAGGACAGTTTTCAAGGAATTTTTCAAGCTGTTCCTGAGTTTCCACAACAGCCCCGAGGTGATTGTGCACCGCTACTTTCACGCCATATTTCGCCGCTATCCCAATATGATGATTTGTCTGACGGCAGAACACGTCAAAATCCTTTGAAGTCCAGTCTGCCCATACATATTTCATACCAAGTGCCGATGCCCAACGGAGCGATTCCATTGCACTGGTTCCGCGGCAAGTGGTAAACTCCATACCCATATATTTGGCATCAGCCATAAACTCCACAGCTTCAGCCTGATTTTTTGCTTCAAGTCGTTCAATACCGTCATAGCCCAGTTCTTTCAACATATTAAGTCTTTCGGCATAGCTGTAAAGTCCGCCATACCAAACATTAAGTCCGTAATCTGCAACACCTATTTTTATCATAATTTTGTCCTCCGGTTGTTTTTTCTTAATTTTAGCACAATTTTCTTTTGCTTTCAATACATTTTTTGCTTAAAATATTGCAAAAATTGCCAATTATGCTGTATAATATAAATATTATTGCGTAAGGAGGAAAATGTATGAATAAATCCAAACCGACTTTCCCCGCCAAACTGCTTTTATGCATTTGTGCACCATACACCGCCGGAATTTGTATTTATGCGTTGTTTCACCCTCCAATCGCGGTCGTTCTGACCATTTTCATTCTCGGTCTTGCCTTTATAAAATTTAAAAAACTGCCATATTTTCTCACCGCGCTGATTGTTTGTGCATCATTTTCGATTGGAATTGTTCATTTTTCTGCCAAAGAATTTTCCGACAGAAAATTTATAAATCAGTACGCCGGCAGATATCTTACAATTTCCGGCAAGATAACCGATATATCATTCACCGACAACAATTTTCAGAGTATAACGGTTGACGCACACACCCTCACCTGCCTCGATGTAACCGAAAAGGTTGACTTTTCGGCAAATATTTTCACCGATTGTGAAAAATCTTTTTCTATCGGCGACAAGGTTGTTTTTTCAGATATATTCGTCCCCTCCAAGAAAGCTTCCGTTCATAGCTTTGACGCTGAAAAATATCTGAAGTCAAAAGGCGTTTTCGCCTCGTTCAATCCTTCCACCAACTATATTTCCGTCACAGACAATTCTCCCGATTTTCTCACAAAGCTGCGTCTTTTTTCATTAAATCTTTCAAGCAAACTGAAAAATTTGGTGGGCGGCGACCAAGGCGGTGTTGCTTCCGCAATCACTCTCGGCGACTCTTCCGGCTTGTCCGACCGTTTGTCTAACCTGTTCCGCAGATGCGGAGTAAGCCATGTCGTGGCAGTTTCAGGTATGCACCTTTCCATTCTTATAGGTTTTTTCTTTTTCCTCGCCGCTCGTTCACGCCTGCATTATAAAATCAGAAATATTTTGGGAATAATTCTCGTTTTATTGTATATGCTGCTCACAGGTATGTCGCCATCTGTCACCAGAGCCGGAATTATGATAATTTGCGTCCTGTCTGCTGCAGTGCTTGACCGCAAGGAAGATGCTCCCACCTCATTCTTCCTGTCTGCGGCAATAATTCTTGCGTTTAATCCCTACACCATTTTCAGCGCAAGCTTTCTGCTTTCTTATCTGGCTCTTGGAGGCATAATCCTATTGTCGGGACATTTGAGCAGAATCATCGGGAAACTCTCTTTTCTTCCCGATTTCATATCAACCATAGCGGCGTCCAGCATTGCGGCATGGCTGTTCACCCTGCCCGTTCTCGCTATTATGTTTGGCGGAATAAGCCTTGTTTCCTTGCCTGCAAACATTTTAATTTTGCCGTTTATCCAACTGATTTTCGGCCTTTCACTCACAACTCTCGCCCTAAGCTTTATAATCCCGCCGCTCGCTCCGATTGTCGGATTCCTGATACATTTTCTGATTAAAACAATAGTTACCTGTTCGGAAGTCATTGCGGCAATTCCCGGTTCATATGTAAACCTTCCTCAACCGGGCATAATTGATATAGCTGCTTTCATAGTTTTCTCATTGGCGGTTTACCTTCTGGTCAGGGGCAGAAAAATCAGCAAACCAATGTTTGCGGCAATTTGTCTTGCTGTTTGTTATACAACATTCTCATTTACATATTCCGCAACCACCTGGTCTGTAACTTATCTCGACATCGGTCAGGGCGATTGCATCCTCATAAAAGCGCCCGGTTACAAACATTATCTCATCGACACCGGTCCGCACTCCGGCACCACCATTTCCGCTCTGCGGTCCTGTGGTGTAAACAGACTGGAAGCAATTTTCCTGTCTCATGCTGACAAAGACCATACGGGTGCGCTTTCCGATATTCTGTCGCAAATTCCCACCGGAAAAGTTATCCTCCCCAATCGTAACATTCGTGAAAAAGAGGTCACAACACTTGTTTCTCTTGCCTTATCGGCAGGAACCGACGTGGAGTTTTCTCATCGCCTTTGCAACTACAATTTTGACGGAATTTCCGTCCATACCTTGTGGCCAAGGCACTCCGCTGCCTACGGCGATGAAAACAAAAACAGTCTGGTTATGTCGGTCAACATCAAAGGTAACAAATTTTTGTTCACCGGAGATATTGACTCGGGCGCAGAAAATGATATAATAAAATCAGGAACATATATTGATGCAGATGTGCTTAAAGCCGCACATCACGGCAGTGACAGTTCTTCATCCGACTTGTTTTTGCAGAAAGTTTCGCCCGAATATGCCGTAATCTGCGCAGGAAACGGTAACCCGTACGGTCACCCGCACGATGATACTTTGCTTCGTCTTGAAAATGCAGGCAGTCAGATTTTACGCACCGATAAAATGGGCGACATTAAATTTACAATAGATTTGTTTGGAAATATGAGGGTACATTATGAAACCAACCGATGACAGCACAAAAATATTAAAAGAAAAAATTACGACAGCCAGTTTCAAAGGTCTCTTCGTCTTTACAGGCGAGGAGGATTTTGCACGCAAATCTGCTGTTGATTCCTTTGTGAACCATTTTGAAAAAGACCCTCTTTTTCAGCTCAATATGCACATTTTTGACGGCAAAGAGACTCCGGCCGAAAAGATTTTCGAGGCGGCAGAGGCTCTGCCCGTTATGAGCGAAGAAAAGCTGATAGTTGTAAAAAACAGCGGTATTTTTAAATCAGCAAACGACTCGCAAAAACGTATTTTCACAGATTTATTTGACAATCTGCCCGACTTTTTGTCTCTGGTTTTTGACGAGGACGAAATTGACGGCAGAAGCGGACTTCTGAAAAAAGCAAAAAGTTCGGGCCTTTTTGTGGATTTTAAATATAAAACCCACGCCGAGCTTGTCACCTATTGCGGCAAAGCTTTTGCAAAAGAAGGGATTTCGGTCACTCCCGAAACTTTAAGCAAATTCGTTTTTTCCTGCGACGAAGGAATGACAAGCATCAACGCCGAAATGGACAAACTCATCGCATTTGCGATGGACAAAAAATCGGTCACCGACGAGGATGTTGATGCGATAGTCAAAAAATCTCTCAAAAGCAGAGTTTTTGAAATGCTTGACGCTATGATTGAGGGCAACGCTCCATCGGTTTTCACCATTTTGGATGAAATGAAAATCTGCCGCGAAGTGCCTATAAAAATTTTGGTGCTTATCGGCAGACAGGCAATTATGCTTTCAAAAGCACGGATTTTAATGGACGACGGCAGAAACGATATTGCTGTTCAGCTTGGTCTGAAACCATTTATCGCACAAAAATATATTGCCCAGGCTCGCCGTCTCACAACCCAAAGAGCCAAAAATCTTATAGACAAATGTCTCGCTGCCGACTACTCAATCAAATCGGGCGAAGCTTCCGACTGGCAGGCTCTTGAACTGCTGGTAGCAGATATTACTTCGGGAAGGTATTAAATATTCGCTCAGAAAGACAATCAATGCACAAAAAAAGTGGCTGTAAATTTACAGCCACTAACTTTTTGTTATTCCCTATTTCACATCCACAAACTTTTCACCCATTTTCGTCGGAGTTATACTTCCGAGCGAAATTTCGGTGATTTCTTTCAGGAATTTTTCGCCCTGTTCCGCTTTTACGCAGACGGTGAATTCCACCGCATCTGTATATGCGATATTTTCTATTATGTACTCACTTCCCTGAAGTGAGTATTCTATTTTTCCCGAAATGCCATAATCGGCTTTCACCGAATAGACGTCGCACAAAAGTCTTGTGACGGGGACTGCGTCATCAATCCCTTCAGAGGCACTTTTGCCGTAGGCGTGGACAAGTCCGCCCGTACCGAGCAGTGTTCCGCCGAAATAACGGGTTACCACCACAAGCATATCGGTGAGACCGCGTTTTCTTATGGCATCAAGGACAGGCATACCTGCTGTTCCCGATGGTTCGCCGTCGTCGCTGTATCTTTGAACATTATTTTCACGGACAACATAGGCATAGACGTTGTGCCTTGCATCCGAATACTTTTTCTTGACCGCATTTAAATATTCCAGCGCCTTTTCTTCCGTTTCCACAGGAAAAACATTGGCAATAAACCGCGATTTTCTGTCCTCATATTCGGCATAGCCACGTTTACTTATGGTTTTATATTCCGAACTGTTCATATTTGTGCACCGCTTTCCCGTCTATATCAGCCGTAATTTTTATTCCTTCGGCAAGATATTCTTCCGAAATAATTTTGCCGTCCACCCTCGCAGATGAAGCAAGCCCCGATTTGTCATACGGGATAAGAAGATTCATTCTTTTAAACGGGTTGGGAATTTTTATTGCGATGAGCTTTAGTAGTTCCTCCATACCCTCGCCTGACACTGCCGAAACATAGATATTATCTTCATCAGGCTTGTATGTGGTTTCCGACAGGTCGCATTTGTTATAGACGTTGATTTTTGGGATTTCGCTGCAACCGAGAGAGGTCAGAATGTCCTCCGACACCTCACGGTGAATTCTATATTCCGGATTTGAAAAATCCATAACGTTTAAAATTACATCCGCAAAAACCGCTTCTTCCAGCGTGGATTTGAAGGCGTTAATCAGGTGGTGGGGCAGTTTTCTTATAAACCCTACCGTATCAATCAGAAGAACTTCTCTGTCGTCGGGAAGCTTCAGCGCTCTTGATGTGGTGTCAAGAGTTGCAAAAAGCTTGTTTTCCACAAGCACGCCCGCATCCGTGAGTCTGTTCATAAGAGTGGATTTTCCTGCGTTGGTATAGCCTACCAGCGACACTGTCAGCACGCCGTCTTTTTTACGACGGTCACGGGCATAGCCACGGCGGCGTTCCACATCCTTAAGCTCTTCAAGCAGATGGGAAATTCTTGTTCTGATATGCCGTTTGTCCGATTCAAGCTTGGTTTCACCGGGACCTCTTGTACCGATACCGCCGCCAAGTCTTGAAAGTGACAGCCCCATCCCCGTGAGTCTGGGGAGTCTGTATTTCAGCTGAGCAAGCTCAACCTGAAGTTTACCTTCTTTTGACATTGCCCTTGATGCGAAAATATCCAGAATAAGCGTGGAACGGTCAATTACTCTGACCCCAAGTGCATCTTCTATATTTTTCTGCTGCGACCCTGTCAGTTCATCGTCAAAAATTACAAGATTTGCATCGTTATTTTCGCACAGAAATTTAAGCTCTTCAAGCTTACCGCTACCAAGATAAGTTGCAACATCGGGGGCTTCTTTGGGTTGAAGCACACTTGCAACCACCTGTGCACCTGCAGTTTTTGCAAGCTCTGCAAGTTCTGCCATTGTCGCATCGTCCGAAAATTCGTTATTCAGTCTGCCCGAAACTATCCCGGCAAGTACCGCTATTTCTTCAGCCAATTTTATTTCTCCTTTTCTATCGCTTCAATCATCTCTGTACGAAGTTTTTCAAAAAACTCCGTATCGCAGGGATATTCGTCAAACCGCAGATTGCCGCCTGCCGCACGGTCAATCATTTCCACAACCTTTTCTCTGCCGACAATATTTTCAAGTGCAAAGCAAAGGTCCATATCCTGAATTGCCCTGTAGGTTGTCTCTCCCCTCACCGAACTGTATACGTCGCCCACTCCGGGGTAAACAATAAACCCGTCTCCCGAAGGGAATGCACCTTCGGCAGAAGTTGTGAGATAGGGATTTATCTGATATCTTGAAAGTGCCGAATTGTAAAAATTGAATCCCCAATGCAAAAATCCTTTGACATTATATTTATACAGTAAAAATCCCAAAATCCTTACCCTGCCCGACGGCATTGCAAGAAAGCTGTTTGGATAAATATTTTGAGGAAAACAACAATAATAAGCCCACTGGTTTTCAAAATTATATTCCAGGAAGTTATGCATATGGCTGATCATGGCAACAGGACACTCCACCAAGCCATTTTCGCAGAACTGCGGATTAGACAATGCATCCATTGTTTTACTGTTCCCGATAAGCGGTTTTATTATATTTTTTGCTTTTTCATACTGCCCGAGATTCTCTTCGGTGGGTTCGTCGGAAATATGAAAATATGCATTTTCCGCAACGCCCTCTTTTTCCAGAGCCTCTCTGATAGCCGCAATATATTGTTTGAGGAAATCTTCATATTCTCCTGAGGTTGCATCAGTGTGCCAGCCAAACATATAGTCCGTTTTTCCGTTTTCGGTCACCATTATGTTGGGGGCATGCTTTGCTCCCCATTGAGTGAACATATGGGCAACTTCATAATATTTAACGCCGCAGTTTTTACATATTTTTATAAACCTCGTAAATTTTTCAAAAGAGAATTGGTATTTATCACCTTTTTTCTCAATATCCACAAGCTGAACACAGGGACGTGCAGTGCCCTGCTCGGTATCAAGCGGCGGAGTGTGAACAGGCAGCAAAATCATATTTATGCCCACATCGGTTGCCGCTGAAATATATTTTTCAATAAGTTTCCAATGTTCTTCGGAAAAAATCTCAACGCCGTGCACATTTGCTATACAATCGGCATAAAACCATCTTGTATAAATAAGCCTCTGCTCGGGCATTTTTTCATCCACAACATCAATGTCGGTCAGGAGAACTGTATCAACACCGTCTTCGCATCCCAACGTCTGCACATTTATTTTAACCGCATACTTCCCGGGTTTTAAGTCGGCCGGTATGTCTGCCCTCACCCAAACCACGCTGTTATAATTTCCCACAGATACACAGTTTTGCTGTTTTTCCAGAGGAATCAGCACATCGGGTACAAAAAAGGGTTCTTTGGAAATATAATTTTCCTGCGGAAAATCTTTGGTCACCGGTCTGTCAGCAAACACCTCTTTAACGACATAAAGTTTCACGTCAAAGTCTGCTTCCGCTGAAAATTTTACAGTTATATTATTTTCTGATTTTATCGCAATCTGCCACGATAATCTTTCTCCGCGCAATGCTTTTTGCGTAGTGAACTCTTCAAAACTCAGCTCGTCGCATCTTTTAATTTTCTCAAGAGCAGAAATTTGCTTCAACGTAAATTCCATATGAATACCATCCTTTTTTTCGTTTTCTAATATTTTATCATATTACCATTTCAAAATCAACTTAATTATTTATTTCGTGTTATTTTTGTGCATCCCCATAAAAAATGGCTGTAATTTTAAAAATTACAGCCACTGGTTTTAACCTACGTCTTTTCCTTCAAAAAGCTTTTTTTCTTTTCTTATTACAACGGGCGACTTTCTTTCTGTCACGGTTTCGGTTGTAATAATACATTTCTCAATGGAAGCGTCCGAGGGAACCTCGTACATTATATCCATCATTATTTCTTCCATAATTGCACGGAGTCCGCGTGCACCCGTTTTCTTTTCCATTGCTTCTTTCGCAACGGCACGGAGTGCACCATCTTCAAATTCCAGTTCAACTCCATCATAAGAAAACATTTTTGCATACTGTTTCACAAGCGCATTTTTTGGCTCTTTGAGTATTGTGAAAAGCGCCTGTTCATCCAGCAAATCGAGCGAAGCTATCTGCGGAAGTCTTCCTATAAATTCGGGAATTAAACCGAATTTCAAAAGGTCCTGCGGAATAACTTTAGAAAAAATTGTGCTTGTTTCAAGCTCGTTTTCGTCAGCAAGCTGCGACTCAAAGCCCAATGTTTTCTTTCCGATACGGTTTTGAATTATCTTCTCAAGTCCGTCAAATGCACCACCGCAGATGAACAAAATATTTGAAGTGTCAATCTGTATAAACTCCTGATGAGGATGTTTTCTGCCGCCCTGCGGAGGCACAGAAGCAACTGTTCCTTCAAGAATTTTTAAAAGCGCCTGCTGAACGCCTTCACCGCTGACATCCCTTGTAATGGAAGGATTTTCACTTCTTCTTGAAATTTTGTCTATTTCGTCAATATAAATAATTCCACGTTCTGCAAGATCAACATCATAATCCGCCGCCTGAATGAGACGTAGAAGAATATTTTCAACGTCCTCACCCACATAACCTGCCTCGGTTAATGTTGTGGCATCGGCAATTGAAAATGGAACTTCAAGAATTTTGGCAAGGGTCTGTGCCAGAAGAGTTTTTCCAGAACCTGTAGGCCCCAAAAGCAAAATGTTCGACTTCTGCAGCTCCACACCGTCGCCACTCAAATCCTTGCTTCCAAGGCGTTTGTAATGGTTGTAAACCGCTACGCTCAGCACCTTTTTCGCCTGATCCTGCCCTATTACATACTGGTCAAGAATTTCTTTAATTTCTTTTGGTTTGGGCATTTTAGCCATAGAATGTACTGTTTCCTGCTGATTGCTTTCCTGAATGGTGTTAAGACATTCAACCACGCAGTCTGCACAAATATAACATTCCGGCCCCTGCACAAGAGGACAGCTCAGCTGACTTTCTGTTTTTCCGCAGAAAGCACAGTAGCGCTGATTTTTAGTATCATGCGTCATAGAATTCTCGCTTTCTATCTTTTTGAAATGATTTTATCTATAAGTCCGTACTCGAGAGCTTCCTCTGCGGACATATAGTTATCTCTGTCGGTATCCTTCATAAGAGTTTCCAGCGGTTTGCCTGTGTTTTCAGCAAGGATACTGTTGAGTTTTGTTTTCATTTTAAGAATATTCTGTGTGTAAATCTCAATATCACTTGCCTGACCCTGAGTGCCACCGAGAGGCTGATGGATAAGAATTTCGCTATTGGGAAGGGAAATTCTTTTGCCCTTTGCACCGGATGACAGCAGAAATGCACCCATACTTGCCGCAAGGCCCACACAAATTGTGGAAACATCACATTTGATGTAATTCATTGTGTCGTAAATTGCAAGGCCTGCGGTAACGCTGCCGCCGGGGCTGTTGATATAGAAATTGATATCTTTATCAGGAGCTTCGCTTTCAAGGAACAAAAGCTGTGCAATAATAGCAGATGCTGATTCATCAGTTACCTGGCCATTAAGGAAAACAATTCTGTCAACTAAAAGTCTGGAATAAATATCGTAAGAACGTTCTCCCCTGCTTGTCTGTTCAACTACATAAGGAATGGGAACATAGTTGTTTTCGTACATTTTCATTCTTCCTTTCTACACAAAAAATTAAAAAAGCGCAGGCTTTTTTCAACCGACGGCAGGTCGGCGGAATTTTAAGACCCGCGCTTGTTTGTTGATTAGTTAGGCAATTTTAGCTTCTGCAATGAGAAGGTCAATTACTTTTCTGGGAACGAGATTGGATTTAATCTGGTCCATGCTTAAAATTGATTTAATTTTTTCTACTTCCATTTTGTACTGTTCTGCAAGCTTAGCGATTTCTTCTTCAGCTTCTTCATCAGTTACTGTGATTTCTTCAGCTTTTGCGATAGCTTCGATAAGGAGGTTGATTTCAACATCTTTCTTAGCCTGATCTTTCACGCTTGCTTTAAAATCTTCAACGCTGCCGCCTGTGAACTGGAGGTACTGTTCGAAAGTGATTCCGGGCATCTGAGCCTGGATTTTATATTTAGCATCTTCAAGATACTGTTCAACCTGGTTGTCAACCATAACTTCGGGGATTTCAACCTTCATTGTTTTTACAGCTGCTTCAAGAACTGCATCTTCCTGTTCGCGCTGTGCACGGTTTTCAGCATTTGCAACAAGGCGTTTTTTGGTTTCTTCTTTAAGCTGTTCGAATGTGTCAAATTCGCTTACATCTTTTGCAAATTCGTCATCAAGTTCGGGATATTCTTTTTTCTTAAGACCATTCAGTTTCACTTTGAATACTGCAGGTTTGCCTGCAAGGTCTTTTGCATGATATTCTTCGGGGAATGTAACGTTTACGTCAAATTCTTCGCCGATATTTTTACCAACAATCTGTTCTTCAAAACCGGGGATGAACTGACCGCTGCCAAGAGTTAAGTTGTGGTTTTCGCCTTTGCCGCCTTCAAAAGCAACATCGTCAACAAAACCTTCAAAGTCGATAACAGCTACATCGCCGTCAGCCGCAGGAGCGTCTGTCACGTCAACAAAACGAGCTGCTCTTTCTTTCATGTTGTTGATTTCTGCATCAACATCTTCGTCTGTTACTGCATATTCAACTTTTTTAACTTTTACACCTTTATATTTACCAAGTTCGGGAACGGGCTTTGTTGTAACTGTTGCAACATAAACAAAATCTTTGCCTGTGCCGATTTCTTTGATTTCAACTTCGGGACGGTCAACAGGTTCAACACCTTCCTGGTCGAGAGCTGCGCCGTATGTATCCTGCATAATGATATCAGCAGCGTCATCATAGAAAATTGCTTCGCCGTAAACTTTTTCAATAAGACCACGGGGAGCTTTACCTTTTCTGAAGCCCTGTATATTGATATGCTTTACATTTTTCTGGTATGATTTGTTCATTGCAGCAGCAAAATCTTCTGCAGGAACTGTAATCTCAAGTTTAATTT
>JAFYVD010000018.1 GCA_017558425.1 Clostridia bacterium | reverse complement strand
GTCCGCATTTATGCAAAAAGGGACTGTAAAAAAAGGAAAGCATCGTTAAAAAACGATGCTTTCCTTTTTTATTTTCTTCCAAAATTTTCTGTTAACATTTCTGCCTTTTTGCGCTTTGAGCTATTTTTGCAGCTCCAATTCGCCTGTTGCCACAATGTCAACGCCTGTACCCAGCACATTGGCTATCAGTACATCTCCGCGCTTCACCGGAGCTTTCACGTTAAGTGCGTGAATTTCTTTCATCACGTCCATTACTTTGTCTTTCGGCAAAGGATTTTTGCTTCTGCACGCCACAAGACTGCCGCCTTCCACCTTCACAGTGGATGTCAGAGTTCTTACAGGCGCCAGAAATTCCGCTTCCGCATATGTTTTGCCTCTCGGACAAGTAAATCCTTCTATTGAAGAAATGCTTTTTTCATCGCCCTTCACGTTTATTATACATCCCGTCGGGCAAACGGTACAAATTATATCTTTTTCAATCATTTTTACGCCTCCGTCACCTTAATAACAAGCTCTTTTATACCGCTTACATCAACGGTTACTTTTTCAATTTCACCGGGGTTAACCTTAATTGCTTTTCTTGAATAAAGCACATTTTCACCATCACACGCAGAAATTACAGAGCTTTTACCCGGAGCCATCACGCGGAAATAGAAATCAACCTTGCCCTCTGCAGGAACAATTTTCTGCGGACAAACATATCTCACATTTTCGCCAGTCTTAACTGTGATTGCATCGCCACCGCCAAGCTCGCCTTTTGCAAACTTTGCCGCACTCTTGCCCGCAATTGCACTTTCTGCAGATACATTGTCAACCAGGTCATTTACGTGCACAACATTGCCGCAGGCAAATACCGACGAAACCGAAGTCTGCATAAACTGGTTCACAACCGGTCCGTTTGTAATGGGACTTATTTCAATCTCCGCTTTTCTTGTAAGCTCATTTTCGGGAATGAGTCCGACAGACAGAAGCAGAGTGTCACATTCGTAAAGTTTTTCACTTCCTGCAACAGGTTTCTTTGTAGCCGGGTCAACCTCGGCAACTACAACCCCTTCAACTCTGTCGTTACCTTTAATATCAACAATGGTATGTGAAAGCATAAGCGGAATTTCAAAGTCGTCAAGGCACTGAACCTTGTTACGGGTGAGCCCCGCAAGATAGTCATTCAGTTCCACAACCGCCTCAACTTTTGCTCCTTCCAGAGTCATTCGGCGAGCCATAATCATACCGATATCGCCCGAACCGAGAATTACAATTTTTTTGCCCACCATTTCATTCTGGCGGTTCATCAGTCTCTGTGCCGCACCCGCAGTATAAATACCGGCAGGACGTGTTCCGGGAATCATAATGTTCGCACGGGTACGCTCTCTGCAGCCCATTGCAAGAACAATACTTGCCGCAGTTACGGTTGTAACTCCATATTCGCTGTTGATGCAGGTAACCGAATTTTCGCCCACCTCAAGCACCATACTGTTCATCAGAGTTTCAACCCCAAGTTCTTTTGCCTCATCGACAAATCTGCCGAAATATTCAGGACCCGTCAACTCTTCTTTAAAAAGTTTCAACCCAAATCCGGGATGGATACATTGCTGCAAAATACCGCCCAGAGTTTCATCACGTTCAATTATCAGTACCTTTTCGGCACCCTCTTTTTTTGCGGCAACGGCAGCGGCAAGCCCTGCCGGACCTCCGCCCACAATGGCAACATCACATTTAATTTCGTACATATTCCGTTACCTCCTTATTTCACTTTACCGCAAATCATATACGATTTTTTGTTGTTTTTACAAATATCAGCTGTAGAGCATCCCAGCTCACGTGCAAGAATTTCCAGTACCTTAGGTCCGCAGAATCCACCCTGACAACGGCCCATGCCTGCACGCAAACGACGTTTTATTGCATCCACACTTCTTGCAGGTATTGGCGAATGAATTGCATCCACAATTTCACCTTCGGTAATTGTTTCGCATCTGCACACAATTTTGCCGTAAAGCGGATTTTCTTTAATCAGTTTATCCTGCTCCTCGCGGCTAAGCTCGTGGAAACGGGAAATGCCCTTTCTCTTTGAAATAAAATCTTCTTTCCAAGTCATTTCAAATCCCATATCTTTAAGAAGCTGAACTACATAGCTCCCCACCGACACCGAGTTTGTAAGTCCTGTAGAACGCACACCCGAAAGGTTAACATAATTTTTAACATCTTCGTATGTATCAATGTGGAGGCCTTCGGGATTACGGTTGGGTCTGAGTCCGCTGTACTGAGTGATAGTGTCCTTCAGCTGCACGCCGGGGATAAGTTTTGTTACATCCTCGCGGATACTTTCCAGACCTTCCGCAGTTGTGGATTTATCGTATTTATCTGTCAAATCCTCAGCCGTCGGACCAACAAGCATATTTCCGTGAATTGTGGGACACATCAGTTTGCCCTTTGTAAGCTTTGTGGGAATGGGCAGAACGATATGATTAACCTTGCAGGAAGTATTTTTGTCAAGTATGTAGAACTGACCTTTTCTCGGGTTTACATAATAATCATTTTTACCAACCATCGCCGCAATTTCGTCACAGAAAAGACCCGCCGCATTGATGATATATTTTGCCTCAATAAATCCGCCGGTAGTTTCCGCACCCACCACTTTGTCTCCGTCCATTTTAATGCCGGTGACTTCTGTGGAAAGCAAAAATTTTGCACCGTTTGCAATTGCATTTTCAGCCATTGCCACCACGAAAAGGAACGGGTCAATAATGCTTTCACGAGGAATATAAAGACCGCCTTTAACTTCGGGGTTAAGATTGGGTTCCATCTCCAAAAGCTGTTTTCCCGAACGGTATTCAACATCATAAACCTTGTTCTTCATCGCTTTTTCTTTAATGGCAGGAAGCTGTGCAAGCTGTTCGTCTGTGATAGCCGGCAAAATTGCGCCCACCTTTGAAAAAGGAATGTCCAGATCCTCACAAAGTTTTTCATATCTCGGGTTAGCCGCCACAACAAGCTGTGATTCCAGCGAGCCGGGCGAAGCATCATATCCTGTGTGAATAATGGCAGAGTTGCTCTTTGATGCATCTCCTCCCACATCTTCTCTCTTGTCCACGCAAATTACATCTACGTTATATTTCGTCAATTCTCTGGTAATAGCCGTACCGACTGCACCGGCACCAATCACCAAAACATCGGTTTTCAAATTAATTCCCTCCCATTTTATTTTTCATCATTATACAACAAAACTGCAAAAAAGTCAACATTATTTTGTGATTTTGTTGACTTTTTTGCAGTAATAATGATATAATTGTAATATCAAAAGAAAAAAGGTGACTCTATGCTTACTAATGCAAGACAAAAACTTATAGAAAAAATCGCCTTGCGCGATGGTGAAGTTATAATAAGCCGCGTGGCAAAAGAACTTGATGTTTCCATTGAAACCATCCGTCGAGACATCAATTCTATGTGCGAGCAGAATATTCTCGAAAAAGTTCACGGCGGTGCAATCCCTGTCAAGGCAACCCTTTCCGAGGCTTCCTACAGCCAGCGAAAAAGTTCTAACAGTGCCATAAAAAACAAAATCGGCAAAGCTGCCGCAAAGCTTATCAAAAGCGGTCAGGTTGTTGCTTTTTCCACAGGCAGCACTGTTGAGGCAGTTGCGGCAAACATTACAGGCGTCCACAACCTTACAGCACTCACCAATTCCCTGCCCGTCGGAAACATTTTGAGCGACCTGAAGGAATCCGATTCTTTTGACGGCAAAACAGTTCTGTTCGGCGGCGACCTTCACCCAACCGAACACCTCACTTTCGGTGCCGACACCTGCCGTCAGGTGCGCAACTATTTTGCCGACATCTCCTTTGTCGGAGTGGCAGCACTTTCGCCCGACGGACTTATGAGTACAGGAACCGACGAAGGCTGTGTTTCGGCTGAAATGGTAAAATGTTCCAACCACGTGGTTGTGGTTGCTGAAAGCCGAAAACTCGGCAAACGCTCCATTTTCCGTTTCGCAAAACTCGAAGAAATTCACACACTCGTCACAGACAGCAAATTTCCTTTAAGTGACGAGATGAAATTTGCATTATCGGAAAACAATATTGAAATTATAGTAGTAGAATAAAAAAAGCTGTGCAACCTTTCGGTTTGCACAGCTTTTTTATTCTTTTTTGTAATTCAGCATAATAATTCCGGACGAAACCAGAATCAGCGTAATTATGAGATTTATCAGCGAAACATTGCTCTGTTCGGCAAGAAGCAGACTTGACAGAAGCACCCCAAACACCGGAATGGTGAAACTGAAAATGCTCACTTTTGATACCGGATTGTGTTTGAGAAGCACTCCCCACACCGAATATGCCACAGCCGACAGGCAGGACAAATATGTCAGCACCGCAATAGCTTTGCCGCCCGAAACCACCACTTCGCCACCGCAAAGTGCACCTATAATTATCATCACGATACCACC
>JAFYVD010000017.1 GCA_017558425.1 Clostridia bacterium | reverse complement strand
GCATCGTGGTTTCTGGCGTAGGGGATGCAGGCTGCTTTGAAGGCATCAAAGTTATCATTGCCCCAAACACTTCTCACAGGGCCGTTATTAACGGCGTGCATTGGTTTGATAACACCGGTTGTTTTTGAAAAATCAATAGTTGTTTTGCTCATACTATTTCTCCTTAAAATTCAAGTTCATCTCTGAAAAATCCGCGTGTGTCGGCGTGTTTTCCGTCTTTGTCAACAATGGATACGCGGACAAATTTTGCACGCTCGTCAATTTCGAAATCGGCTGAATTTATGGTTTCGCCGATTGGTGCGTACAGTCTTTTGGGAGCTTTGCTTCCGGTGAAAACATAAATCTTTGTGACATCCGAACATTCTATATGAATTTTGTTTCCCTCCATGGAAACCTCATTGAATAAAGGTCCTGATGAAGAATACATTTCGCCCGATTCCATTGCGGTGAAAATGGAATTATAGCTGAACTCGTCGGGCATAATCATTGCAAAACCGCCGAAAGAGTCAAAGCTTGGGGTTCCTTCGGGAGCACCGTTGTGATTGTCGTCTGCACTGTGGCAGAAAATTCGGTTGCCGTTTAAAAGCATTTTTTCGTACAAAGCGGCGTTATATTCAATGCCATTTAGCACATTACTGGAAGTGTTATATATTTCCATGCTGAAAAATCCTTCGTAAGCGAGAATGTCAGCTTCTGATTCCATAGACCAGTAGGGATGGTTGTAAGCCGCAATATATCCGTTATCCTTTGCGGTTTTTATCAGCTCGTTGACATATTCCACATTGTATTCTCTTGTTCTCTGTGAACCTATTTTTACGAGTTTTTCTTTTTCCTCGTCTGTATGGTATTTACAGTATTTGGGGTTGTAGCAGATTATAGCCTCGTTTTCGGGGTCTCTGGCAAAAAGGTTAATATGAATTTCTTTGCTGTATCTGTCAAATATACAGTTCGGGTCGGGACGCACATAGGTCTCGTAACCTGTGATTGTAATAAATTCCGAATCATTCAAATCAGAATGATTTCTCGGTGTTTCGTGGTCGGTTATGGAAAGAATGGAATAACCGTGAGCTTTATACATCTCTTTCAGTTCTTCTGGCGTTTTTTTGCCGTCCGAAATAACACTGTGACAGTGCAGATTTGCTTTGTACTGTTTTTTAAATGGTGATATCAAATACATAATTTTACCTCTTTTCTGATTATACGTCCAATACCTGATACGGATTTTGCTCGGTCATTTTCTCCCAGTCGGCAGGATTGCCGCCAACAGCCAGAAATTCGCAGTAAAGTTTGTCAAACATATATCCGAATCTTTTTGCCTGCTCGAATTTATCAAGATGCAGGCCGTTGGTTTTTCTTGCGGCAAAATCGTTGTGAATACACAGGTCACCGGATATGAGTATTTTGTCGCCATAGCCTTTTTTGCAAAGCGAAAGGACTGATTCGGCAATTTCCGTCAACCTGTCCGGGAAACAATGACATTGGTCGATGGAAATATAGCAACCGGTTTTTAAAACAGATTCAAGATAATCGGCTGACGGACGGTGTGCCGTGTGGCCGATTACTAATTTTTCGGGATTGGCACCATATTTTTTCAAAATATCAATCTGGTCGAAAACCACGTTTTCGTTATGCTCGCAATGAACATAAACGGGCAACCCGGTTTCCTTTTGAGTGATTCCGACTGCGGCGTGTTTCCTTAAGGTTTCGGTGTTTAAACCGGAGTATACAGTAGCGCATTTCAATATGCCCGGTTTCACATCGGTGCCTTCCATACCTTTCGTGCATTCGTAAATTAAAAGATCGGCAAGCTCGTTTTCTTCAGTTCCGAGAACTCCCAATGTTTTGAACAGATAAAAACCTGTAGATGCAACAATTGGCATACCCGATTTTAAAGAAGTGTTTTTAAGCAGAATGGCGTCTCTGCCAAGGTCGATGGGTGTTCCGTCAACAAACAGCCCCAGATTATATTTTTCTTTCAGCAAAGAAAGTGTGTCGGAGGCATAGTCCTCAAGGCTGTCTCTGTCCAGCCAGGTTTTGCCGAACGCTTTGATAAGGTCATTAGACGCACAGCTGATATGCTCGTGTATAAGAGCTTTGCCCAAAGACTTATTTTCAATTTTGCCGGTTACAGTCTGAATCATAAATTTGTCTCCTCAATCTGAATTTACAATAATTTTACCACATTTGTTTGCAGAATGCAATGAAAAAAGCAGGATTTTTAAAATCCTGCTTGTGCTTTTTATACGCCGCTGTATGCGGAGAATCCACCATCTACGGGGATTACAACGCCGTTTACAAATCCTGATGCATCTTTGGATACAAGATAGAGAAGTGTACCGATTAATTCTTCTGCTTTGCCGAAACGGTTCATAGGCGTACTGCCTAAAATTTTGCCCGTTCTGGCAGTGGGAGTACCATCCTCGTTAAAGAGAAGTTTCTCGTTCTGTTTTGTAACGAAAAATCCGGGAGCAATGGCATTGCAACGGATGTTTGTTCTTGAAAAATGAACAGCCAACCACTGAGTGAAGTTGGAAATTGCAGCTTTTGCACCGCTGTACGCAGGGATTTTTGTCAGGGGGGTGAAGGCGTTCATACTTGAAATATTAATGATGCTGGCATCATCTTTTTCAAGCATATCCTTTGCAAAAACCTGAGTGGGCAGAAGTGTTCCGATAAAGTTTAAGTTAAACACAAATTCCACGCCCGACTGGTCGAGGTCGAAAAATGTTTTGATATTTCCCATATCCTCGGGTGAAAAATATTCATTGTCTGTGGTTGCGCGGGGGTTGTTGCCACCTGCACCGTTGATTAAAATGTCGCAGCTTCCCAGATCGGCAAGAACTTTTTCGTGAGCCGATTCGAGGCTCTGCTTGTCAAGTACGTTACAGCCGTAAGCCTTGGCAATTCCGCCGCCTGCTACAATTTCGTCGGCAAATCCTTTTGCCGCTTCTTCATTTAAATCGAGCAGAGCAATTTTTGCACCTGTTTTAGAAAGTGCCTGTGCGAACATGGAGCAAAGCACGCCGCCTGCGCCTGTCACAACAACAACTTTGCCAGAAAGGTCTATTTCAAAAGGTAATCTCATTGTTTATTCTCCTTTACATTTATCCAGAAATGCGATGTATCCCTGCCAGTCGTGGCGGGAAAGACGGTGATGACCTTTTCTCAAATGGTAGCCGATATAACCGTCGTGAAACCTGTCGCCGATTTCGGGGACAGCTTTGTCGGTCACGAAACCTGTAATCCCAAGGTTTTCGTAATACCCGTTTGCTTCTATACAGCTTTGATATTCGTTTTGCGGACAAGCCCACGCATCCTCAGATGCACTTGCAACATATACTCTGTGAGGTGCATTTGCCGCAACCAGAAAATGCTGGTCGAAAGGCATAGAGGCTTCGTTAGATGCATATTTTGAGTAATTTTTGCAGAACCAGTAAGGGAAATTTCTGCATATAACCGAAATAGTTTCACCTGTATTTTCTCTTGCGATGGCTGCACCACCGCAACCCGAATCGTTGGAAAATGCACAGTGAAATCTGTGGTCGAGCGCACCTGCCCAAAGAGCGGTTTTGCCAAGTCGGGAATGGCCGACAACAGAGATTCTGCCGTGGTCAAGTTCAGGAAGGGTGAGTGCGTGGTCCATAACCCGCATTGCGGCCCAAGCCCACAGACCGATTTTTCCGCAGTCTGTGTCGCTGCGGGTTCCGTCGCGGAAGAAAAGACCTGCAAGTCCGTTTGTGAAATCGCCATCGTCCGAAGTTACATCGGTGTAGCAAAAAGACATAACAGCATATCCATGGTCTGCAATTTCTTCGGAAGGAAGATATTTATCGGGTACCTGGTCTCTGAAATTTATAAAAACAAAGCAGGGAACAGGTTTATCCGACAATGGAAGATTGTAGTTTACCGGAAATGAAAATTCCGAGCCGCCAATGCTCACGGTGAATTTCAGCTTGTATAGCACCGTTTCACCGGGGAAGAAAGTTTCATCCTTTTGAGCCACCTCAACCGACATACTGTCGGGAGCATCGGGCAGATAGCCATATTCCTCTTTTGAGAGCAAATCTATGATTTCGTCATGGGTCATACCGACAGGTGACGGTAAATTTTTCATTTTTATTCTCCTTTTTCAAGAGCTTCCCAGATGCCTGCCATATACATTGCACCAAGCGCTCTGTCGTAAAGTCCGTAACCGGGTTTGCCTGTTTCGCCCCAAATCATTCTGCCGTGGTCGGGACGGAGATATCCTTTAAAACCGGTGTCGTGGTAAGCTTTTAAAATTTCGAACACGTCAAGCGAACCACATTCTGACAGGTGACCGCTTTCTTCAAAAGAGCCGTCTTCAAGGATTTTGATATTGCGGACGTGAGCAAAATGAATTCTGCCCATAGCTCCGTATTTTTTTACCATAGCTGTGTAATCATTGAATTTTGCACAACCGAGACTGCCGCTGCAAAGAGTGAGTCCGTGATGAGAATCATCAACAATTGAAAGGAAACGGTCAATATTTTCCTCTGTGGTGATGATTCGCGGAATACCGAAAATGCTCCACGGCGGATCGTCCGGATGTATAGCCATATTAACGCCGCTTTCAGCCGCAACGGGAATAATTTCTTTTATAAAATATTCAAGATTTTTCCACAGACCTTCTTCGCCGATTTCTTTGTACTGAGCAACAAGACCGCTTATTTCATCGGGAGAATAGCTCGCATCCCAACCGGGAAGGGTCATTTTTGTGGGGTCCATTTTGTCAACGTCTTCCTTGTAGTAAACAAGGGCGTTTGAACCGTCCGCAAGAGGCTGGTCAAGACGGGAACGTGTCCAATCGAAAACAGGCATAAAGTTGTAGCAAATGCAATCTATGCCAGCTTTTCCGAGGTTGCGGATTGTTTCTTTGTAATTTTCTATGTAGTTTTTATAGTTGCCACGACCGAGTTTTATATCTTCGTGAACGGGAACACTTTCAATAACGGAAAGCTCAAGACCTGCAGCTTCAACGTCTTTTTTCAGCTGCATAATTCTTTCAAGAGGCCACGCCTGTCCGACAGGAATGTCGTAAATCGCCGAAACAATCCCTTTCATACAAGGAATCTGACGAATTTTTTCAAGAGTGACAGGGTCATCGTGACCATACCATCTGAAGGTCATTTTCATATTGGTTTACTCCTTAATGTCAATTTCTGCACCGCCGTTTTTTGCACTTTCGTAAAGCGAAAACATGGTGCGCATGGTGTTTTTGATATCGTGGGGAGAGAAAAACTCGCCACAGTCATAATAATTTTTCAAGAGCAGAGCGTGACCTGTTCCCCAGACGGTTTTGCCGATTGTGGGTTTGGAATCTTCCGCCACAAGCTCGTCGTTAATATAAAGCTTTGAATCAATGTAACGTGCAAGCCCTTTTTCAAAAACCACCTCAAGCTGAGGTGCGGAACTTGAACCGTAAGCGTTTGTGGCAAAGAATATGCCGGGGAATCCGTCAAATAAAAGCCTTGCGGAAAAGGTGTCTTCCACCTCAATTTCGTCGAGTGAGAAATTGGACATCTGCGCTTTTACGGATTTTATATCGCCACAGACATATCCCATAAGGTCAAGAGTGTGAACCGCCTGATTTATCAGCACTCCGCCGCCTTCGGTTGCCCATTTTCCGCGCCACTCGTCCTTTTTATAATATTCTGCCGAGCGGAGCCAGGTGAGAAGCCCTTTGACGGTGATGATTCTGCCAAGACTGCCCGAAAGTTCTCTCAATTTCTCCACGCAGGGGTTCAGTCTGTTCTGCAAAACTACACAGACTTTTTCGGAATTTTCAAGGGCAAGAAGCTGAGAAAATTCCGATTCCGTCATAGTGACGGGTTTTTCACAAACAACCTCTTTCACTGCCGCAAGAGCTTTTTTAATCATCTCAAAATGCAGATGATGAGGGGTGCAGATGTGCACGCTGTGAATATTTTCGTCCTGAAGCATTTTGTCAAAATCATCATAGATTTTAACGCCTGCCTTTGCTGCTCTTTCGGGGTTTGGCTCGCAAACCGCATAAAAAGCAGCGTTTTCAACATTTTCAAGAGCCCTGGCGTGAACAGGACCTATCGCACCAAAGCCGACTATACATACATTTTTCATTTTGCAAAAGAATCGTTGAAATTAGTTACAACAGATTTGTTTTCTTCTTTTTTGAATGTGGAATTTTTAATCTGTTCCTGAAGCAGGTCATAGAATTTATCGTCGGGGAAGTTCGTTACATCAACCCATTCGCCTGTCCAGGCACTGAGGTGCATAGCGTTGGAAATTGTAAGTCCGTTAATACCTTCTTCGCCTCCTGCGATAAGCTCAGCACCGTTCTGAACGGCATTCACAAAGTTTTTCAGAATACCAACGTGCTGTTCGCCTTCGTGGGCGGGAGTGGGAACTTCGCAGGGCCACCATTCAAGACCGCCAAAAGCTGATTTGTTGATTTTGTTGAATTCACGTTCCGACATAATGTTGCGTTTGAAAGTGATTTTATTGTTTTCAACAATAAGGTTACCCATATCGCCTGCAACTTCAAGTCGGTTTGTGCCGGGCATTTCCGCAGTTGTTGTGATATACTGACCGATTGTACCGTTATTATATTCCATCAGGGCAACAACTTCGTCTTCAACCTCGATGTTGTAATATTTACCAAACCCCATTGTGGCATAAATTTTGTCGGGCATACCGAACATCCACTGCCACAGGTCAAGCTGATGAGGATTCTGGTTGATAAGAGTACCGCCGCCCTCGTCCTTCCAGGTTGAACGCCAGCTGCTGCTGTCGTGATATGCCTGAGGTCTGTACCAGAGAGTGATAATCCAAGTGATTCTTTTGATATGACCAAGGTCACCGCGCTGAATCATCTGGCGAACTTTCTGATAAACGGGGTTGGTACGCTGATTATACATAATTGCAAATTTTTTGTCTGTTTTTTCAGCCGCCTCGTTCATTTCTTTAACCTGTTTTGTATAAACACCCGCAGGTTTTTCTGTGATAACGTTAAGACCATATTCAAATGCTTTCATAGCAAGCTCGGGGTGAGAATAGTGATATGTGGCAATTATAACAGAATCGCAGACACCGCTTTTGTACATTTCCTCAGCAGTAGCAAATACGGGGATGTCGGGATAATCATTTTTCGCTTTTGCACGTTTTTCTTCGGAAATGTCGCAGATTGCGGCAATTTCCATACCGGGAACTTTGCCGGCGCGCACATTTCTGATGTGCCCTGAACCCATGTTACCATAACCGATTACGCCAAGTTTTACATTACTCATTGATAATTCCTCCCAAAATATTGTTAAGTGAATTGTATGCAAGTGTGAAAGTGCCTTCGCCGCCTTCGGGCAGACCTTTCATAATATCGCCTGTTTCAAGATTTGCAAGTCCTACAAAGTTGCCAAGATGAGGTTCAAGGCTTAAATATCCGTCAAAACCGCCGTCAAACAGATTTTTCAGGATGTATTCCAGATTGCCTTCGCCCATACCCGAAGGCAGGACTTTGCCGTCTGAGGAAGCATCTTTTATGTGCATATATTCAATGTATGGCTGAAGCATATCAAACGCCGCTTTTGTATCAACGCCGCTCAGCACAAAGTTTGCCGGGTCGAAAACGCCTTTGAAATTGTCGCAGTAAAGCTCTTTCATAAGGTCGAGGCATCTTTCGGCGTTATCGCCGTAAATATCTCTTTCGTTTTCGTGAAGAAGAACAACATTATGTTCTTTTGCATAAGCAATATATTTTCTTAACTCAGCAAGAACAATTGCTCTTGAAGAATCGTCCCAAACGCCGCCTTCGTTATAAAAGCTGAAAATTCGGATGTATTTTGATTCTAAAATTTCAGCTGCACGAACCACGTTTTTGAAAACTTCAAAATGTTCGTCAAAATCGTCGGTTAAATTTATCTTGCCTATAGGCGAACCAATGGAAGAAGCCTTTATGCCGTAACTGTCCATTTTCGCTTTGAGAGCTTTCAGCTCTTCTTCACTGAATTTTGAAATGTTTTTGCCGTCAATAAAACGAGGCTCAAAATATTTGATACCCAGACGGTTGAGCCCTTCAAACTGAGCGTTTATTTCGGGTGCGATTTCGTCAGAAAAACCGCTTATTTTATGATATGCCATATCCAATACCTTCCTTTATTTAATTGTTTGAATACATAATAGCACAAATTTTTGAGAAATTCTATATAAAATATTGCCTAAAATATTGCAAAAATTGCCTTTTTGTGATATCATCAAACTGAGGTGGATAATATGAAATATAATTTCTGGACGGGAGATGACAAAATTTATCATCCGTCAAACGAACATTTTCATCTTCACATTCATGATGATTATGAGATTTTTCTCTTTCTTGAAGGGGATTCTAAGTATATCGTTGAAGAAAATACATACACGCTTGAACCGGGAGATATTATTATTATCCGCAAGAATCTGATGCACAGGATTTATCATAATTCGTCCAGGAAAAATTACAGAAGAATAGTCATAAATGTAAAGCCTGGTTTTTTTTCGGAAAACGGGTGTGAGGAATATGAAAAAGAATTTATAAATCCTGCCGGAAATGCGGGGCACAAAATTGATGCAAAAACCGTCAGGTCAAGCGGTCTTTTTGATGCGATAATGCGGCTGAAAAAATATTCTGATAACTTTCGTGATAAGGACAGCGCTGTGGTTCGTGCTATGCTGGTGGAGGTACTATATATTATAAACAATATAAGTTCATATTCACAGGCGGACGAGACCGATTCGAGGCTGAAAGAAATTATAAAATATATTAATACGGGATTTACAAACGAAATAACGCTTGATGAGCTTGAAAAAAGATTTTTCATATCAAAATATCATTTGTGCAGGATCTTCAACCGTGCGACTGGACTTACGGTGCATAAATATATAACCGACAAAAGACTAACATATGCGACTGATTTGATGAAAAACGGAGACAGCGCAGTTCAGGCATCTGAAACGGCAGGCTTCAGTAATTATTCGTCCTTTTACAGAGCATATGTGAAAAAATACGGGTGTGGACCGAGAAATGAAAAAAATATCTTGAAAAACAAAAAAGAAGTGGTATAATGTTATTATAAATTTATTATTCAAGGAGGAATTTAATATGGAACTTAAAGGCTCAAAAACCGAAAAAAATCTGATGGAAGCATTTGCGGGCGAAAGTCAGGCAAGAAATAAATATACATATTTTGCTTCCGTTGCAAAAAAAGAAGGATATCAGCAGATTTCCGCAATTTTTGAAGAAACTGCAAACAATGAGAAAGAACACGCAAAACTGTGGTTTAAAGCTCTCGGGGAACTGGGTGATACAGCACAGAATCTTCTTCATGCGGCAGATGGCGAAAACTATGAATGGACCGATATGTACGATCGTTTTGCAAAAGATGCTGAAGAAGAAGGCTTCAAAGCTCTTGCTGCTCAGTTCAGAATGGTTGCGGCTATTGAAAAAACTCACGAAGAACGTTACCGCAAACTTCTTAAAAACGTGGAAGCTCAGGAAGTTTTCGCAAAGAGCGAACAGACCATTTGGGAATGTCGCAACTGCGGACACCTTGTAATGGGCAAAAAAGCTCCCGAAGTTTGCCCTGTTTGTGCTCATCCTCAGGCATACTTTGAAGTTAGAAAAGAAAATTATTAATCATAACGAAAATGATGAAATTAAGGAGTCACCCCGTGAACTGCACAAAATGGTGCAGTTCACCCGGCGGCTCCTTAAAAATTTGAAGGAAACTATTGACAAATGGGGAGAAACGTGATAAAATATGCGAAGGTTAGTTTTGGCTAACTGATTTTTGTTGGCGGTGAGTTAGTTTTGACTAATCGAAGAAAGGTATGAAGGTTTATGAACTTACGTGAAGCACAGGAAGGTAAAGAATATATTGTGAGCAGGCTTGAAACAGGCGATGAGGAAACAGATGCATTTTTATTTTCCCTGGGTTGCTACACAGGCGAACCAATCACTGTAATTTCCAGACTAAAGGGAGGCTGCGTGGTTTCCATAAAGGATGGAAGATATCATATAGATAACCAACTGGCAGAGGCGATTATTATTTAGCCAAGCTCTGCCGGTTATTTTCTGACAATGTGTTAGTTTAGTCTAACTGCAAGGAGGTGTGTTTATGAGAATTGCATTAGCTGGTAATCCGAACAGTGGTAAAACCACTATGTTCAATGCACTTACGGGTAGCAATGAAAAAGTGGGGAACTGGGCGGGAGTTACTGTTGATAAAAAAGAAGGAACGGTTAAAAAGAGTTTTTATCGTGAAGGCGAAATTGTAGCTGTGGACCTGCCGGGCGCATATTCCATGTCACCGTTTACTTCTGAAGAAACTATTACAAGAGATTATGTGAAAAAAGAGAATCTTGATGCAATTATTAATATTGTGGACGCCACCAATTTAAGCAGGAGTCTTTTCTTCACCACACAGCTTCTGGAGCTGGGGATTCCCGTGGTGGTGGCGCTTAACAAGACGGATATAAACAACAAAAAGAAAACGAAAATTGATGCCGATGTACTTTCGGCAATGTTGGGATGTCCTGTTGTACATACAGTTTCCACTTCTGCAGACGGCGTGGCAGGTGTTGTTGCAAAAGCGGTGGAAATTAAAGGAAAAGAACAAAAAGCGCCCTATGTTGCAGAGCAAGGCGACCTTACAAGCAAACAGGCGGCAACAGAGGCGGACAGACGCCGTTTTGAATTTGTAAACAAAATTGTAAAGGAAGTTGAAATCCGAAAAATAAAAACCAACGAAAAAAATGCTCAGGACAAATTTGATGCCATCATTACAAACAAATGGGTGGGATTGCCCATCTTTGCTCTTGTGATGTGGTTCGTGTTCTGGGTCAGTCAGGCGTGGATTGGTCCGTGGCTGGGCGAAACCGTTTTGTGCCCTGTGATTGACCGTTTTGGCGAAGCTGTTGCCATTTGGATGGAAGGGACAGCTCCGGTGCTTCAGACTGTTGTGGTTGATGGTATAATTGGCGGAGTCAGTGCGGTTTTAGGGTTTTTGCCGCTTGTAATGGTGATGTATTTTCTTATTGCGTTGCTGGAAGATTGCGGATATATGGCGCGTGCAACCGTTGTGCTTGACCCCATATTTAAAAAAGTGGGTTTGTCGGGCAAATCGGTGATTCCGTTTGTTATGGGTACGGGATGTGCCGTTCCCGGTGTTATGGCGTGCCGCACCATCAAAAACGAGCGTGAACGCCGTGCTACGGCTATGTTGGCGCCGTTTATGCCTTGCGGAGCAAAGCTTCCGGTTATCGGACTTTTTGCAGGCGCATTTTTTGGTGGAAATGAATGGGTTGGCACATTGATGTATTTTGCTGCGATTTTCATTATTTTCGTCGGAGCGTTGCTTGTTAACCGAGTTGCGGGAGTTAAAAGAAAAAAATCTTATTTTATAATTGAACTGCCGGAATATAAAATTCCAAACCTGTGGAGAGCTGTGAAATCCATGTGCGGCAGAGGTTGGGCGTATATAGTGAAGGCTGGTACTGTTGTCCTGGTGTGCAACGCGGCGATTACAATAATGCAGGGATATGGATGGAATCTGATGCCTGCTGCGAATGCAGATGCATCCATTCTTGCATCAATAGCACGCCCCATTTCAGTTTTACTGATTCCGCTTGGATTTGGCACATGGCAGATGGCGGCGGCAGCAGTCAGCGGCTTTATAGCAAAAGAAAATGTGGTGGGAACGCTTGCTTCGGTTTATGCAATTTCCAACTTTGCTGATGTTCAGGCGGTTACAGACGCTTTTGGAATCACTTCTGTTTCGGCACTTGCATGTCTTATGTTTAACCTTTTCACGCCTCCGTGTTTTGCGGCAATTGGGGCAATGAATTCTGAAATAGGTGATAAAAAATGGATGCTTGGCGGTATATCGCTGCAGATTGGAACGGGGTATACGGTGGCATATCTTGTTCATACCATAGGCACACTTGTTACAAACCCTACTTTGCTTGATACGGGGGCTGCGGTGTCTGGGCTTGCGGCAATCGCAGTTATGGTTGGAGTGGTTTTTGTGCTGATAAAAAAATCGGACAAGGAACTTGCGGGCAAACTTAAAGTCTCAAAAGGGAGAAAAATATGAAAAATATAGTGGCTGTTATTGCGATTGTAATTATATTGGGACTGGCGATAGGTTATATTATAAAGTCTAAGAAAAGCGGAAAAAAGTGTATTGGCTGTCCCTATAATGACACATGTGCAAAAAACTGTTTGAAGAATAAAAAATAAATATCAGAAAGATGGTGATTTCCGATGGAAGTCATCATTTTTTTTACAATTAAAAATGGATATTATATTGATTTTTCTAAAAATATATGATATAATTATACAGATTATATGCTATAATGCCAGTGGTGTGTGTTTTTATAGCACCGCCGAAAAAGCGTTGTTGAAAAACTTTATGAAAGAAGATGTGGGTATAATGGCAATAACTTATGAAAGAAAAAAACAAAAACAAAATAATATTTTCTATACAATTGCCACTGCAATTTTAATATGTGTAGTATTTTTGTCGATGGTTGCTTCTTTTTATTTCGAAGCTGAACAGGAAGCGTATGAAATGCTGCATATTCAGACAAAACAGATTAAAGATGACCTTGTTCTGCAGATAAAATCAGACAGAGAGAATCTTGTTACCATGGCAAACTTTGCGGCAAAGCTTAAAGCTGACGGCGAAAGTTATGACCTGTTGTTTGAATCTTTTAAACCAATCGGGCTGTTTTCCAACGTCGGTATTTTAAACCCTGACAATGTTTTCGTTACAAAAAGGGGAACGGTTGATTTAAACGGAAAGATTTCGTTTGAGGAAGAAGCAGCTCGCGGAGCATACATAAGTGGCAGAATTCCCGACCTCACAAGGGAAGGAAAGGAAATTATAAGAAGTGCTGTTCCCATTTGCATAGGCAGGGAAACTGTTGGAATTTTATATGGCGTAATTCCGCTTGATACAATTGGCGAAAAGTATACAAGGATGGCTAAGGAACTGGATGCTCAGCTTTTTGTTTATGATAAAGAGTCAGGTAAATTTGTTATAGACACCATTGATAAAAACCCGGGCGAACTGTCGCAGTTTAAAAGTCGTGAATATAAAGAAGGCTATGCCTATGAAGATTTGATAAACACCGAAAACGGATATATTTCGTTTAAATCAATATATACAGGCGAGGATTTATATATTCATTATTCCACCATTGAAGATTTTGATTGGGGAATTATGCTTGGCAGATATGAATCTCAGGTATTTGCGGAAACACATAAAATTTCCAGAAATCTGCTTATTTATTTTGCACTGGTGATTCTGCTTATTGCAATTTATCTGCAGCTGATAATGAAAAGTGAGAAAGAAAGAAGCAGATTGAATGCAGAATCTGCTACCATTAGAAAGCTTCTGCTGGAAGTGAATGAACAGTATTCAAATATAACAGAAGCAATGAAGCACATAAAAGAGTTTTCCAACGCGAGGTCTGCATTCTTTGTGGACACGGACGGTGAGGATTATTACTATATTGCTCCGACTTTAAAGGAAAAGCTTTTAACAGGAGAGGAAAGAAAATATTTTCATAAAGAAGTTTTCAAATATGCGGCAAATATTCATAATACCACCGGTTCAATGGGATTTATGAAAATTATCCCCAATAATCATCTTGTGAAAACAAACCCTAAGCTTTATCAGTTTTTGACGGAACATGGTATAAAGAATGTTTCCTTTGCAATCATCACGGATAAGAAAAACCATGTCGGAATTCTGGGAGCAATTAATGCAGGAAAAGGCTCTTTTGCAAGAAAACTTATTGAAGACGTTGCAATTTGTTTTTCAATTGCGATATATAACAAAAAACATCTCAATCAAACAACTCTGGCTGCAACCACCGACTCTCTTACAGGTGCTTTGAATCGTGTGGCTTATAAAACGGACATTTTAGAGTTTGATAAAGAAAAACCGAATGATTTTTCATGCGTTTATATTGACGTTAACGAACTTCATATCAGAAACAATAAATATGGACATGCTGCAGGCGATGAAATGCTTATCTATATTGCAAACACACTGAAAGAAGTATTTTTCGGACACAGTGTTTACCGTATGGGCGGCGATGAATTTTTAGTATTTTTAAAGAACACATCTCAGGAAAATGTGAAACAAAAAACAGAACTGTTTGTTGAACAGTTAAAACCGAAGGGATACAATGTTGCGATTGGCTTGTCTTTCAGAACACAGAACACCAACTGTGAAGAAATGGTTCGCGAAGCTGAGGTCAGAATGTATGAGGCAAAAGCGCAGTATTATCAGAATAAAGAACAAAATAGCGTGTCTGAAGATAAAGACAAAAATTATGATTATATAAAAACAGGAATCAAAGAAATTGATACTGTGATGTCTGTGTTGAAAGACCATTATAACGGCATTTACAAAGTGTCGTTGAAAATGGACAGTGCACATCGTATTCTCATGCCTGCTTATCTTGGCTACAAGGAAAATGAAGAACATTTTTCAAAACTGCTCACAAAATATATTGATGATGTTGTGCATCCCGATTTCCATAGAGCTATCACAAGCTTCTTAAATTACGATGTGATTAAAAGTCAGATAGCGGAGGGTAACACACCTTCAGTTACATATCAGAAAATAAATGGAGAAATGACCAAGCTCAGTATATATAATTTATCTGACAACAATGTGGATGCGGACGAAACTCTTTGGGTTTTCGCAAAGGAGTAAAACGGAGAAATGTTGCAGTTAATAAAGTTTGGTGTGGTGGGAGTTATTGCCGCTGCCGTGGACATGGGAGTTCTTGTTGCTTTAAAAGAACTGCTTTATGTTGATGTGCTGTATGCGTCGGCAATTTCCTTTTGTGTTTCCGTTACGGTGAATTATATTTTAAGCATGGCGTTCGTGTTTAAAAGCAAAAACCAAAGTAAAGTTAAGGAATTTATCATATTTGTGCTGCTGAGCGTTGGCGGGCTGTGCCTGAACCAACTGATTTTATGGATTGGTGTCAGGTTTACAACCATATACTATTTGATAGTGAAAATTCTTGCTATGGTAATTGTTCCAATTTATAATTTTGTGACGAGAAAGATATTTCTGGAGTCAAAAGAAAAATGAGTGTGAAAAGCCATGAACAGTGTTTTTAAAAAAGATTTATACAGATATTACGGAGAAACGGGAGAACCCGCTATCAAAAAAATCTTCCGACCGCTTGAGATAAAGTATCTGTCCGTGCTGAGAAAAGCAAATATGTGCAGATTTCTGCCTCTGAAGGTTTTCTATATGCTAAGGCTTATGCATATGTCGAATAAGACCCAGATTCAGATTCCGGCGAGGACAAAGATTGGTGAGGGATTTTATATCGGTCACCTCGGCAGAGTTATCATTCATCCCGATGCAGTTTTGGGGAAAAATGTAAATGTCGGTACAGGCGTGACCATTGGTATGGAAAACCGTGGTAAAAGAAAAGGAGCTCCAGTAATCGGCGATAATTGCTGGATAGGAACAAATGCAGTTGTTGTGGGAAATGTTAAAATAGGCAGTGACGTACTTATTGCGCCGCTTACATATGTGAATTTTGATGTTCCCGACCATAGCATTGTTATCGGGAATCCGGGAAAAATTATTCCCAGAGAAAATGCCACAGAAGGTTATGTTTGCAATCGTATATAAATTTTCGTAAACCGGTGAAAAGGAGGTGGGCGGATTGGCAGGCAAAGATTCGAGAATAAAAAACAATTTGATATCGTCGCTTATATATCAGGTTGTGCTTATTTCGCTCAGCTTTATTTTACCAAGACTATACCTTGAAAATTTCGGTTCGGAAGTTAACGGCGTTCTTTCGACCATAAAACAGATTTTTATATATATGTTTCTTTTGGAGGCAGGTGTAGGGCTTGCCACAACACAGGCTCTTTACAAAAGAATCGGGGAAAAGGACTATAAGAGTGCAAATGAAGTTCTTTCTGCCACCCATTCTTATTACAAAAGAACAGGGATAATTTATCTTGCCATTGTACTTGCCATTGCTGTGGTATATGCTTATGTAATACCGACATCCATAGACAGCAATGTGGTGTTTTTGATAATTATACTGACGGCGTTGCCGGCACTGTTCAGTTATTTTGTTCAGGCAAAATACAGAATCCTTATGGAGGTTGACGGCAGAAAGTATGTAATAAACAACGCCGAAACGGCGCTTCAGATTGCTTCAAATGCAGGCAAAATCCTTGTTTTGCTTTTAACGGACAGCCTCATTCTGATTCAGCTTGTTTATTGCTTAATGTATCTTGCACAGCTTGCATTTTTATATTTTTATGCCAAACGCAGATATAAATGGCTGGATTTAAATGCAAAGCCCGATTTTGAAGCGATTTCGCAGAAAAATTCGGTTTTGGTGCACCAGCTTTCGGGTATGGTTTTCAACAATACCGACGTGATTGTTATTTCGTTGCTTTGCGACTTTAAGGCCGCAAGTATTTATGCGATATACAATATATTCTTTTCGCAGGTGCAGAACTTTATAGCAAATGTGGTTTCCTCGTTCACCTTTGCGCTGGGGCAGATGTTCCATACAGACAGAGAAAAGTTTGACAGATTGTACAGTGCATACGAAACCTTTTATATAATGTCAACCTTTGTAATTTATACGCTTATGGCAGTGTTTTTGT
>JAFYVD010000016.1 GCA_017558425.1 Clostridia bacterium | reverse complement strand
GACGTTACCAACCGCATCCTGGACAGTTTCTTCAAAGCGTTTGAGATCAAGTCCGGCAACTTCGATTTTTCCGACTGGCTCGGAAGAGAAGCAGAGGCAGAGCTGGTAGACGAGGAGTGGAACGGCAAAATGTACAAGAAAGTGAAATACTTCGTTATCCCGAGGTTCACACCGTCGCCACAGGTTCAAAAAGTCCTTGACGATATCAAGCCGGAAGAGCAGCCAGCAACCGAGCCGGAAGAAAAATCCGAGCCGGAGCAGCAGACACCGGAGCAACCCGAGGAATTCTTCTTAGAAGATTTCGAAAAGGAGTTCGGAGATGGCACGAGTTTCCAATAAGAAAAAGGGAACAGCATTCGAGAACGAGTTAGTAGCCCTGTTAGGAGGGCAGGGCTACTGGGCTCACCGTTTCGCAGAGGCAGCCGATGGATCACAGCCATGTGACGTTATCGGCGTAAAGGACAAAATCGCATACATATGGGATTGTAAAACCTGCGACGCAAAAACCTTTTCAATTTCCAGACTGGAAGAAAATCAGATCCGGGCATTTGAAAAATGGCTTGCATGCGGAAACAGTATGCCAATGGTAGCAGTCAAAACGAAACACGGACATATTTTTTTTATCCCTTATGATGAATTAAAGGAAAAGAAAAATATTCGCATACACGAATAGGAGGAATAAAACTATGACAGCAAAGAAGAATTTTTTTCAGGCAGAAACAAAAGAACAGGCAAAAAAAATCATCAGCCGTATGATGTCGGCAGGATTTTTACCACGCAGCGGGCTTGACCGTCTGATCGAAATGACAAGCTACCCCTGCCGGTTCTATAACAACACAGCGGACGAGATCATCATAGACTATACCCCGGGCGGCGGATGGGGGACGTTCGCAGATTTCAGAAAATCATGGATGGAGAGACCAAACCGCCGAAAAAAATATGTAAAACGGTAATAAGGATATACCGATTATATGTGGCAGGACTTCGGCAGTTCTGCCGCATATATGAGGTATATCGAAACACCACCCGTCGCCTAATACGGACAGCACAAAACATATAAAATGTGCCTGTATAAAGGGCGATTTTTTATCAAAAAAATGCACTGTAAGGAGGCACACAAAATGGAGAAATTATTATTCATTGCATTCGGCATTTTATCGCTCATGGTGCTCAGGGCAATGTTAGATCGATAAAATGTTTCACGTGAAACATCACAAGGAGGATATGAAAAATGGAAATCATACTTAAAAACAATGTCAGAATTAACAACGCCACAAAAGAAGTGGTAGACTTTTGCGAGCGTAACCTCGTGCTGAAAAATCCGGAGTACCACAAAAAGCGGTACATGGGATATTACACAGGATCAACGCCGCCTTTTTTGGTACTCTATCAGAGCGACGGGAAAGACCTGCTGCTGCCGTTTGGTGCATGGCGATCCGTTTTCAAAAAATTTGAAGGACAGTTTACGGCAAAATCAGAGATCGCCCCGATGCGGAAATTTGACTACCGCAGCAACGTACAACTTTACTCATACCAACAGCGCATGAAGGACCGTATCCTAAAATATAAAAACGGCGTGATCGTAATGCCGTGCGGATCGGGAAAGACACAGACAGCACTTGACGCCGTAGCAACCATAGGCGGAAAGACACTTTGGCTGACACACACAAAGGACCTTTTGCAGCAGAGCAAGAAGCGAGCAGAGAGCTGCTTTGACTGCGACCATAAAACGTTCGGGACGATAACGGACGGCAAGGTACAGATCGGGGAAAGCATAACCTTTGCCACGGTGCAGACGCTGTCGAAAATGGAGCTTGCAGACATCCGGGACAGTTTCGATGTTGTCATAGTAGATGAATGCCAGCACTGCGCAGGATCACCAACAAAGGTCACCATGTTTTATAAGGTTTTGTCGCAGCTGTCCGCCAGGTATAAGATCGGACTGACCGCAACCCCGAAACGAGCAGACGGGCTGGAAAAGGCAATGTTTGCACTCCTCGGGGAAATGATAGGCAGCGTAGCCCAGGAAGAGATCGAGGACCGCACATGTCCGGTAGAGATCCGTATGATCAAGACGGACTATGAGCCTCTTATGAATTCAAGCGCTTTCAATTATGACGGTACTGTCAATTATACCGGGCTAATTGAGGATCTCACACAGAACGCCCCCAGGTTTGAGCAGATCATGAAGGCAATAAACAAATTACATGCCCCGACCATAGTACTCGCAAACCGCGTTTCGTATCTACAACGCATGCAGGAGCAATTCATAGGACGCAGCGTGTGCCTGTCCGGAATGAAACCAACCAAGGAAAACAAGGCAAAAAGGGACAGCGCCCTGGCAAGGCTAAACGCCGGTGAGATAGATGCGGTATTTTGTACATACCAACTTGCAGCTGAGGGACTTGACGTGCCGAATTTAAGATATATTGTGTTTGCTACCCCTGAAAAGGATCCTACTAGGATACAACAGTCATGTGGTAGAGTAGCACGCAAATCAGAAGGAAAGAAAAAAGGGGTAGTTATAGATTTCGTCGATAAAGATTTTGGAATGTTTTTAAAATGGTCAAATCAACGAAAAAATCTTTACAAAAAATTAGGATATGTTATAATATAATAAATAAGGATACAATATGTGCGAGATATTGTATCTAACATATTGTATCCATCAACCTTGTCAAGTGATACTCGCACTATCACCTGACATGGTTTTTTTTAGGAGTTTTTATGTATTACGTTTATATGCATATATTTCCAAATGGTAAAAGATATATAGGTGTAACATCATTAAAGCCTGAACTAAGATGGGGAGCAAATGGATGTAATTACAAGAATACATATATGAAAAACGCAATTAAAAAATATGGATGGAATAATATCATTCATAAAATAATTGCTTGTAATTTAACACAAGAAGAAGCATCCGATATGGAAATAGCGTTAATAAAAAAATATAATTCAGCAAATAGATTATATGGATATAATATTTCGTTAGGTGGAATAAATTCCAGAAAATGTTCAGATGAAACAAAAGAAAAATTAAGAAAAGTAAATATCGGCAAAAAAATGTCTGATAGTACTAAGAAAAAAATAAGTGATTTTCAAAGTGTGCCAGGAATAGGAGAAACTTTTATAGGAAATTATGCAAAAAGTTTTTTAG
>JAFYVD010000015.1 GCA_017558425.1 Clostridia bacterium | reverse complement strand
GCCGAAATAGCTTTTCTGTCTTTAAATTCGCTCACGAACACTTTTATGAAAAGCTGTTGGAAATACAGAGCAAGCGGGTCTGTAATAACATTCTTTCCGTAAAGTGCAGGCGGAACAAAAAGTCCACCGCTCATCCACCCCGTCACAAGCCCCACTATAACGTCAAGGTCGTATTTTTCACACACATCAAGAAACTGTGAAAATCGGTCTGTCATCTGTTTATCAATATAAAATTCATCGTCGGGCTTTTTGCCGTTTTCAAAGGAATATCCCGTAATTTTACCCAATGCACCAACAATCGGAATTACCGGCTGAAAATCACGCCAATTGGGAAACGCACGTAGACACTTCACTCCGTTTTCCGAAAGGATTTTCAAGTCTTTATCAATAATATCTAAATCAAACTTCCGCCACATATCGGCGCCTGCATTTGACGCCCAATAGTTGCAACCAATTATAAAATCCATTTTATCACCTTTCTAAAATGCATTTTTTATGTGTCTTATTTCAGGTTTGTCATCCCCGAGAACTTCTACAATGTCAAACCTTGCATTGCCTTTATATTTGTTTTTCATAATAAAAAGCTGTGCAGTTTTGCGAAGTTTATCACGTTTTGAAGCGGTAACAAAATCTTCCGGCCTTCCGAAACGGTCGGTTTTCCTCTGTTTCACTTCTGTAAAAACAAGCACATCTTTTTCAAGACTTATTATATCAATTTCACCGCATTTTTCATAATAATTCTGCTGCAGAATTTTATGCCCGTGACGCCTTAAATAGCGTGCAGCCAAAGCCTCACCGCGGTTTTTCCCTTTTTTCAGCCCAAACAGATTAATCATTGTACTGCTCTGTTATATGCTGAAAATTATATTGATATCCTTCCGAAGAAATGTCCACATAATAAGACACGATAAGAACCAAAAGCGACACCACCGCCGCAATAATCCACAGTCTGGAATTAGCCCTTCTTCTGAACAAGGATGCAATCAACATAATTGCACATAAAATAAAAATAATAAACGCAAGCGTTCCTAATACTTTAAACATTTTCCCGCCTCCTAATATTAATAATTATACTATTTTGATTTCTTGCTGTCAATATAATATTTTTTGAAGAAAACCCTTGCTTTTTGCCAGTTTTTATTATATAATATATGATGTATAAAATTTTCCTTTAGGAGTGATATAAATGGATAAAGAAAAAGTAATTACCAGAATCACCGACGTCGGCGTTGTAGCCGTTGTCCGTGCAGAAAACAGCGACAAAGCAATGAGAATTGTTGACGCTTGTATCGAAGGCGGCATCCCCGCTATCGAGCTTACATTCACAGTTCCCAAAGCTCACAAAGTTATCGAAGATTTGTCAGCAAGATATTCAAGCGATGAAATCATTCTTGGCGCAGGCACAGTTCTCGACAGTGAAACCGCAAGAATCGCTATGCTGTCCGGTGCTGAATATATCGTAAGCCCTTACTTCGACCTTGAAACAGTTAAATGCTGTAACAGATATCGTGTTCCCTGCATGCCCGGCGCTATGACAATCAAAGAAGTTGTAGCAGCTATGGAAGCAGGTGCTGACATTGTTAAAATCTTCCCCGGCGACCTTTTCGGACCCAAAATCATCAAAGACATCAAAGGACCTATCCCCTATGCTAAAATGATGCCTACAGGCGGCGTTGACGTTGACAATGTTGACCAGTGGATTAAAGCAGGTGCTGTTGCAGTAGGTGCAGGAAGCTCCCTCACAGCAGGCGCTAAAACAGGCGACTACAAATCAATTACCGAAACTGCAAGAAAATTTGTCGAAGCAGTTAAAGCAGCAAGAAGCAAATAAGAACCCGTTCTATAACGCAATCAAAGATTGTTATGGGACTGCGGAACCTTGCTTTGCTTCGCAAAGAATTTAATTACAATTTTATCAATTAATAAAAAGGAGAGTACACTATTATGAAAAAAGCTGTTACATTCGGCGAAATTATGTTAAGACTTCAGACACCTACATATCAGAGATTCATCCAGGCTCAGACTCTTGAATCCACATTTGGCGGCGGTGAAGCAAACGTTGCAGTATCTCTTGCTAACTACGGCATTGATGCGGCGTTTGTTACAAAGCTTCCTTCAAACCCCATCGGCGACTGGTGTGTTGCAGAACTCAGAAAACAGGGTGTTGATACATCCAAAATCACTCGCGGCGGCGAAAGAGTTGGTATCTACTTTGTAGAAAAAGGCGCTAACCAGAGACCTTCCAACGTTGTATACGACAGAGCTTATTCTGCAATTGCCGCAGCTGAAAGCAAAGACTTTGACTGGGATGCCATCTTTGAAGGCGTAGAATGGTTCCACTTCACAGGTATTTCTCCGGCTATTTCCGATGCTGCTGCTGACGTTTGTCTCGAAGCTCTCAAAAAAGCTAAAGAACACGGCGTTACAGTAAGCTGCGACCTTAACTTCAGAAAAAAACTCTGGACAAGCGACAAAGCTTGCAAAGTTATGTCCGGTCTTATGCCTTATGTTGATGTTTGCATCGCAAACGAAGAAGATGCTGAAAAAGTATTCGGTATCAAAGCTGCTGCAACAGATGTTAACTCCGGTGAAATCAACCACGACGGTTACAAAGACGTTGCTAAACAGCTGGCTGACAAATTCGGTTTCAAATATGTTGCTATCACACTTCGTGAAAGCCATAGTGCATCTGCTAACGGCTGGTCCGCAATGCTTTACGACGGCAATGAATACTATTTCTCCAAAAAATACGAAATCTCCCACATTGTTGACCGTGTAGGCGGCGGCGACTCTTTCGGCGGCGGTCTTATCTACTCTCTTATGAGTGGTTTTGACCCTGACAAAGCTATCAACTTCGCAGTTGCAGCTTCCTGCCTCAAACACTCCATCGAAGGAGACTTCAACCTCGTTAGCGTTAAAGAAGTTGAATCTCTTATGGGTGGCGACGGCAGCGGCCGAGTTCAGAGATAATGGCTTTTTTTGAATGCACTTTTAAAAGTGAGTCTCTCGGCAAAGATACCGATTTTAATGTAATTGTTCCACCAAACCCCGAAATTGCCCGTGTACTTTATCTTCTTCACGGGTTTTCGGACAATCATACCAACTGGACAAGAATGACTTCTATCGAGCGCTATGCCAACGAGCACAACTATTTTGTTGTAATGCCCGACGGAGGCAGAAGCTTTTACACCGATATGGAATACGGTCTTGCGTATTACACCTATATTTCAGAGGAACTTCCTCGCTACATAGGGAAAGTATTTAACGTAAACACTTGCCGCGAAAACACTTTCATTGCAGGGCTTTCCATGGGAGGATACGGAGCTTTCAAGCTTGCACTTCGCAATCCTGATAAATATTGCGGTGCAGCAGCACTTTCGGGTGTCCTCGATGTATGTTCAAGGTTTGATTCTGCCGACTGGCAGAGAGATGTACATCTCATCTGCGCCGCTAAAGATATTCGTGGTACAGATGATGACCTTCTCAGCTTGCTCGATAAATATTCTGACAATTCTCTTAAAAAACCGCGTCTTTATCAGGCTTGCGGCACAGAGGATTTCCTCTACAACGATAATCAGACTTTCAAAGCAAAGATTTCACCAATGGAGTTTGATTACCGGTATGAAGAGGGACCGGGGGTTCACTCCTGGGCTTTCTGGGACGAATATATTAAACGCGCACTGGAATTTTTTGATGAAAAATAAATGAATTGCATGGGAGCTGTATCACCGAAAATATTTTTGATACAGCCCCTTGCTTTTGGTGACCGATATGCAAACTTTCGACGGAATTATTACGGAAATTATATATAATAACGACGACAACGGCTATGCCGTGTGCGAGTTCACCTCGGTTGACGAAACCTTTACAATTACAGGTTGTCTGCCTCTCGTTTCCGTCGGCGATAAACTACGCGTTTCGGGCGATTTTGTTGTTCATATGGAATATGGCGAACAGCTGAGCGTGAAATATTACGAAAAAATGGTCCCCGAAGGCAGTGAAGAAATTTATATTTATCTTGCTTCAGGCGCAATTTCGGGCGTTAAAGAAGCCACCGCAAAACGCATAATTGACCGTTTTGGCGACGATACTTTAAATATCATTCGTGACAATCCCGAAAAACTCGCACTTATAAAAGGTATTTCGGAAGAAAAAGCTATAAAAATTCATAATCAGTACATTGAACAGATTGGCGTTCAGCAGGTTATTTCATTTCTCGGACAGTACGGAATTAACACTTCCCTCGCATTTAAAGTTTACAATCACTTTGGTTCAACGTCTGTTGAAAAGGTGAAGTCCAACCCCTACTGTGTATGCGAAATAAACGGCATCGGTTTTGCGAAAGCCGATATGATAGCAAGTTCAATGGGGTTTGCGGCAAACAGTCCCGAACGCACAGGTGCGGCAATATTGCACGTCCTTGCCGAAGCTGTTTCAAGAGGGCATACATATTTGCCTTCCGACCTTCTCATTCAAAGTGTCGGCACTTTGATTGCCGCCGACAGCGAGTCGGTAAATCAGCAAATCGCAAAACTTATAATCGAAAAGAAAATTTTTCGTCGTCCCATTTCCGATACCGAGTCGGCAATCTACCTGCCGGCTTTGTACACAGCAGAAACAGGCTGTGCAAATATGATTTTGCAGCTTGCAAAATCAACCGCCAAAAAAATCCACTACAGCGAATCGGATTTTGAAAGCGATATAACCCTTGCCCCCGAACAGCTTGAAGGGGTGAAATCCGCTATGGAAAACCGTATAACGGTTATCACAGGCGGTCCGGGCACAGGTAAAACCACCTTGCTCAACACAGTTATCTCAATTTTGAAAAAACAGGACCTTGAGATTGCACTTTGTGCGCCAACCGGCAGAGCCGCCAAAAGAATGGGTCAGCTCTGTGGTATGGAAGCAAAAACCATCCACCGTCTGCTTGAAATGTCCTATTCCGAGGACGAATCGAGAATGACTTTCGGCAAAAACGAGTTTTCTCCGCTTGAAGCAGACTTTGTAATTGTGGACGAAATGTCTATGGTGGATATACTTTTAATGTATCATCTTCTCAAGGCTCTTTCTCATAAATGCCGTATAATCCTCGTCGGTGACAGCGACCAGCTTCCGTCGGTGGGTGCCGGAAACGTACTTCGCGACATTCTTGCCAGCGAAAAAACCGCCTCTGTGAAGCTGACCAAAATCTTTCGTCAGGCAGGCGAAAGTATGATTACACAGAATGCGCACCGCATCAATGCGGGCGATACTCCGATATGCAACGGCGAAGGCAGCGATTTCTTTTTCCTGCCGAGATATTCCGCCACCGACGGCACAGACGAAATCGTTCGTCTTTGTCTCACAAGATTGCCGGGGTATCTTAATCGCAGTCCTATGGACTGCGTTCAGGTGCTTTGCCCTTCCAGAAAAGGAAATATGGGCACCGAAAATTTAAACAACGTCCTTCAAAAAGCTTTCAACCCCCCGGCTCCCTCAAAAAAAGAGCTCAAACGCAAAGGTTTTGTTCTTCGCGAAGGGGATAAAATAATGCAAATCCGAAATAATTATTATATGGATTGGTTTGTGGAAGGCTTTGGCAATGGTTGCGGAATTTTCAACGGCGACCTTGGAATTATAGAAAAAATCGACACTCGTGCCGGCGTGGTAACCATTGTGTTTGACGGCGAAAAAGTGGTTGATTATCCCGTTGAATTGCTTGACGACATTGAGCTTTCTTACGCTATAACCGTTCATAAAAGTCAGGGCAGTGAATTTACGGCTGTGGTGATGCCAATGTATCAGGCGCATCGCAACCTTATGACAAGAAACCTCTTTTACACAGCCGTCACAAGAGCCAAAGAACTGGTTGCTCTTGTGGGCAGAGAAGATATTGTTCAGTTTATGACTTCAAACAACTACGAAGACCTTCGTTACAGCGGTCTTGCTGAACTGCTCACACAATCGGAAGGATGAGTAAATGAAGCTTTTAACAATGTTTTTTGACATTTTCTTTCCGCCAAAGTGCATTTACTGCGGTAAATTTCTTGCTCCGGGTGACCGACCTCTAATTTGCAGAAAATGCGCGGACAAAGTCCCTTACATTCAGACAAGATGTTCAAAATGCGGCGGAGTTTTCACATACAACAGCGGCAAACCTGAATGTCTGTCCTGCAAAGTTGCAGGCAGATATTTCGATGGTGCATATGCCCCGGCAAAATACAACACAGATGTAAGAACCGCTATATTAAAATACAAATTCGGTTCACAAACCTATATGGCAAAGCCGCTCAGCCATTTCACTGTGGAAGGGCTTAAAAAACTTGGCATAAAAGCAGACGTGGTTCTGTCCGTCCCACCCGACCCCGGTCGAGCGAACAAACGAAGTTTTGACCCCACCGAACAGCTTGGCAGAACAATTGCTTCCCAGCTTAATCTTCCGTATAAATCAAATTGGATTAAGAAAATAAGAAGCACGCCCAACCAAAGCAAACTCACAAGGGCGCAACGTCTTAAAAATTTAAAAGGTGCATTTGCACTCACTAAAAAAGCCAATGTGAAAGGCTTGAAAATTCTACTTGTTGACGATATTATTACAACCGGCGCCACAGTTTCGGAAGTTACAAAAGTTCTTAAGAAAAATGGCGCAGAATATGTATTTGTTGCAACTCTTGCAAATTAGCCCTTCGTTACAGGCAGTATTAAGGAGTAACTTCCTATGAAATCTTTATCCCCCACCACTTCAAATCTTATGAAGCTTGCATTTCCGTGTATACTCGAGCAGCTTTTGATAGTTTCTGTAAGCGTTATGTCCACAATCATTATGGGGCACGTCGGAAAAAACGAAATGACCGCTGTTTCAATGGTCAATTCTCTTGTCACCTGGCTTCAGTTTCTGTATCTTGGTCTTGCCACAGGCGTAACCGTTATCATCGGCAGACTTTACGGTGAAGAAAATCACGAGGGCGTCAAGGAAGCAACAATGCAGTCCCTTAAAATCGCTCTTATAATAAGCGGTTCAATTTCGCTTTTAGGATTTATTTTCTCGGACGGGATACTGAATTTGTTCTTTTCAAGCGCCACCCCCGAGGTTGCAAAACACCTGAAAATATATTATTCTTACAGTATTGTAAGCCTTCCTTTTATCGCATTCAACTATATTACGAACGCCGCAGCAAGAGGCGTGGGTGATAACAGACTTGCACTTGTTACAAACGTGCTTGTAAACGCACTTTACACTTTATTTGCATATATACTCATTTTCGGAATAACCTATTTTGGGTTCCCCACCCTTTCCACGCACGGAACAGGAATTGCCGTTTTTGCCGCAAGGGCAATCGGACCCGTTATCGGCGTGATAATGATTAAGGCAAAGAAAATTGCCATTTTCCCGAAAAATCTTTTCGCACGTGCGAAAGAAAACTATATAAAACGAATATTTTCAATCTCAATATATACCTCACTTGAACAGGGTATATACCAGGGTGGAGCTGTTATTCTGCAATCACTTTATCTTATATATGGTGCAACATTTCAGGCAGGATATCAGATTTCCACTAGCATACTCGGTATATTCAACGCCGTAACTTCCGGTATATCTGTTGCCATAACGGTTGCAACAACTCAGGCACTTGCAAGGCACGATTTCGTCGGTGCGTCCGACATTTTCCGATTTGTGAAAAAAATGTTTTTTGTTGCCTTGATTCCCGCAGGAGCTTTCCTGTTCACATTCGGCCCTTACATTTCGCATCTTTACTCAACAGAAGCAGATGTTCTGGCAACTGCAGGCGTTTTCTGCAGAATTTACGGTGTTTGCTTCTGCATGATAAACTATCAGACTCTCGCCGGAGGCATTCTTCGTGGTGCAGGCGATGCAAGATACATAACGGTAACCAGCACCGCTGCTTTGTGGGTTGCAAGGATTCTTCCCGTGTTTATACTTTCCACTCGCACAAGCGGTTATGTCGCACTCGGTCTTGGAATAGTTCTGAATTTTGCGACAATGTCACTGATTTACCATTTCCGTCTCAGAAAAGGTGCTTGGTTGCACATTAAAGTTTAAGAGGTTTTTATGAAACATATCGTTTACTCCCCTGCGGAAACTGAAAGCATTGCCGCAGACTTTAAAAAGAATATAAACCCCGGCGACATCATCTGTCTCCACGGCGATATCGGTGTGGGAAAAACTGTTTTCACTCGCGGTCTTTCAGGCTCGGATGCCGTATGTAGTCCCACATTCTCCATTATGAATATTTACAAAGGCAATCCGCCCGTTTACCATTTTGACCTTTACAGGCTTTCCACCGAGGACGAGCTTTACGAAGCAGGTCTTATGGAATATATCGAATCGGGCGACGGCATCAGCATTGTCGAGTGGCCTGACATTCTTCCTTCCGATATTGGTGCCGATATTTATGACGTTTACATTTCCAAAAATCTTGAAATAGATGAAAATTATCGTGAAATCGAGGTGACAAAGCGTGAAAATTCTGGCTGTTGATACTTGTCTTTCAGTTGCATCGGTTGCCGTTGCTGAAGAAGATAAATTACTTGGACTTTTTTACATAAATAACGGGCTGACCCATTCCACAAAGCTTATTCCCATGATAGAATCTGTTTTGACCGAGCTTGATTTGACAGCAAAAGATATTGACGCTTTTGCCTGCACAAACGGCCCCGGTTCATTCACCGGAATCCGAATCGGTATGGCAACCGCAAAAGGGTTGGCGTTTCCGGGCGAAAAACCCATTGTAACGGTTTCTTCACTTGCGGCAACGGCTTACCACTTTGCACTTCAGCCCCTGCCTGTCATCGCAATGACAGATGCGCGAAATTCCCAGGTGTTTTACGGAAAATATCAGTTTATTGGTGGAAAGTTTTCTGAACTTATAAAACCCGACGCATCGGATGTTTCGGCAATTTCAGCCGGCATAACCTCCCCCACAATTGTGTGCGGTGACGGCGCAGTAAAATATGCGGAAATTTTAAAACAGAACCCGAACATTATATTTGCTCCCGCTCACCAGAGTATGCCCAATGCGGCGACTCTTGTGGCGGCAGCTTTTGATGAAATAAAAACAAACGGTTTCCCTGCGGCAGAGACCATTGACGCTCTTTATGTGCGAAAATCAAGTGCCGAACAGGAAAAAGAAAGGATGAATAAAAAATGATAGCTATTGGTTGTGACCACGGAGCATTTGCTCTTAAAAATGCAGTAAAAAAATTCCTTGAAGAAAGAGGGCTTGAAGTTAAAGACTTCGGTATTTACGAAGAAGGCAGAGTTGACTACCCCGACATTGCAGAAGTAGTTTGCAAATCCATCGTTTCGGGAGAATGCGAAAAAGGTATTCTTCTTTGCGGAACAGGTATAGGAATCAGCATTGCTGCAAATAAAATAAAAGGTATCCGTGCAGCTGTATGTAACGAAGTTTACTGTGCGAAAATGGCAAAATGCCACAACAACGCCAATGTAATCACATTAGGTGGCAGAGTTGTGGGCGAAGACGTTGCCCTTGAAATCGTATCTGCTTGGCTGGACTCTGAATTTATGGGTGGCAGACATCAGCAGAGAATTGACAAAATAACAAATCTTGAAAAAGGTGAGTAATTAAATGGCTAACAAAAATCAGTCTTACGGTAACGACAGTATCACCGCCTTAAAAGGCCCTGATAAAGTCCGTCTCCGTCCTGCGGTAATATTCGGCGCAAGCAGCCTCGAAGGCTGTCAGCACGCCATGTTTGAAATTCTTTCAAACTCCATTGACGAAGCCAGAGAAGGCTACGGCAATGTCATTACCGTTACCCGCTATCTTGACAATTCAATCGAGGTTGCCGACTGTGGTCGTGGTATTCCGCTTGATTTCAACGAAAAGGAACAGCGCTACAACTGGGAACTTGTTTTCTGCGAGCTTTACGCAGGCGGTAAATACAACACCATTCAGGGCGAAAACTATGGTTACAGCCTTGGTACCAATGGTCTGGGCAGCTGTGCCACACAGTTTGCATCCGAATATATGGATGTCGAAGTAATCCGTGACGGCTACAGATACAACCTCCATTTTGAAAAAGGTTATAACATCGGCGGACTGCAGAAAGAAGAAATCCGTTCAAAAAAATCGGGTTCCACCATCAGATGGAAACCCGACCTTGACGTTTTCACAGAAATTGATATCCCGCTTGAGTTTTATCAGGATGTTTTAAAAAGGCAGGCTATTGTAAACGCCGGTCTTAAACTGGTTCTGAAAAACGAAACTCCCACCGGGATGGAATCGTTTGAATATCTTTATCCCGAAGGTATCACCGACTATATCGCCGAACTTTCAGGCGATAACGGGCTGACTGCCACCTACTCCATTTCAGGCGAAGGTGTAGGTCGTGACCGTCCCGATAAAGACGATTACAGAGTGAAGTTTGACGTTTCCTTCTGTTTCAATAACCATTCAAGAGTTATTGAATATTACCATAACTCCAGTTTCCTTGAGGAAGGCGGTTCTCCTGACAGAGCTGTCAGAAATGCGTTTGTTTATGCTCTTGATAAATACCTTTCCGCCAACTCAAAATATACCAAGAATGAATCAAAAATCACTTTTCAGGACATTCAGGACAGCTTGATTTTGGTTACAAACTCATTCTCCACCCACACTGACTATAAAAACCAAACAAAAAAAGCGATTGACAATAAATTCATTCAGGATTATATGACAGAAACTCTCCGTCACAATCTTGAAATTTACTTCATCGAAAATAAGGTGGATGCGGAAAAAATTGCCGCTCAGGCTCTTGTTAACAAACGAAGCCGTGAATCTGCCGAAAAAACAAGGCTCAATGTAAAGAAAAAGCTATCGGGCACCATCGACATCAACAATCGTGTTGAAAAGTTTGTTGATTGTCGTACAAAAGACCTCAGCCGACGCGAGATTTATATCGTCGAAGGTGACTCGGCTCTCGGTTCGTGTAAACAGAGTCGTGATGCAGAATTTCAGGCACTTATGCCTATCCGTGGTAAAATCCTTAACTGTCTGAAAGCTGATTATAACAAAATTTTCAAAAGCGAAATCATCACCGACCTTATCAAGGTTTTAGGTTGCGGTGTGGAAATCAATTCCAAACACAACAAAGATATTTCCACTTTTGATATAAACAATTTCCGTTGGAACAAGCTTATAATCTGTACCGATGCGGACGTGGACGGTTTCCAGATCAGAACTCTGATACTTTCCATGCTTTACGCTCTTGTTCCTACACTTATCGAACTCGGATATGTATATATTGTTGAATCTCCGCTGTTTGAAATCACCTGTAAAGACAAAACCTATTTTGCATACACAGAGCGTGATAAGGCTGATATCGTTGCGGGGCTTACAGGTAAATACACCATTCAGCGTTCAAAAGGTCTTGGCGAAAACGAACCCGAAATGATGTGGGAAACCACTATGAATCCCGAAACCCGCAGACTTATTCAGGTAACTCTTGACGATGCAGAACGTGTTGCAATGATGTTCGATGTACTTTTGGGCGACAATCTTCCTGCCCGAAAAGATTACATTGCACAGCACGGCAGCAAATATCTTGATATGCTCGATTTAGCTTAAGGAGGTGCATAGAGTGACTAATATTTCACAGGAATTTATTTCCGATACTTTGGAAAAAAACTATATGCCCTACGCAATGAGCGTTATCATTTCCCGTGCAATCCCCGAGATTGACGGTTTTAAACCCTCTCACAGAAAGCTCCTTTATACAATGTATAAAATGGGTCTTTTAAGCGGAAACAGAACCAAATCCGCTAACATCGTAGGTTCAACAATGAAACTCAATCCTCACGGTGATGGTGCAATTTACGAAACTATGGTTCGTCTGACAAGAGGTAACGAGGCTCTGCTTCATCCCCTTGTAGATTCCAAAGGTAACTTTGGTAAACATTATTCGAGAAATATGTCTTACGCCGCTTCCCGTTATACTGAAGCAAAGCTTGACACCATTTCGCACGAAATTTTTAAAGACATTAATAAAAACGTGGTAGATTTCACCGACAACTATGATGGTACAATGAAAGAACCCGTGTTGCTCCCCACTACCTTCCCCAACATTTTAGTCAATCCCAATCAGGGTATTGCGGTTGGTATGGCAAGTAACATCTGCAGCTTTAACCTGCGTGAAATCAATGCCGCTACAATCGCTTTTCTGAAAAACGAAAAGTGTGATATTTCGGAATTTATCACCGCTCCCGATTTCCCTACAGGCGGTTCCATCGTTTATGATAAAGTACAGATGGATTCCATCCTTGAAACGGGCAGAGGTTCATTCAAAATTCGTGCAAAATACAGATTTGACAAATCCAATTCCTGTATTGAAATTTACGAAATTCCTTACACCACCTGCATTGAAGCAATCATCGACAAAATCGTTGAATGTGTAAAAGCAGGCAAACTGAAGGAAATTTCCGACATTCGTGACGAATCGGACAAAACCGGTCTTAAAATTACCATTGATATCAAAAAATCCTGCGACCCCGACCAGCTGATGCAGAGACTTTATAAAATGACTCCGCTTCAGGATTCGTTCGGTTGCAACTTCAACGTGCTTTTAAATGGTATGCCTTACGTTTTGGGCGTTAAAGACATCATTAAAAACTGGTGCAATTTCAGAATTGAATGTGTGTCCCGTGCGCTCAAATATGATATTAAAGAAAAAAGCGACAAACTTCACCTGCTTGAAGGTCTTAAAAAGATTCTTCTTGATGTTGACAAAGCCATCGCCATTATCCGCGGAACGGAAGAAGATTCTATGGTTGTTCCCCGACTGATGGAAGGTTTTGATATTGACGAAATTCAGGCTGAATATGTTGCGAATATCAAATTGCGTAACCTGAATAAAGACTACATTATGAAGGGTATCGGCGAGGTTGACAAGTTAAAAGACGAAATCGCCGAAATGCAGGATATTCTTGAAAACGAAAAGAAAATCAAGAAAATCATTATAAAAGAACTTGAGGAAATTTCCAAAAAATTCGGTATTGACCGAAAGAGCGATATCATCTATGGCGACGAGCTTCCCGAAGTTTCGGAAACCGTTGAAATTGATGATTATAACCTCAAGGTATTCCTCACCCGCGACGGATATTTCAAGAAAATTTCTCTTGTTTCTCTCCGTGGTGCGGATGTTCAGAAATTAAAACCCGAAGATGAAATCATTGCTGAAATTGAAACTACAAACGGCAAAGATATTCTCTTCTTCACCGACAAAAGCGATGTTTACAAATCTCATCTTTACGACCTTCCCGATGGTTGCAAAGCAAGTATGATGGGCGAATATCTTCCCAACCTGCTTGATATGGCAGATGGCGAACAGGTGCTGTTTATGGCAGTAACATCCGATTACAGCGGCTTTTTGCTCTTTGCATTTGAAAACGGCAAGGTTGCCAAGGTTGATATGAAAAGCTACGAAACCAAAACCAACCGTAAAAAGCTCACCGCCGCATTTTATGCAAAATCGCCCGCTGTGGGTATGCTTCATTTTGCCGAAGATGGCGACTTTGTTCTTGAAAGTAAAGGCGGCAGATACCTTGCGGTAAATTCCGCAAACATCGCCCTGAAATCCAAGCGTGATACTCAGGGCGTTCAGGTATATCTTTCCAAACGCGATAAACTTGTGAAGAATCTGATGACGGTTGAAGAATCGGGTCTTGAAAACTTAAAACCATATTATTCGGAAAAAATTCCCTCTTCAGGCAGAGCCTTGAAAGATGACGATAAACCATTTGTACAGATAGGATTGTTTGGCGATGAAAATTGATTTAACCGATATTAGCTATATCCGTGGACTTATGAAAAGCTTTGACAAAAGCTTTTCCAAGTCCCTCGGTCAAAACTTTCTTGTAAACAGCGGTGTTCTTGAAGAAATTGCCTGTGCCGCAGGCATTACAGAAGACAGCTATGTTCTTGAAATCGGCCCGGGTATCGGCACTCTCACCAGAGTTCTTGCCGACCATGCGGCAAAAGTGGTAAGTGTGGAAATTGACGACAAGCTCATCCCCGTCCTGGAATATACATTGTCTGACAAAGATAATGTCACCGTTATCAACAACGACATTTTGAAAACCGACATTCCCGCACTTATAGCGGAACATTTCGAGGGTAAAAAAGTGAAACTTGTTGCAAATCTGCCATATTATATCACAACGCCAATTATTCTGGAGCTGATAAAGCATCGCGACTGTTTCTCATCTCTCACCGTAATGGTGCAGAAAGAGGTCGCCGAAAGAATGGCGGCAAAAGAAGGCAGCAAAGATTTCGGTTCACTTTCGGTGCATGTTCAGTATTACACTAACGCCGAGATTCAGTTCATTGTCCCGCCCGACGATTTTGTGCCCGCACCAAAGGTTTCCTCAGCCGTAATCAGGCTAGATATTTTGGAAAATCCTTCGGTGACTCCTGCGGACGAAAAGAACTTTTTCAGAGTTGTGCGCGGTGCATTTGCACTCCGCCGTAAAACTCTTGTGAACAGCCTCGCTTCGGCAGGATTTGCCAAAGAACAGACTTTCGCGGCACTCACCGAGATGGGCGTTGACCAAAATATTCGTGGCGAAAAGCTGTCACTTTCGCAGTTTGCACAGCTGTCCGATTTATTAATGTAAAATTTTTCCTAAAACTATTGCAATTTTATTGTATCTTGTGGTATAATATAAATTGCAATAATTTTTTTGTTAAAACAAGTAAAGGAGATATAACATCATGACAAACAACAAAAAGGTCCTCACATGGCTTGAAGAAATGAAAGCCTTGACCAAACCCGACAAAGTTGTCTGGATTGACGGCAGCGAAGAACAGCTGGAAGCACTCCGAGCAGAAGCTGTTGCAACAGGCGAAATGATTAAACTCAATCAGGAAAAACTTCCCGGTTGCTATTACCACAGAACAGCAGTTAACGACGTTGCTCGTGTAGAAGACAGAACATTCATCTGCACAACCAAAAAAGAAGATGCAGGCCCCAACAACAACTGGATGGCTCCTGCAGAAATGTACGCAAAACTCGAAAAACTTTATGACGGTTCCATGAAGGGCAGAACAATGTACGTTATCCCCTATTCCATGGGTCCCGTTGGCTCACCCTTCTCAAAAATCGGTATCGAGCTTACAGACAGTATCTACGTTGTATTAAACATGGATATTATGACAAGAATCGGTACTCCCGTTATCGAAGCTCTCGGTGAAGACGGCGATTTCGTTAAATGTCTCCACTCCAAAAAAGACGTAAATCCTGACGAAAGATATATCGTTCACTTCCCCGAAGATAACGCTATCTGGTCCATCAACTCCGCTTACGGCGGTAATGTTCTTCTCGGCAAAAAATGTTTTGCTCTCAGAATTGCGTCCTACCTCGGTAAACAGGAAGGCTGGATGGCTGAGCACATGCTTATCCTCGGTCTTGAAAATCCTCAGGGCGAAGTTAAATACATTGCAGCTGCATTCCCCAGTGCTTGCGGTAAAACAAACCTTGCAATGCTCATTCCTCCCGAAATCCTCAAAGGATATAAGGTTTGGACAGTTGGCGACGATATCGCTTGGCTGAGAATTAACCCCGCTGACGGCAAGCTTTATGCTATCAACCCCGAAGCAGGTTTCTTCGGCGTTGCTCCCGGTACAAACGCAAAAACAAACTTCAACGCTCTTGAATCCACAAAGAAAAATACAATCTTCACAAACGTTGCTATCAACAATGATGATATGACAGTTTGGTGGGAAGGTCTCGACAAGAATCCTCCCGAAAACGCAACTGAATGGACAGGTAAAGTTGTTAACGGCAAAGAATTCACAGCTGAGGGCGGCAAACTTGCTAACCCCAACTCCAGATTCACAGCTCCCGCTATCAACTGCCCCTGCATTTCCAAAGAATTTGAAAATCCTCAGGGTGTGCCGATTTCTGCTATCGTATTCGGCGGCAGACGTGCTAAAACAGCTCCGCTTGTATACCAGGCAAGAGACTGGGAACACGGCGTATTCGTTGGTGCTACAATGGCTTCTGAAACAACAGCTGCAGCTGCAGGTGCAGTAGGCGTTGTAAGACGTGACCCCATGGCTATGAAACCCTTCGTTGGTTACAACATGGCTGACTATTTCGGTCACTGGCTTGAAATGGGTAAGAAAATGGATGCTGACAAAGCTCCCAAAATCTTCCACGTTAACTGGTTCAGACGTGACGATGACGATAACTTCCTCTGGCCCGGTTTCGGCGACAATATGCGCGTTCTCAACTGGATTATTGACAGATGCGAAGGCAAAGTTGACGCTAACGAAACAGCTATCGGTTACGTTCCCAACAAAGCTGACCTCAACCTCGAAGGTCTTGACATTTCCGACGAAGTTGTTGACGAACTCCTCAGCGTTAAGAAAGAATACTGGGTTGACGATATCGCTAACCAGAAAGAATTCTTCGCTCAGTTTGGCGACAGACTTCCCAAAGAAATCACAGCTCAGCTTGAAAAACTTGAAAACAGCATGAAATAAAATTCATAAAAGTTATCAGCCCGATGCAACGCATCGGGCTGTTTTAGTTGACGATTTATTTGTTGTGTGATATAATTAAGACATTAAAGTAGTATTTCACTTAAGGAGAGGTAGTTTTTATGAAAAAAATATTTGTTTTAATCCTGGCAGTTCTGTTATTATTTTCTGCTTGCGGTAAACGCCCGGACCGTTCCGAATACGACGATGAAAAACTCAAAGAACTAAAGCAAACCCTCGTGACCGAGGACAAGCTTTGCGGTGTTGCTTACCTTGGGTATATGGATGCCGAATTTGATGAAATTGTAAGCTACCTGCAAACACAGGAATATTATACCGAGCTTTCTTTTCTGAAAGATATTTCACTGGACAGATTCGCTTCAAACGCAGGCGGCGAACTCTATTGTATAGTCCCCCAAAGCAACGAAGTCACAATAACTGTAAGAACATTAAAATATGACGAGACTTTTGACAAAACAGCGGGAGACCAGCTTATAAGCATCAGCGACGGGGTTCCGATACTTATCAAAGGAAACATCAGCGAAATCGTCCCCAACCTGCTTATAGAGACAAAAAAAGAGGATTTTTCCCAGATATTCTCCCCCGTTCGTTCTCTCGAGAACGGCAAAATGGATCTTTCCGAAAACAAGTTCTTTGACTTTACCCCCTATGATTTAATGGAAGAATTCAAAAACAAAGAATAATTTATCGAATAATAAAAAGAGATAATTTTACTCAAAAAGTAAAATTATCTCTTTTTTATAACTTTTTTAATTATTATCCCAGTGCAACCATACTGAATACAAGTGCGAAAAGTGCAACTGTTTCACAAAGGCCGACAACCGTGATGTACTGAGAGAAACCTTTGCCTGTTTCAGCCAGTGCATCTGCGCCTGCTGCACCTGCCATACCCTGATATACAGCAGAAAACGCCATTGCTACGCCCGACGCAATTCCCAGACCAAGCAAGAACGCAGGGTCTGCAGTTGCAGATTTCATCTGCTGCATAAGAAGGAAGCCGTAAATTGTCTGAGTAAGAGGTGCGCCGGCAAATACTGTAAGTATAAATGGTGCCGCTTTATTGCTCATATAACACTTTTTCCACGCACCGATTGACGCCTGTCCTGCAATACCGATACCAATAGCAGAGCCAATTGCGGCAATGCCCATACATAATGCTGTTCCTAAAAATCCTAAGTTCATAATAATACTCCTTTACAATCAATTTATTCTTCAAAAGGTTTGAATTTGTGTCCGCTCCACGACATATCAAGATGCGAGGAGAATTCCAGTGTGTTAAGTCTGATTCCGTGAACAATAACAGACAGAATGTTTAATATCATATTAAGTCCATGACCAAACACCAAAAGAACAATGGCGATTATCATAAACAAAAAGTTTCCGAGCAACGGCCCTGCAAGTTCATTTACGGTTGCGGATATTGCCGCACCCGCAAGTCCAACGGCCCAAAGTCTGATATACGATACAATGTCCGAGAACACATTCACCACGCCAAGAAGCACAGATACTATGTTAGTAAGACTTGCAAGTATAGATTTAATAACACTACCTTCATAATTTGCAAATATGAAGCTCATCACAAATCCTACCGCTATAAGCGTGATGGCAACCGTGCCCACCGGGATGCCGCTTATCACCAGCCCGAAGCTGAAAACTTCCGGGTTTACAACAAGGCTCAGAACCAGATAGTAAATGCCCACAAGCTGCAAAATTGAACCTATATCACCTAGCATTTTGAGTGATTTCCTGTTGCGTGCCGCACCTTTGATATGTGCAACGGTAAGCTGAACAAGAGCCAGTGAAAAACAGAAAATCTGCAGATTTTGTGCCGTTGTAAGTCCTACGCCCGCCACAGTCCATGGCAACTGCCATATTTTATCGGCGTAAACATTTGAAATTACAGGTATTGACAATGCTTTCAGCCAAGTCGGAAGCTGCTCGGGAGCAAGGCCAAACCAAGTGCAGGTCAGTGTTCCCCACAAAACGGTCGAAAGCCCGAAAAGCCCAACAAGCCAGAATGCCGGTACAACCTCTTTTTTCGCCACAAGCGACTTTCCTATCGGAATCGCCGCAACAGCGCAAATCAAAAGTCCGTATCCGCCATCTCCGAAAATAATTCCGAAGAATATTAATATAAATGCCAAAAACCAAGCAGAAATATCATATTCGAAATATCCGGGAACTGTGCCCAGAAAATCGGTCAACGGATATATCAGGCTTACAAACTTATTATTTTTAAGTTTGGTTGGTACGTTATCCTCCTCCGTTGGGTCTTCCACAAGAAGCCCCCATGCGTTTTCTGTTGCAGCAGCTTTAAGCTTTTCCAGATTTTCTTCTTCAATATATCCTTTGAAATAAGCGATGCTGACTGCTCTTTCGCCTTCTTCCGAAATGTTTTCTGCTGTCATCCCCGTTGAGTAGGTTTCAAACTCAACTTCTTTTTCTACCGCTTTTATTGCTTTCTTGAAAGCTTCTGCGTATATGGCGTAAGAAGCCGTTTTTTCATCCGTCTCAGCGATACGTTTTGTAAGCTCTGCAACTTTCGCTCTCATATCAGAAGTAGACATTTTAGGAATGGTCAGCCGATATTTACTCAAATCGGTATCATCCGATTCCGCAAGCAAGAATTTTATTGAAGTTTTGTTTGAGCTGAGATGTACTGTTTTAACCTTTTCTCCAAGCGCCTCATACTCATTTTTCGGCATTTCAAAAAATTCAAGTCCTGCACCTTTTGCCGCAAGCTCGGCAATGATTTCCGGGTCAATTTCTCCCCATCCTTTCAGCCGTTCAAGCTCAACCTCAAGTGCCGCTCTTTCTGCGGTACATTGCTTTTTCTCTTCAGCTAAAGCATAAATTTCAGCCGCAAAAGCCAACGCCTCATCGGTGTTAATATTTTTTTGCTGCGCATCTTTCGGTTTACCAACCGAAAAAATCGCACTTTCAAGCAGGGCAATCTGTCCGGAAAGTTCTTCTAGCCTTTCTCCATATCCTTCTGTTATTTCAATATGAACAGTTCCTGCTTTACGAAGTATTTTTAGTGTTTCATTCTTTTTCTCTCCCATCGTAATGAGAGAAACTTTTTTCATAGGCACGATCATAATTAATTAACCTGCCTTTCATTATCGGCATTACGAAGCGCAATTTTGCGTTTGGAGATTTTAGAACGCACAACGGCGCTGACCTGTTGGTCTGCCATATAAATGGATATCTTTTTAATATTTTCCTCTGTTTCGGGAATTTTCACCTTTTCAAAAAGGTTAACCCTCTGAGAGGTTGCAAGAAGCTCTGCTTCCAGCAGTCTTACCTGCTCGTCCAACACTTCTGCTTCCAAATCAAACATTATCGCTTTTTCCATATGGTTAGCAGCAATGTCCACCCAAAGCGGCGTGGTATACAAATCATAATCGCCTCTGGAAAAGTCTGCTCCCTCAAAGGTGGGAATATCAACACCGGCAATGTTTCCTCTTCCTTTTTTGATATTGCTCACCCGTATTATTCCGTCGGGGAAAGCATTACTTTCGGCAAAAACGGCAATCCACGCACCAAAACCGTTTTCCAGCTTTTCTTTTTCTTTTCTAACAGCATCCGCTTTGGCTTCGATAGTGCGGATTTCCGCCTGAAGCTGTTGTTTTTTTAGTGTCAGAGTAGGCAAATATCTGCGGTACATTTTAAGAGCGTCCTTTTGTACCTTTAACTCATTTTTGGTTAATTTGATTTTTGCCAAAATTACAGACCCCCTTGCCCTTCGGGCCAGAATTCATCAATAAGGTCTGACTTGATTCCCGTTTCATCTCTGCCGAAACAATCCGCCAGAATTTTCCATCCCAGATCAAGTGCTTCTTCAAGCGAAAGGTTAACTGACAGGTCCATAAGCTTGTCTTCAAAAAGCTCACCATATTTCAAAAGCTTTTCGTCCCAACGGCTCATGGAAAAGCCCATGTTTTTCTTTTCAAGAGTTTCTTTATATGAAGAATACAAACGAATCATCGCATCCATAAGTGCTCGATGGTCTTTTCGTGTTTTTCCGTTTACGTTTTGTTTAAGTCTCGAAAGAGAACCAAACGGCTCGATTCTTCCACCCTTCAGATAATACTGACCCTCGGTGATATAGCCTGTATTGTCCGGAACCGGATGTGTTACGTCATCGCCCGGCATTGTTGTAACCGCCAGAACCGTAACCGAACCCGAATCCGCAAAGTCAACCGCTTTTTCATAACGTGCCGCAAGCTGAGAATAGAGGTCTCCGGGATAACCACGGTTGGAAGGAACCTGTTCCTGTGTGATGGCAATTTCCTTCATAGAGTCCGCAAAGTTTGTCATATCAGTAAGAAGCACCAATACGTCCTTATTCTGCAGAGCAAACTGTTCAGCAACCGCCAGCACCATATCGGGTATCATCATACATTCAACTGTAGGGTCGGAAGCTGTATGAACGAACATAACAGTTTTGCTGAGCGCACCACCCTTTGAAAGTTCATCCTTGAAATATAGGAAGTCGTCATATTTAAGTCCCATACCGCCCAGAACAATTACATCAGCTTCCGCCTGCATTGCAATGCGCGCAAGAAGCTGGTTGTAGGGCTCACCTGAAATTGAAAAAATAGGCAACTTCTGAGAAACAACCAGAGTATTGAACATATCAATCATCGGGATGTTGGTTCTCATCATACGATTTGCAAGAATACGCTTGGTTGGGTTAACCGAAGGTCCGCCAATAGGCTTCATATTATCAGTAAGTGCCGGACCATTGTCTATCGGCTCGCCCGAACCATTGAAAATTCTGCCCAACAGATTTTCGCTGAAGGACACTCGCATTTCTCTACCCAAAAAGCGAATCTCGTCGCCTGTAGAAACACCCTTGCCGCCTGCAAACACCTGCAGCGATACAATATCGCCCTCGATTTTATTAACCTGAGCAAGCGATTTACCAAATCGTGTAGTTATCTCCGCAAGTTCGTTATATCTTACTCCGGTTGCTTTTACAGTGATTACGTTACCTGTGATGGATTCAATTCTGTTGTAAACTTTATTCATTATCTTTCACCATCCTTCAGCAAGTTCTCGGCAATATTTCCCACAATGCCGCCGCCTTCGCCGTAAAGTTCATCAATTTCAGCTTCAGCTTTTTTAAAAGCTTCGCTTTCAAACTCTGTATAGTTCCAGTCAATAAATCTTTGGCGCATACGGTTAAAGAAAACACGCGCATCGTCTTTACTGTTTAAATTAAACTCACTGCCCAAAATGCCGATAAGTTTATCTGTAACATATCGCTGACGCAAAGTGCTGCAGTTAGCCTCTATCGCATCAAATGAGTTTTGCTGGAGATATACCGCATCAAGCATTTCTGCTTTGAGATAAGTTATATAATCCGAAAGGGTGGTTCCTTCTTCGCCCACAACCTTCATCATAGAATCAATTTCACTGCCGTGCGAAAGAATACCCTTGCAGTATTCAGATTTTTTGCGGTCAATAACGCTGTTGTATTTAGACCAGGAAATAAGCGGGTCTATCGCAGGATATTTTCTTGCATCCGAGCGTTCTCTGGACAATCCGTGAAAAGCACCCACAACCTTAAGTGTAGCCTGTGTTACAGGCTCTTCAAAGTTACCGCCCGCAGGAGAAACTGTTCCGCCAATTGTAACAGAACCGGTGCTGCCGTCAGGCAGGCGAACATAGCCTGCTCTTTCGTAAAAAGCAGCAATATAAGACTCGAGGTACGCCGGGAAAGCTTCTTCACCGGGAATTTCTTCCAGTCGACCCGACATTTCTCTGAGTGCCTGTGCCCAACGGGAAGTGGAGTCCGCCAGAAGAAGTACGTTCAGCCCCATCTGACGGTAATACTCAGCAAGAGTTACCGAAGTGTAAACCGAAGCTTCACGTGATGCAACCGGCATGGAAGAAGTGTTACAAATGATAATTGTTCTTTCCATAAGCGAACGGCCTGTTCTCGGGTCGGTCAGTTCAGGGAACTCGGTCAGAGTTTCAACAACCTCACCGGCACGCTCACCGCATGCGGCAATTATAACTATATCAACGTCCGCATTTTTGGATGTGGTGTGCTGAAGCACTGTTTTGCCGGCGCCAAAAGGACCGGGGATACAATATGTTCCGCCTTTTGCCACCGGGAAAAACGAGTCAATAATACGAACTTTTGTTTCCATAGTTTCAACGGGTGCAAGTCTTTCGCTGTAACATTTCACAGCACGTTTAACCGGCCACTTAAAGGACATTGTGACGGGTATTTCACGACCGCGTTCATCCGTCAGAACAGCTATAGTATCTTTTATGTTGTATTCACCTTTCG
>JAFYVD010000002.1 GCA_017558425.1 Clostridia bacterium | reverse complement strand
TCCCGCAGCAATGCTTACAAGTTCGTCGCGGAGAATTTCGGTGTCGCCGATGGTGTCTCTGTCGCCGCCAAGTTCAAGATACCAGAAGTTTTCCATTTCATCATACAAATCAGGCTCACGATTTTCAAAATCTTTGTCGGTCAGCTTGCCAGCCCATGTCGGCGGTGTATATTTAACGTCTTTTGTGGTTTCTCTGCCGTAAACCAGGCAGGACATACCCATCGTCATTTTGTCTTCTACATCGGTAGTTGTTATTTCGTCAAATTCACTTGCCGCTTCTCTGCCCAGACGGAAATTCGCACCTGTAAGAGGCGCAAGAATACTGTCACCTGAGCTGTCACAGAAATATTTTGCACTAACTTCAATAAAGCTCTGAGTTGTCATCTGATAGCCTGTTACCGATTTAATTTTCACATCTCGTCCGTCTGCAAAATTGCCCGACTCGGTCTGTGCATCCATACAGGTACAGTTCAGAAGCAAAGTAATATTTTTTTCGCGTTTTACAAAATCAAAAAGAACGGTATCCCAGATAGGATAATTTTTTGTGGGGTTGCGATAGAGGTTCTCAAGCGCAATTTCCTCCAAAATACCTGTTTCACGATTGTTTTCGCCACGGGCACCGCAAATCCACATACGGATTTCGGAAGAAGCGTTACCGCCAAGAACCGGTCTTTCGTGCATCAGCACAACGTTTATTCCTTCCCTTGCCGCAGAAATTGCAGCAAGCATACCTGCAATACCTCCGCCGATAACGCAAAGGTCACAATCCAAATGTTTTTTATTAAGCATATATTCCACCTCTTAATTATATTTCGAAAATTACAGATTAATCCAGCTGTCCAGATACCATTTTCCATCGGTATATTCAAATATGGCAACTGCACAGTTTTTGCAGAGCACCACTCCACGCGGAAGGTCCTGCCCCAGAACAATATTGAGCATTCTTCTTAGAACACCACCGTGCGCAAATGCCGCAACATTTTCACATCCCGAGGCTTTCACCAGCTCAAGAAACTCTTTCAGCCTTGCCGTAAACTCCTCAACACTTTCGCCGTTTACAGAGTCGTATCCGCCTGTTTTTCCAATAATTTCTCTTTCTTTCGCATATCGAGTGTTGCACTCTTCAAAAGTTTTTCCAGAAAAATCGCCCACATTTATTTCACGGATCAGTGAAGTTTTTTCAGGTTCATAACCGGGCAGAGCTGTTTTCGCCGTATCATACGCCCGTTTAAGGTCGCTGGAATAGACCTTGTCAAATGTCACGCCATCAATTATTTTGCCTGCACGTTTTGCATCCTCAAACCCTTTTTCGGTAAGATTCACATCCATCCAACCGGTCCATTTTTTCCCAAGGTTATTTTCGCTTTCACCGTGTCTTATTACATAAAGTTTCATAGCTTATCTCACTTGTTTTCAATGTTTAAATAATCGGAATTCTCCTCGCCTGTATCTTCGTTTTCAACAATAAGCACACTTGTATCTTCATTTGTGAAAATGTGATGCCAAACCCCCGCAGGAACATTATACATCTTGTGAGGTTCCATTTCAATTCTGTGAAGTTCTTCACCGATTATAAGTGTTGCATTTCCCGAAAGAAGCACGAAAACTTCGTCACTTTCGTTGTGACGCTCCACCACTTTGAAATTAGCAGGGTCAAATCTTTCTGCGTGATTAAGGTAGGCAACACGCCATTTGCCGAATCTCATCGCTGTCTGATAATCCGGTCCGTTATAATCATATATTTCAATACCGCATTTTAACTCTTTGCTTACATTTTCCATGGCCACTATCTCCTTTTTATAAATTAACTAACTTTATTCTATCACACTTCAGCCGCTATGTCAAAAAAAATCTTATAATTTTGTAATAAAAAAGCGGTTTTCGTCCAAAACCGCTTTTAATACTATTTAACCTTCTCCTTTTTTCCCGCAGAAGCCGTCAATGCTTTCTCACCTTTAAAATACATCACGACAATCCCCATGAGAATCAAAAGTGTAGATGCCTTGATTACAATTTTCAAAACAACTTCATAATTAAAACGGCAAATTGCGGCAGCTGTGTCGCCGCCCACTATCAATGCCGCCAGATAACCGATAAATGTCATACCGCCTGCAAAAAGACAAATCATAATTCCATACCCAAAAACCTTTTCCAGACATGATATTATTTTCTTCACGTTTAGTTCCTCCTACAGACCAAAAATGGGCAGACATTCCATAAGCACTACCACTTCCATTATAAACTGTGCTCCAACCCACCAAAGATTGTTTTTCAAGGTTTTTGTAAAATCTGCACCCGAAAGCGTCATTCCGGCATACATACCCAACCCAAGCGGAGGCGTAATTCCGCACATAACTCCGCAAATGCAGGGCAGCATTGCTGCGGCAACCACAGGATTGCATCCAACCTTTGCCAGCACCGTAATAAACACCGAACCGAAAATTACAACTATCGACGAACCGGGAACAACCATCCCCATAAAGCATGTGATTGCACAAACCGCCGCAACCGTTCCTATTTTACCAAACTGCCAGGCGGCAATTATTCTGCCGAAATCATTTGCAATGTCAAGCTCTGCAAAAACCGCTCCTATCATATAACCAAACACGCACACTCCTATCGTGGGCGCAATGGTTTTCATTGAATCGGAAAAATATTTTGCAATGGAAGAAATTGTGACCATCTGCTTGTTTTTACATATTACACAGCCATAAAATGCCGCAACGCCGCCCACAAACAAAAGTAGCGAGTTTGACAAATATTTTGCCCCCTGTTTACCAAGCCTTTCGGTAAAAAATCCATCTTTAAATATGTAATCAAGTATAAATGGAAGAAGAATTATAACGGGCAGCAAAAGTCCCTGCCAACCTTCTTTCAGAGTCTCTTTAAAAGACGGAAGCTCTTCTCCTGTCAGGGGCTTTATTTTATAATATTTGCAAAATCCCCAAACCATTACTATCCTTTGCAGAATAAACCAGAAGGAAATTCCCCACAGAATAATCCAGAACCGCCCCACCGACATATTTTCAGCCGGATAGGCTGCTGCCAATGCCCCCAGTGCCGCCACGATATTTGAAGACGGAGGCACCATATTTCCAAGATAACTTGAATTGCTTTCAATATTTCCTGCAAGTTCAGGTGGGAACCCCGACTTTTTCATCGCTGGAATGGTTATTGCACCTGTAGCCATAACATTTCCCGGTCCCGAACCCGAAAATGCACCCATAAAAGTGCTTGCAATAACAGCCGTATATCCTGCGCCTCCCGGAATTTTGCCCATAACAGACAAAATTATGCTGATGCATTTGTCAACAACCTTTGTCTTTGTCAAAAGCACCGACATTGCCATAAATGAAACCATCGAATATATCAGCGGTGTGGAAAGAGCTTCATTAATGTATATACCTATTTTATCCCAAGTGCCTGTTACGGCAACCAAAGCAATAAAACTTAAAAACACAGCTTCATATACCGGTCTTTTTAAAACGAGAAAAATAAAAAGTATAAAAGTAAGCATACCTGCTATCAACGCTACCGAAAAGGGCATATTACAGCCTCCTTTAAAACCATTTAGTTATACAGGTTATATCTTTCAGGTTATATTATATATAGTTCTTTCGTCCTTGTCAATATAATTTTTTCAAAAAAATGATTGAAAAAAAGATTTTTATGAGTTATGATTAATGTATAGACTGAGCGAAAGGTTTGCCGATTATGAACGATAAACAGTTAGAATATGCAATTGCACTTTCAAAGTCTCTGAATTTTTCACACGTTGCAGAGAAATACGGGATATCCCAACCTGCATTAAGTAAACAAATTCACGCTTTGGAAAAAGAACTTGGAATAGAGCTTTTTAACAGGAAACAGAGTCCGATAGTCCTGACAGCGGCAGGAAAATATTTTTTCCGCGAAGCAAGCGAACTTGTATATAAGGAAGAGCAGTTAATAAAGTCTTTAGACGGCTTTAAATGCGGCGACAAAGGAGTTCTTAATATAGGTGTATCTCCTTTCCGTGCCCTTTATCTGCTTCCTGAGCTTTGCAAAAAAATCCGTGAAGAATTTCCCGACATCACCATAACCTTGCACGAGGACACCAGCGACATTCTGCGTGCAAAGGCAGCCGAAGGAAAGTTTGACTTTGCAATTGTAAATTTGCCGGTCAACGAAGCAATTTTAGATGCCATCCCCATAGAAGAGGATATGCTCGTTCTTGCCATTCCCACAAAATTTCTCCCACGGCTTGATATTCCGGCACCTGCACCTATGAGCGAAATTGATTTTAAAATTTGTAAAGATATTCCGTTTGTAGTAATTAGGGAAGCTCAGGAAATGCGAACACTTTTTGATAAAATCTGCCTTGTTGCAGAATTAAAACCAACCATAGCTATGGAAGTGGTGGGGCTCGCAACGGCCTGGTCAATGGCAACCAAAGGAATTGGTGCAACTCTGCTACCGCTCCAGTTTATAAAAGCTATGGGCAACAGTTCCGATCTGACTTTGTTTATACCCAAGTGTGACAGCAGAATCAGACGCCCCTCGGTTGTCACTCGTCGAGGACAATATATTTCACCTCACGCCAGATATGCCATTGATATTTTAACAAATTCCATGTTATAAACAATAACATCGCTTATGGCGCAAGGCAGTTTCCGGACACAGATTTTCAGATTAAGAAAAAGATTAAAAGCTAGGTAATACTGACGTATTACCTAGCTTTTTGATGCATTATTAACTAAAAAGATGGTTTTGAAACCGATTTCTCCCTAAGACCACCCGCCGAAAGGCGGTGTTGTTTTATTCTGTCCTGTTCTCGTTTCTATACTCACCGGGAGTCGTCCCAGTTTTCTTCTTGAAAAGCCGCTGAAAATATTCAGCGCTGTCATACCCCGTTTTAAATGCAATTTCTTTCATTGACATATTCGAGTTCAACATGATATATTTCGCACGGCTGATACGGATATCCGTCAGGATTTCGCTGAAGCTTTTGCCGATTTTTTCTTTAAATATGCGGCAGATATGCGTCTTTGAATATCCGATATATTCCGAAAGATTTTCCAGAGTTACATTGGTATAATTATCCGTCATATACTTTATCAGTTCACGAGCCGCCCTGGAGTTTTTACCCTGTGTTTCAGATAACGACACAGGCATATCTCCGTAAATGAGTTCCGCTATAAATTCTATCGCCGCAGCCTGCATAAGTATAAACTTTTTGCCATCGTCTATCTCGTGAACCGTTATAAGTTTCTGCGCTGCCTTGTTTATTCTTCCGTCAGTATTTCTCCCGATTATGTATCTGTAATAGTCCTCTTTATTTTCTTTGTTCATAAACTGAGCAAAAACCGGGTTATGCTCAAAATCACCCGCAAACTGCTCTTCAAACCAGGAAGCGTCAAATATAAAATTTATAATCAGACTGTTGCCGTCACAATATGGCAAGTGGTATGTTTCGGGGTTAATTAAAATCCATTCCCCTTCCGACATAATTATCGGTTCTTCCTCCACAAGATTTATGCAGCTACCCTTTGCAACATAATTGATTTCGTAAAATTCATGGGTGTGATAGTGCCACACGTCATTACCGAGATGACACCTGACTATAACCTTCTGGCCGCTGATTTCTTCATATTCCTGCATGCTCAGCCTGAGACTTTCTTTTTTATCCTTTTCGGTAATAAGTCTGCCCAAAATCTGCTCGGTATTCTGCACTTTCATCACCACCCCTCTCTTTAATCAAGTCCATAATAGCATATATGTTAATATAAGTCAATACTTTTGGTAATATAGGTCATTTACAATACATTTATAGTGTGATATAATACAAATATAACCAAAATTAACATTGGAGGTAAAAAATGGCACTTTCTAAAATTATGAAACTTAACAAATCTGAATATCTTGACAAAATGCGTGCTTGCTGGATTGGTAAAAACATCGGCGGCACAATGGGCGGACCTTACGAAGGCACCCGCGATATCCTTGATGTTAAAGGATATACCACCGAAAAAGGCGAACCCCTTCCCAACGACGACCTCGACCTTCAGCTCGTATGGCTCCGCGCTATCGAAGAAAGAGGTATTTCTAAAATAAACGCTCAGGTTCTGGGCGAATACTGGCTCAACTTTGTAGTTGGCGAATGGAACGAATATGGTATTGCCAAAGCAAATATGAGAATGGGGCTTCTTCCTCCTTACAGCGGTGAATATAACAACGAAAAATGGAAACATTCAAACGGCGCCTGGATAAGAACCGAGCTTTGGGCTTGTCTCTTCCCCGGTTTCCCCGACCTTGCCATCCGCTATGCGTATAGCGATGCATGCGTTGACCACGGTATGGGCGAAGGTACATACGCCGCTATTTTCGTAGCCGCACTTGAGAGTGCCGCATTCTTCGAAAATGACCTGATGACACTTATTGAAAAAGGTCTTTCTTACATCCCCGAAGATTGTCGTGTTGCTCAGACAGTACGCCTTGCCATTTCCTGCTACGAACAGAAAATGGATTGGAAAGATACCCGTAACAAAATTGTTGAATTCAACGCCGACCTCGGTTGGTTCCAGGCTCCCGCAAACGTATCCTTTGTGGTGCTCGGTCTGCTTTACGGCGAAGGTGATTACAAAAAATCTATGCTTTACACCGTCAACTGCGGTGACGATACAGACTGTACAGCCGCTACAATCGGTTCCATTATGGGTCTGATGAACGGTATGGCAGGCATACCGTCCGACTGGGCTGATTATATCGGCGACAAAATCATTTCAATCGCCACAAACTCCGCTTGCGGTTCGTGGGCAAAAAGTTGCGAAGAACTTATCGAAAGAGTATATCGCCTTGTTCCTTCCTGCCTGCTTACTGCTGAAATTTATATGGAATACACCGACGGCGAAACCGAGCTTGGCGCCCCCTCTTATTCTTACAACCTCAGACATAAATTCCAGCTTCCCTCAACAGGTCTCGCCATTGATTACGACCTGATATATGCTTACGGCAGAGTTGAAATGTCTGCTTGCGAGGTTCACCCCGGCGATGAAGTTGAACTGAAATTCACATTCAAAAACGTTAACGACTGGCCTCATCAGATTGAAGTTGAGCTTGAGCTTCCCGAAACCTGGACTGCCGACAAAAAATATGCAAAAATGTTTATCCGCCGTCCTTTCGAGGATATGGAAGCTTCTGCAACAATCAAGGTTACCGCAGGCGAAAATGTTGACCTTAAAAATATCATCACAGCGAAAATTTCTGCTCAGAGCCGCCCCACAAAAATCCTTTCCGAAATCGTAATCTGGGGTAAAAACTAAAATTGACTTTCGGGCGGGTTAATGATATAATTTTAAAAAAATCGCGAGGAGATTATTTATGTTATATTTATGTCAACTTGATTACCCCGACATTGAATACCTGCACAATATGGACGCAGGCGGTCCTCCCGAAGGTCGTAATTCAATAAAAACTTCAGGTTGCGGACTTTGTTCCATTTCTATGATTGTAGACCATCTTACAACAGAATCTCTTTCCATCACCGATTGCAGGGAGCTTTCCTATCAGGCAGGTGCCAATCGTAAAATAGGTACCAGTATGCGGATTCTTGCTCCCGTTGTTGCCGAAAAATTTGACCTTGAGCTTACAACGACCAACTCGCTCGAAGAATTAAAGGCACATCTTGCATCGGGCGGTGAAGCGATTGCACACGTTGCCGCAAACAAGGAAATCGGTTACAAAGGTCTGTTCACCCGCAGTGGTCACTATATAGTGGTTGTTTCTGCAGAGGGCGACGATTTCTGCATTCTTGACCCTTCATATAAAGAAGGTAAATTTGACGAGGAAGACAGAATCGGAAAAGTGAACTACGATAATGCACCTTTCCTCTACTGCAACGGTAAATATCTTCTTGAAGATACTGCCAATCGCGACCCCGGTTTTTATCTTTTTAAAAGAAAAAAATCTAAAAAGTCAAAGTTTCCTGTCCATGCTCATTTAAACTGACTTTTTGCTCGTTTTTAATATTATTATGATTGTTTTTCTATTATATCGCCATACATTGCTTTTTTGTACTTGTTTTTATATAATCAATATAACAAAATGCTAAGTCAATAAAAAGCGAGAGATTTAATTATGGAAAAATCATCAAAAAAATATAAAACCGAAACTCATTGCCATACATTGGAATCCAGCCTCAAATGCGGAAAACTTCCTGCAAAAGAAATTGTCCGCAGATATGTTGATGCAGGATATGACACATTGGTGATTACAGACCACTACGGCGGAAAACATGTAAGCGGAGACGAGACAAGGGATTTATCAACATTTTTCGAGGGATATAATTCTGCCAAAACCGCCAGCCAAGATATTAACATTATTTTAGGTGTGGAGGTCAATCTCTGCGAATCGGCAAACGATTATCTTGTTTACGGAATTACCGAAGAAATTATTCGCGAAAATCCGCTGATGTACACATTGCCGATAAAAGAATTTGTTGATTTTGCTCACCAATATGATTTGTTGGTTTACCAGGCACACCCATTCAGAAATGGTTTAAAAATAATCCCTCCCGACATATGTGACGGAATTGAAGTTTTTAACGCTCATTTTAAACACGATTCAAGAAATAATATTGCTTTGGAATGGGCAAAGATGTATGGCAAAAAAATGATAAGCGGTTCGGATGCTCACCACCCCGAAGCTATGGCAAAAAGCGGTATATTGACAGATACCAAGATTAAAACTACTGAAGATTTAATGAATGTACTGAGAAACGATAACTTTGAGCTGATTACTTATTGACAGGGGATTACCGAGTATTTTAACGTGGCAGAAGCAAAAATTTGCCTTTGAAAATCGAGGCTTAGATAGCTTCTGTCACCCTAAGGTGATAGATTATGCTTTTATCCATTGATACAATATCATTAAGACAAAGATATAACGACGAAACTGCACTAAAAATGATAAAAGATGCGGGGTTTGATGCATACGATTATTCTATGTTCCGCGCAAACGGCGAAAGGGATATGCTCGACGATGATTATATTGAAAAAGCCCATAAACTAAGGGCATTCGCTGATGAAATCGGGCTTTTGTGCAGGCAGGCTCACGCACCATTTGATTTTACCCATACAGACACTTTTGATATCACTAACTTAAATTATCTCCGAATTGTCCGTTCAATGGAAGTTGCATCCATTCTGGGTGCAACAAATATAGTGGTGCACGCCGTCAAAAAAGACCTGCCCGATAATTTTGATTTTTACGGGTTCCACAGAAAATTCTACAGAAGTTTTATCCCTTACTGCGAAAAAATCGGGATTAAGATTTGTGTCGAAAATCTTGTGGGCAGAGAAAAAATCACACTGAATAAATTTCCTGTATTCAGCGACCCGGTAAAACACATTGAATTTGTGAAAAGTCTTGAATCGGATTGGTTTAATATATGTGTGGATGTCGGCCATTCCGAGCTTCTGGGATACAGGGCTCACGATGTAATCCGCACTATGAACAGCGAAATTTTCAAGGTAACTCATATCAGCGATAATGATTTAACAAGTGATTTGCATTATCTACCCTATGAAGGTAAGCTGAACTGGGATGAAATCACATCGGCATTTGCCGAAATTGGATTTTGCGGTGATTTCAGCTTTGAACTTGAAGGCTATCTTAACAGGCAGAAGGACGAAGAAGTTTTCGAGGCGCTGAAGCTTGCAGAAAAGACAGGCAGACAGCTGATTAATAAAATAAAAAAGGGGCTGTAAAAATAGCCCAGACCGCAAAAAGACAAAATTTAACCGATAAAAATATAAAAGTTAAATATTGAATTTTGGTAGAAAAATAGCATTTTTATGATGCTATTTTTCTTTTTTTGAAACGCCTTTTTGCTATGGCAGCTCCTCACCTCTCGACGTACCTATGTACGCCTTCGGGCACGCCAAAGTTAAGGATTTTCTTAACTTTGGTTCGGAATCTACCATTCTGAACAATTTTTGCTATCCCCTAAAAAAGCGTGCTGTAAAAATAGTCTGGACCGAAAAGAGCGTATTCACCGAATGGTGAATACGCTCTTTTTATTTTATTATGTATGTAATTTTTCCGTCTTTTCCTTTGAATTTCAGGCTTATTCTATACAGGTCTTCTCCCCAGTTGGCGATAAACAATCTGTCGTCATAAACAAGCTTTTCGGTTTCAAATTCAAAATCTGTATCAAAAGACATTTCAAATGTTTCGCCGTTTGATGCGGCAAATTTTATCACATTTCCGTTTCTTTCCGTTTTCTGTGGTGTCAGGAAATTAAGGCTGAATTCACTTGTCTTTGCCAGAGCAAAATCTTCACTCACCAAAATGGTCTGTGCCGATTTGTCATATTCCAGACTTCTCACCCATTTTTTCGCAACTTTATCGGGATATGCATCTGCAATATCAAGGCTGAAGGATACCTTTTTTCCGTCATTTTTATAGTCCGCATTTTTTGCGGCAAACTCCTTGCCCGCCTGCTGCTCCACCCCATCAATCAAGGGTACATTATGATATCCCGAACGGGTTGAAACAAGGTTGTATCTTTCTTCTGTAAAAGTTTCTTTTCGATACTGCATATTGCCCGAATCTATCAGGAACTTTGTGCCGTTTTTATATACCACAAAACTGCCCACATCGTTATGATTGTGATGTTCGCCGTTGTGACCGCCTTTTGCACCCAGGAAGAGTCCTTTTTCGGGGTCTGATTCAAATCTTGATGTCATCACCTGAGTACTTGCAAGGTAGTAATCCGAATCGGGTTTAAACCCACTGTCGGGCAGATTTTCCATTTCAGCCGAATAAGCTACAATATCCATCATTCTCATAACTTTCGTCATTGCACTGCTGATATTTCTGCCTCTTAAAAAGGAATCCGCCATTGCTTTGCTGTTCGCATTTTCGGTATCATAAAGCGATTTCGCAAAGGAGATAACTTTCTCATTTTTTGCAAACTTTGCAACCTTGTAAATGGTTGCATAATACACGGGTACATTGAGGCTCGAATCGGCAAAGTTCATCACCTGACCTCGACCTGTATAAACCTTCATGAAAAATTCAAGAGTATTCTTAACCTTTTCCTCGTTAAAAACATCAATCTGACCATCTGTGCCAATCTTTAATAGCCACAAATCTTCCATCATACTCAGGCCTGCCTGAGTCCAGTAAACAGGACCTTCGTCGCAGGCTCCGTCAAGCGGATATACCTCATAATATCTGTCAAGAACTCTGAGCGCTTTATAAACAAATTTCTGCAGGATTTCTTTATCTTCAACAACAGTAAATGCCGTCACAAGCATATTTGATGTTATCCAAGGATTCCAGTTTGCCGCTCTTGAACCTTCGCGGAACGCCATCCAATACATATCGTCGCGCTCGGTATAAAGCTCCACCATTTTGCAAAGTCTCGCTTTGATTCGCGGCAGAATGTTCACGCTCATTTCATTAAGCTTTTCACCCATAGTCTGAATCGCAAAAGAGAGAGTGCACGCCGTTTCGGCAGAGAAAAGGTCTATAAACTTTTCATCCATAACAGGCAGGCTGTCGCTTCCCGGGTCTCTGAAAATATGGGCAGGAATAATCCATGTGATTTCTTCCATAATCATCCATATAAGGTCAAGAATGTCTTCCATATAACGCCCGTCGTTATAATAACATTCCAGAATAATTTTGTTCGCCAGCTCTGCACGTCTGGCAAAATATACATTTTCAAAAGCAACTCTGTCCCCGTCAAATGCAATTCTTCTGTAAAGTGCCGCACTGAGCGGTTTTCTTTCAGCGGGGTTATATTGTTTTACATTTTCTTCAAAAAATTCAAGTGAATATTTTAAATTTTCTTCCCAGAATTTTCTGTCCGAAATTTTGGGAAATATCTGAAGTCCCGTTTTAACATTAATCCTCATGGGACTTATAAACTTTTCACAAAACATTATTAAACACTCTCTTCCAAAATTTATATGAGTACATTATAAAACACCCTTACCTAAAAGTCAATAAAAAATCCGCTCGGAAGAGCGGATTTTCATACTTTATTCAGCTTCAAATACGTCTTTTCCAAGACCGCAAACGGGGCAAACCCAATCTTCGGGAACATTTTCCCAAGCTGTGCCGGCTGCAACGCCGTTGTCTGGGTCGCCAACCTCAGGGTCATAAACATAGCCACAAGGACAAACAAATTTTTCCACGTTATTTTCCTCCTAATCCAAAATTAATGACGGTGCTGTATAAATTCTTGCAGCATATTCTGCGTCAAGAGAATACAGACCTTTTGCATCGCTGCCGAAAAGCTCCATTTTTTTAATCATATCGTCAGCATTCTTTTCCTCTTCAAGCTGTTCTTTAACAAACCAGTCCAAGAACTGCATTGTTCTGAAATCTTTAACATCATATGCAGCCGCATAAATGTCATTGATAAGACTTGTTACATACTGCTCGTGTTCAAGCCCTGCTTTGAGCGGAGCCATAAGCGAATCCAGCGTTTTGTCCGGTTTATCAATCGCACCAAGAGCAACCTTTTCACCGCACATCTGCAGATATTTCAGGAAAAGCATAGCGTGGTCGCGTTCTTCCTGAGCCTGAATCATATACCAGTTTGCAAAGCCGTCAAGTCCTTCTGCTTCGTAGTATATGGAGAAATCGAGATATAAATACGCCGAATAGAGTTCTTTTGTAATTTGTTCATTTAATAATTTTGAAACTTTTTCATTAAGCATTTTTTCATCCTCCTTATATTTAACCTTGAAAATCAAGGTTTGTTTCATCTTTATACCCAATCACTTTAGCCGGGATTCCACCCACTATAGCATTTTCGGGAACATCTTTAACAACAACAGCTCCGGCAGCCGCCAAACTGCCCGAATGCATTGTTATATCACCCAAAACTTTTGCACCGCAGGTAACGGCAACATTATCTTCCAGAACAGGAGGACAAGTTCCGTTTTTATAACCAATGGTTACCTGCTGATATATTCTGCAGTTTTTGCCTATTTTTTTCGCAGTTATAATGGTGGCAAACCCATGCTGAATATACAAACCTCCGCCAATATCTTCGGTATATATATATAAGCTTTCCATCGGTTTCCACAATATACGAGCAATTGCAAAATGCACCATTGCCATAAAAGAACGTGACGGGTTTTTGAGCCGATGCTGGATAAGGTTGCGGAATTCCTTCTTATAAGTCATATACCAGTTAATCGACTCAAATAAATTAAAATTTATCTGGTCAATTTCATTCCACCGTTTAACATCCGCTTTAATCAGATGCTTTTGTTTGGACAAAAGCGCACATAAATAAACCGGAAATGTTCTGGGATAATTTATAACGGCAAAAAGTCTTTTACCAACACTTGGCATTCCGCTTCCTTCTTTCATAAAACTTATATGGAAGGCAAGCAGGAACAAAACCCGCTTGCCCTATACATCAAATCATATTATCGCCGACCGGCTGATTCCTTTTAATTAAAAGTAGCAAACGCACTTGCTCTTGAGTAGAAATTCTGTGTACTGCAGAATTTGATTTCTTTCAATTCATTATACGCAAACCCTACGCCAAGATAAGTAAAATCTGCAAGCATATTTTTTCTGTGACCTTCTGAATTCACCCAACCATTGTACGCATCAACGCCGAAAATGTATCCTAAAGCAATACTTTCCGCACAAGAAGTCCAGTTAACACCCTTTCATTATATCACTAATTTTTTTAAATTGCAATATTTTTCAAAAAAACACAGAATTTGTTTATGGGGTTCGATGTGTGTCTTGCTTTTCATACGCATACTAAGCTATAAAAAAGGAGACAGATACCTCTGTCTCCAAGTAATTTAAGCTACGATTAGCCAAAATATCTCTGAAGCAGTCCTTCAAATGCCTTGCCGTGACGAGCTTCGTCTCTTGCCATTTCGTGAACTGTGTCGTGGATTGCATCGAGGTTAGCAGCTTTTGCACGTTTTGCAAGGTCAAATTTACCTGCTGTTGCGCCGTTTTCTGCATCAACTCTCATTTCGAGGTTTTTCTTTGTTGAATCTGTTACAACTTCGCCGAGAAGTTCTGCAAATTTTGCAGCGTGTTCTGCTTCTTCATAAGCAGCTTTTTCCCAGTAAAGACCGATTTCAGGATAGCCTTCTCTGTGTGCAACTCTTGCCATTGCAAGGTACATACCAACTTCGCAGCATTCGCCTTCAAAGTTAGCTCTGAGGTCTTTTATAATATCTTCGCTCACGCCTTTTGCAACGCCTACAACGTGTTCTGCAGCCCATTCTCTTTCGCCTGCAACCTGCTCATTAAATTTTTCAGCAGGAACGCCGCACTGAGGGCATTTTGCCGGAGCGCTGTCTCCTTCGTGAACATATCCGCATACTGAACAAACAAATTTTTTCATAATTTTTTATCTCCTTTAAAATATATTTTTTATTTTTGTTTACATTTATTACATTTGCCGGTAAAATATATGTCCCTGGTCGAAACTTCAAATCCGTCAGGAAGTTGTGCCGGCGGAAAATTAATATCAAAGTCAAAAACCTTGCCGCAATCCGTGCAAAGAAAATGTCCGTGATTGTCAGCGCAGGCGTCAAACCTCGCCTGTTGCTCCTCAATGGTTATCAGTTTGATAATACCTTCGTTTGCAAGAAGCTTCATAGTGTTATACACCGTGGTTTTGGAAAGTGTCGGTGCTTTAGGATGAAGCGCCAGATAAATCTCATCCGCTGTAGGATGCGTCCTGTGTTCTCTGAGGTAATCAAAAATCATAACCCTTGTGAGAGACGGCCTGATATTGTGCTTCAATAAGATTTCGGCTGATGTCATATATTCACCTCGCTTTTCATTTTTGTTCTGATTACAAATTTATTATAACAACAATTTTGTAGTTTGTCAATACTTTTTTCAAAAAAATTTGAATTTTTTTTAATTTTATGTTAAAATGTATTTATCGGAGGACTAAAATCATGAGTAATTGCGGAATAATAGTGGAATACAACCCTTTTCATAACGGACATAAATTTCATATAAAACAATCCCGCGAGCTTGCCGGTGCCGACGGAATTATCGCCGTAATGAGCGGAAGTTTTGTTCAGCGTGGTCAGCCCGCCATATTTGATAAATTCACACGGGCAAAGGCGGCAATTGCCGGAGGAGCTGACCTTGTTATCGAACTCCCCTTTTGTTACGCCTGTGCCCCTGCGCAATTTTTTGCCGAAGGTGCCGTTCGGCTACTTGCCAACACAGGAATTGTAAATTCCATATGTTTCGGCAGCGAGTGCGGAGATATCGAGAGTCTGAGCCAATCTCAAAGTTCTTCTGACAAACTCAAAGATTATCTGGCAGAAGGAATGTCATATCCTGCGGCGTGCGCCGCCGCTTCGGAAAATCCGCTTTGCTCTCCCAACGACATTTTGGGTGCTGAATATCTGCGCGCTGTTAAATCATATGCGCCTGAAATATCCGCTTATACCATCAAACGCAAAGACAGCGGTTATCATTCGCTCGACATATCCGGCTCTTTTGCTTCCGCAACAGCTCTCCGCAACTTGATTTATAACGGAAACTTCAGTTCACTCAGAGAATTTGTGCCTTCTGAGGTGTTCGATATATTTGAAAAGGAATATAATATAGGAAACTACACCGACCTTTCTCTGCTCGACAGCCTTGTTCTCGGAAAACTCAGAAGCGGCATCAGTATGTATGACACCGCCTATGTTGCCGAAGGGCTTGAAAATCGTTTTTTCGAAAACTCATTTTCGGTATCTTCAATCACCGAGCTTGCCGACAGCGTAAAAACCAAGCGTTACACCCACGCTCGTCTGATGCGAATTATAGCCTGCTATGCAGTAGGGCTCACCGACGCAGAACTGCAGGAATATGTTCGGGGTTGTCCAAAATACATCCGCATTCTTGCGGCAAATGAAACCGGCAAAAAAATGCTTTCCGATATGAAAAAGAAAGCCACCTTGCCAATCATCACCACCCCATCCGATTACAAAAAATTAAATTCCACCGGCAGAAAAATGTTCGAACTTGACTGCCGTGCCGCAGATATTGCTTCTTTGGCAAAAAGAAATCCTGCTCTGCGAAATGGCAGGCAGGATTTTGGAAAACTTAATATTTTTTCAGGCTGACAGCAACGCCATCCCCTATGGGGATGATGGAAGTTGTCAGCTTTTCATCTTCCGATATCTTTTTAAGATATTCTTTCATATTAACTATAATAGTGCGGTGTTTTCTCGGAATAAACCCCGTTTCGGCAACAGTTCCGCGATACAGAATATTGTCTGAAACAAGAATCCCGCCGGATTTTAAAAGTCTTAGGCATTTGGGCAGAAAATTGTTGTACTGCCCCTTTGCCGCATCAACAAAAACAAGGTCAAACTGCTCGTCCAGCTCGTCCATCACTTCAAGGGCATTTCCTTTCAGCAAAGTGATTCTTTTTTCCATCCCGGCACGGGAAATATTTTCCTCCGCCTGAGCTGCACGCTCCTCGTCCATCTCAATTGTTGTGATTTTCATATTTTCCGAAAATCCCGCAAAAAGTATGGAGGAATAGCCGATGGCACTTCCGATTTCGAGAATTTTCTCGGATTTTGTCATCTCGGTCAACAACCTGATAAGCTGAGCCACTTCGGGTGAAATTATCGGGATATATTCCCTGAGCGCCTTTTCTTCAAGCTCTTTTAAAATCCCCGTATTTTCTTTTATCAGCGACCGCAGATAGTCTGTTATCTGCTGAGTTGCCACACTGTCGTCAAACATAGTTTACTCCTGTTTAGAAAGATGCTCTTCATAAGTTTTTGAAAAAGTGTTTTTTCCGTCACCTGTGGCGGAAAAATAAAAATAGTCTGTGTCAGCAGGATTCACCGCCGCCACAAGTGCATTCTTACCCGGCGACGCAATAGGTCCGGGCGGCAAGCCATCATTTAAATAGGTATTATAGGGCGATTCAATACTGATATCAGTATAATTCAATCTGTCCTTGGGCTGTTTTGTTACATATATAACAGTAGCACAAGATTCAAGCTTGCTGAAATCACTCGATTTCAAGCGATTATGAAACACCGACGAAATTTTGTCAAGCTCACTGCTTCCCTCTTTCTCAATAATGGAAGCGAGCGTCACAATCTCGTGAACCGAATAGCCCATCTCCAGCGTTTTCGCCTTCATTTCAGGAGTGAAAACCTTATCAAACTGTGCAAGGCACATATCAATTATCTGATGCGCCGTCATAGATTTGTCAAAGAAATAGGTTTCGGGAAAGATATATCCTTCCAGACGATATTTGCCAAAGGGCAAATCTTCGTTTACAAACCAATAATCAAACCTTCCCATTTCAAGTTCATCCCAAAACTCACCTTTCGGAATACCTGTACTTTTCGAAAGAAGTTCAACAATACCGTCAAGTTCAAATCCTTCAGGAATTGTAACTTTCAGGATGGATTTAGCATTCTTCAGGTTTTTCAAAATTTCCGAATAGCTCATTTTAGAAGAAAGATTGGAGCTTCCGCTGCGGATTTTTCCTGCACTGCCGGTGCGTTTAATTTCAATTTTCATGAAAAGTTCGCTTTTAATCAAGCCTTCTTCTTTCAGCATATCCACAACAGCATACGCCCCCATTCCTTCCGGAACGGTGAACTCTTTCTCAACCGGTTTCACAAAAAGTCCGTTAATGCTGAGGCTGAAAATGTATCCGGCAACCAAAACTGCCGCAATCAGCAAAGATATTAATATGAATTTTATAGTATTTTTTTTCATATGTGTCCGTCCATCTCCCGGAACTTATTTTCTTCCTATGTTACTGAAATATTTTGTTCTTTCCTTGATGTCGGGGTATTTTTCAATAGTTTTTGCAGAGAACATGGCATCCTCAAGATTTTCTGTAGCAGCTTTTTCGTGACCGATAAGCGCCCATGTAGCTTCTTCAAGATGGCTGAACATGGGGTCACGCTGAGCCATACAGATAAATGACTGTCTGGGTGTGTTGATATCCTCACCGCTAATCTGGAAGAAACCATATTTGTCGCAAAGCGCCATAACGCGTTCCACCTGTTCTTTTGTGTTTCTTGACGGCATATATGTTACGGCTTTGAAACCGAGAGCTTTAATTTCGTCAAACAAAAGATCAAGATAATCGTCTTCGAATTTCTGTGTCTTCTTGTCACCTGTTACTGAGTTTCCAACGTCACCGAGGTATGCATATGCAAGAATTGCGCCAACCTCATCAGCAAGCTTCACAACATCTCTTACATCGGGACATTCGTCGGTTGCGGGAATATAGAATTTTTCCACAAGGTCACTTTTAAGTGCACCAAGAAGGTCATATTCATAACAATCGTTATTTACATCAGTGAGGAAACCTTCGATTTTTTCCGAAAGAGCAATTTTCATATCGTTTTTAAGGAAATCAACAATTGCTTTACCTCTGCCGAAACGTTCAACCAGCTTGTTGCTGAGCGCAAAAAGAATGTGTCTTTCTGTAACGCTACCACCTTCGTGGAGCATTGAAATGGGCACAACTTCACCGTCAAAATCAAGAGATACGCCGTGAGGAGCCATAATCTCATTAATTTTAGCAACCATAGCACGGTTTCTTTTAAGTCTTGCTTCTGTTACGGGAACAAAGAATTCTTTCACTTTGTCAATCTGAGTGTGAGGAATTCCGTGCATAGCCACATAAGCAACCTCGTCCTGGTCAGGGTTGTTGATTTTTTTGCCGGCAAGGCGTGTATTTTTCATGCTGACACGAACTTCCGCACCAACAGTTGCCGCCATACCGATAACTTCTGCCGCTTCAATAAATTCATATGCGCCCGACACACTGTCGTGGTCCATAATTCCTGCAGTATTGAGACCTGCGTTATATGCCATCCACACCGCTTTTGTGGGTGAATAGGGCGAGAATGAATATATCGAATGAATGTGGTTATTAACATCTTTTCCTGTTTCAGGCTTTTTTATTTCACCATTGTTCATTTTCTCAACCAAAGCTTTTAAAGCTTCAATTCTTGTTTTGGCTGTTCCGCCGTTTAATTTTTCAATCATAGCTGTAATCCTTTCTATAGTTAAGCTTTATACATTATATTATAATCCAACTGACAAAAGCTGTCAACAGATTTTTGTTCTATCATAAACTTGACTTTTTCATTCAACAAGGTAAGCCCTGCAGGGAGCACCGTCAAATCCTGCAAGGTTCAACGGAATTGCACTCAAAAAATATTTTCCTTCCGCCACATTTTCAAGAACAATGCCTTCCAGAAGAACAACTCCAGCTTCAAGCAGAATCAGATGTACCTCCATAGGCTCATCTTCCGGACCAACCGTTTGCCTTTCATTTCCAATCAGTTTTATTCCGGCGGCTGCAAAAATTTTCGCCGCTTCCGCACTCACCACCGCGTCCCCCGCAATAAGAATTCTTTCTCCTGCATCCGCCGCAACAGCTTTTTTCATAATTTCCGATGCATCATTTCCGGAAACAATTCCATCATGTCTCATCACATAACAATTTCCAACAAAGTTTTCGCAAGGAATTTCATCAACCGTTTTACCGTCTTTTATGAAATGGTATGGCGCATCTATATGCGTTCCGTTATGAGCACACATAGAAAACCGGGACAGATTGTACAGTTCTCCATCCTCCATCTTTTTAATCCGCTCGCCCAATGGTGCCGGGTCTCCCGGATAAGTCTTACACGATAAAACTTCCTGAGAAATGTCTATTATTTTCACCCCGGTCAGCCCTCCGCTATTTATGATATTTTTCTCCGGCATTTATTTTAAATGCGCGATAAACCTGTTCAAGCAGAATCACCCTCATAAGCTGGTGAGGAAATGTCATATCCGAAAAGCTGAGACGCACATCGCAGGCACTTTTCACCTTATCGCTCAGCCCGTCCGACCCGCCGATAACAAAACAAATTTCGCTTTTTCCGTTTATTCCGGCATCGCTGACAAGCTTCGCAAGCCCCTCGGACGATGCCTTTTTACCTTCAACGCAAAGAGCCACTTTCAGTGCCGACGGATTGATTTTCTTTAAAATCAGTTCTCCCTCTTTTTCTGCGTCCTGACCTTCTCCGAGCCGGCATTCGTCAACCTCCGTCACCGCAATTTTCCCGAATCTCGAAAGCCTTTTAGTATATTCTGCGCAGGCATCCTTAAAAAACTTTTCTTTAAGCCCACCTACACAAACCACCGAAACATTCATAATTCCTCCATAAAAAACCGTAGGAAACAAATGTTTCCTACGGAATGTACTAACCTCTGTTACGTCTTTGTTCTTTAATGCCTGTTTTGAGAAAGCTCATTTTCTCATCGCTTTCTTTTTTAAACTTGGACAACATATCCTCAAAGGACATTTTTGTGTCAGCCGGAGCAGGTTTGAATTCAGGTTTGGGCTGTCTGGCGTTAGCCTGTTTTATAGACAAATCCAGTCTGCCGTTTTTGCCTTCCGCCAAAATTTTCACTTTCACGACATCCCCAACCTTAAGATGGTCGGACACTTCCTTTACATATCCGAAAGAAATCTCAGAAATGTGCACAAGCCCCTGCACGCCTCCCTCAAGCTCAACAAAAGCTCCGAAGGGCGCAATGCTTTTCACCTTTCCTTCAACAATTTTTCCCGTTTCAAGCTGGCTGCTCAAATCTGTTCCTCCTCAGTTATCCTTGCCATCGACAAAGATTTTTTCATCCTCTTTACACATTCCGAGCTTTTCCCTTGCAACCTTTTCGATATACTCGTCGGTACCAATCTGCGCCTTTTCGGCTTCAATTTCCCGGGCAATCTCTTCCTGCTTTTCAATATTTTCATTATAGTTATCAAGAATACGTTTGCTTTCCCTTATTGTGCCGCTCTGCGAATAGACCGTCACGGCAACATAAACAATAAGGAATACAGCCACTATCAGCTTGACGCCTTTGCTGTTTATTATATTAAATATATTCATCAGACACCTCTGCTTTTGCAAACAAAAACCCACATTAAATTATACCTTATTTAATAATACCTTAACTCGCCTTATTTTTTCAATGTTTTTTTTCACAAAATTTCCGCTCCGTCTTTGTGCATTTTTAACATATTTGCCAATTGGGCGCAAAAATTTCAGCAAAATCCTTGCAGGCCATGCCAAAATCCTTAAAATTCTCCATAAAATTTTTGCCAAAAAATCCAGCACTGCCGAAAACACGCTCACCGCCCTTTTTCGAAAAACCAGTATATAAATCGCCACCCCAAAGCATCCTCCGGGAAAAACAAACCAGCTTAGTGCCGCCCCGTCAATTTTATAGATTACCGAAAAGAAAAATGCAAGTGTCACCGCCCAGAACAAAAGGTCTTTAACAAAAACTGCGCCTTTTTTAAAGCGCAGTTTTGCTCCGATGATTCCAAGAATATCAAAAATTGCTCCCGATACCGTCCCTGCTATAATACACGCAAGGAAAACCATAGTTTGCTGACTGACATTAACGGGCATACCGGTCTATTCTCCTCCCAGAAGCCTTGCAACAAAATTCTTTTTCGGTTTAGCTGAGTTTGCATCCGGATAAATCACGCTGTCAAATTCACCTTCCAGCACAATTTCACCCGATTCAAGATTGAGTTTGTTCATATGAATGTCCTTGCCCTTCACCTCAATGAGTCCCATTGAAGTGAATATTACAGCAGAAAATTCGTCAAAGCTGTCTATATCCTCCACCCCCGACACCGACAACTTTTTTCTTCCTTCCAGAATTATATTCTGCGGCATCTGTGCTCCGACTTGTCTGTCCATTTTCACACATCCTTTCAGTATTTCCATTTATATTAAGTTCTTTAGAAAATTATTCTTGTAATCGGCTATTATTTGTGATATACTAATACACAGATATTATTTACGGAGGAAAATTAGGATGGAATTTCAGATAGAAGGCAGAAATACCGTCAAGGAAGCCATCAAAACAGGTCGTGAAATTGACCGTATTTATGTTCTTGAAGATGGCGACCGCCGTCTTTCGGAAATAGTCGGACTTGCCAAAAAGAACAAAATTGTTATTATTAATTCCAATAGAAAAAAACTTGACCAGATTTCAAAAACAGACAATCATCAGGGCGTTATAGCAATGTGTGCCGCCACAGAGTATGTATCCGTGGAGGATATTTTGGCGTGTGCAAAGGACAAAGGCGAAGATCCGTTCATTGTTATCGCAGACGGAGTGACAGACCCACACAACCTCGGCGCTGTTATAAGAACGGCGTGCGCATCGGGCGCACACGGACTTATCATTCCAAAGCGCAGAAGCTGTGGCATTAACGAAACTGTGGAAAAAGTTGCTTCCGGTGCGGTGCAGAATCTTAATATTGCAAAGGTGTCAAACTTAAACGATACCGTGAAAATGCTGAAGGAAAACGGTGTTTGGGTTGCAGGCACAGATGTGAGCGGTGAAAAAGATATCTATCATCAGGATTTAACCGGTCCTATTGCGCTGATTGTGGGCAGCGAAGGCGAAGGTATGAGCGAGCTTTTGAAGAAAAACTGCGATTTTCTTGTAAAAATCCCTATGCTGGGCAAAATCCAGTCGCTCAACGCATCTGTCGCAACAGGCATTGTGCTTTATGAAATAGTCAGACAAAGAGGAACAAAAAATGATTAAGGACAGAAAAATAGAAATTTCAAAAAAAGATTATCTAACCTTCAAATATGGTGCCATTTTATATGACACTCCCGGACTTGTAACCATTTTATGGGTTTGTACCATTGCTTTTGCCGTACTTGTTGATTATATTTACACCCGCCGCAGTTTTATAATGTTGCTCGTTGCAATTTTTATGGTGGGTATGTATATCAACAACCTTTTTGTAAAATTGCCCTCAACCACCAAGACGGAATATGAAAAAAAAGCTTTTCCGAATCCGGAATTTGTCTTTTCCTTCACGGGCAAATCCATTGTGATTGCACGCGAATCCTCTTCCCCTTCTGAAATCGGACTTTTAAACCTTTCCTCATCATTTGAGACCTTTACGCAATTCTGTTTTTTCGTGTCAATGCACAACTATATAATTGTCCCCAAAAGATTGCTCAGTGCCGACGAAATCACAGAAATCCGCCAATCAATTTTCTCACTCCCCCGAAACAAACGGAAAAACCCTTTTTCTTCGGGTGTGAAAAACACTGTCAAAACCTTTTTAATGCTTGCATTTATAACATTTTGTGCAGTATTTGTTATCTACTCTTACAAAATGACATAAAAAATTTCCGCTACGGCGGAATTTTTTTATGTTTAAAATTCTTTTTCCCGTCAACAATGATTTTATCAGATACTCGGAGGTTGGTATGACAAAATCATTGATACAAAAAATTGTTTTTTCGATTGCACTGCTTATTTCAACCATTATTTTCATGTTACCTGCCCAAGGTGACGATATGGGCATAGTGCGGCTTCACGTAATCGCGAACAGCGACAGCAAAACCGACCAAAATTTAAAACTTTTGGTCCGTGACGCAGTGCTTGAGGCATCTTGCGGCATCCCGCCCGACAGAATAGAAAGCTCTCTGTCCGAAATAGAGGATGCCGCCAGACTCACGCTTCTTTCATATGGCTGTGATATGCCCGTAAAAGCACAATTCGGCAAGTTTCATTTTCCTGTCAGAACCTACGGAACAGCCACCCTTCCCGCAGGAGAATATACTGCCGTAAGGCTCTTGATAGGTAAAGCAGCAGGCAAAAACTGGTGGTGCGTGATGTATCCGCCACTTTGTTTCACCGACAAAACTACCGCCCATTTCGACATGGATTTTATAACAAAAAACGGTCCGACCCAATCGGGCAGACCGAAATTTGAAATTAAATTTAAACTTGCCGAACTTTTCACCTAAAGAAAACATACCCATTTTCATCAAGCTTTTCACAAAGTTTTTCCATATATTCATCAGACTGTGTCTCCTGTGCAAACAGCGAGGCACTTTTTCCCGAAAGTTCATATTTTGACGCATACAAATAATTGTATTTCAAAAGCTGAACCGCCTTCACACCTGCCTTTTTCGCAAACTGAACCGACGCCGAAAGGTTTTCATCGTCGTCATTCACGCCGGGAATCAGCGGAATACGAATTGTCATTTTTTCGTTTGCAAATTTCAAAATATTTTCTTTGATTTTTTCATTGCCCACGCCTGTGAATTCCTTATGTTTTTCGCTGTCAAAAAGCTTTAAATCCACGTAGAATTCATCAACATAGGGCATCACTTTTTCAATGTTTTCTGCGTCCACATTAAACGCACTTTCAACAAGGGCATTTATTCCACGCTCTGCGCAAAGTTTTAAAAATTCAGCCGCAAATTCGGGGTAAAGCAGACATTCTCCGCCCGACAAAGTTACCCCTCCTCCTGTAGCTTTAAAATAATCTTCATCCTTCATTACCCGTGCAAGCAAATCGGATGGTGATGTTTTCTCTCCTACAACAGTAAGCGATTTTGCAACGCAAATGTCAGCACATTTTCCACAGCCGATGCATTTTTCTCTTTTGAAAATATGTTCGCCGCCCAACATTTGGTGACAGTCGGGACAAATTTCCGCACATCTGCCACAACCCACACATTTTTGTTTAGCGTAAGAAATTTCAGGCGAAGCCGAATGGCTTTCGGGATTGTGACACCACTTGCACCGCATATTACAGCCTTTAAAATACACCACAGTCCGGACGCCCGGTCCGTCATCAAGCGAACATCTTGAAATGTTAAAAATCTCAGGTATCAGAAGCATTTATGCTTTGTCCTTTCTATTATGTGGTCCTGAAGCTCTTTGTCAAGCAAATGGAATTTCTGCGAAAATCCCGAAACCCTGACCGAAAGATTCTGATATTTTTCGGGTGATTTCTGTGCCTCTTTCAGCGTTTCCGCATCCACTACATTAAACTGAACATTGCTTAGTCCGCGTTTTGCAAACACCATCATCATATCTGCAAAGCTGTCCATATTTTTGTCGGTGAACAGTTTGGGGTCAACCTCCACAATGGCAGACGTTGTACCGGGAGTACGTTTTGTCGGCAGTTTGCAGATTGAATTGAACACCGCAGTCACGCCGTTAAAATCTCTGCCCTGCATAGGCGAAACGCTGTACGCCACATTTTCCCCTTTATGTCTGCCGTCGGGAGTTGCTCCTGTATTCAAGCCCTTTTCAATCAGCCACAAATAAGAAAATGGCTGTGCATGGAAGGAGCGTCCCAGCTTTTCAGAAAACTCTTCCAGACAATTGCAGCAGAAATCAATAACCTCCGCCGCAATGGAATCCACCTCGTCAATATCATTACCAAATTTGGGCGCATTGTTCAGGAAATCAAGACGAATAAGTTCGTCGGGATAGTCATTTTTCAGCTGATAAACAATCTCGTCAAGAGTATATTTTTTCTCGTCATACACAAGTTTTTTCATCGCCGCAAGCGAGTCCGCAATATTGGGCACCGAAAAAAGCATCACCTGATAATAATCATAAACCGCTCCGTAACTGTTGAAATCTTTTGCCCTTTCAATACATCCTTCGGTCAGAAGCGATTTGTAAGGTTTTTTGCGGATTTTGCAGATTTCTGTCTGCAGAACTATTTTTTCACAGGTAATCCTGAGTATGTTTTTGATATGAGCAAACACCGTATCACGAAGCTTTTCATAACTGTCAAGCTCCGTCGATTTGGGCTGATTCACACCTTCAATCAAAGTATCGCTTATCATACTTTTTCCATCGTTAAGCGCATATTCAACCGCTTTTAAAAGGTTTGGTCTGCCGCTTACGGCGTGTGGATTGGATTTGCCGGGTATAACCGTTTCCACGCACCCCAGCTGGGTGTAATCTCTCGCGTCTTTTATGTCAATCCCCGCCGAAACAAGCGACGGAATCATAACATCGTCGTTGAAGAAAAAGGGCACACCTTTCTGCAAATGGCCAACCACTTCAAGTGCACGACGCACAAAATCCTTGGGCGAATTTTCGCCATATCTCACAGACAAGCATCTGATAAAATCCATCTGCTCGGTAACATCCAGCATCATGTAAGAAAGCTCGTTTACGGCACAGTTTCCATCGCTGTCACATCCGCCGACAACCGATTGCTGAACGTCGTAATCACGATAGAGTTTTATCCACAGACAGCTGATGAGTTCAAAAGCTTCTTCTTTTGTAATGGTGCCGTTTTCAATATCATTTTTGTAATATGGATAAAAAATCTGATCCAGTCTGCCCAAAGAATTGGCGTTGACATTTCCGTCTTCCCAAGTGGTTAAAATGTGTGCAAACCACAGGCTCTGAACGGCCTCGTGCAGATTTCTCGCAGGCTTTGCAGGCACCTGACGGCAAGCATTTTCCATTTTTTCAAGTTCATTGGCCCGTTCCGCCGTAAGGCTTTGGTCCAAACGCATTTTTGCAATTTCGTCGGCAAATTTTTCGCCAAGCTTCATTGCTGCCCTGCAAATCTTTTTGGCGGCACGGTAAAGCTCGTTTTCGCCGTTTATTTCTTCATATTTTTCAACTTTTCGGAGCAATCCCTCAAACCCGAGTTCAAGCACACTTTTATAATCCAGCACATTATGGTCGGAGAAAATGCAGTCGCCCACAACCGCTCCTTCTTCCATCATATTTTTCTCGCAGGGAGTGTATTCGGGAAGCTCGCTTCTTACCCATTTCACCCTTTCGCGGTACTTGAAGAAAAAGTCCACATCTTCTGCGGAAATTCCCTGCGCTATCATTTTCCCGCGACATTCTTCGGTATTCTCAATGGGGAACCAAATTCCGTTAAGGTCCCATTTACTTGAATTATCGGCAAAGTTATACCCCACGATAAGTTCGCCTTCCTGAATATAAGGACGAGATTTCAAAATGATACTTTCCAGCTTGCAGGCAATTTTGTATTCGGCACTTTCTCCCGAATCATTTGGCGGAGTGCCTATCGGCCCCAAAATATCATGAACATATGAAATTTCATCATTTTTCGATTTTATATTTACCGCATCATCCCTCAGGATTTTGCATCTGTCGGACATTTTGAACATTTTATCCCTTCTTTCCTTGTAACGGACATTTGCTTCCTCGCTGTTTTTCCGAAACTCTCTTGGAAAACAGCCGAAATGCGAAAGAAATGCCTTGTTAAAGCCACCCGGACTGTCGTATCCGTATCTTGTTGCAACTTCAATAACCTTGTCACCATCCAAAATATCTATGGCAGCAAGCTGCATTTTCTGATTGCTTACATATTCGGTAAAGGACATCCCTGTAAATCTGCGGAAAAGGTTGCAAAAGTGCCATTTCGAATAGCCGCAGATTCCGGCTATCTCGTCAAGCGTGATTTTTTCTGCAATGTTTGCATTAATATATTTTATCGCCTTATACACTTTTCCCACTTCCTTTACCGTTAATTTGATTATATATCGTCAAACGCAAAAAAACAACTCCTTTTTTGTGAAAAAGAGTTGTTTTATCCATTATTCTTCATCGACGGATATTACAGCATTTATAACTTCCCATGCTTCATCCCTGCCGTTACCTTTTTCGGCAGAAAATGGCACAAGAATGTCCTCATCCGTCAGGCCGAGGGTCTTTTTTATAACCTCGATATTTCCTTCAATCTGGCTCTTTTTCAGCTTGTCCAGTTTGGTGGCAATTACGATGAGACTACCGAAATTATATCTTATCCATTCCGCCATCTGAACATCGTCGGCTGTGGGTTTGTGACGCATGTCCACAAGCAGAAAAGTTTGTTTCAGATTTTCGCGTGTGTTGAGATATTCTTCCATCATATCTCCCCACCGTTTTTTCTCCTGTTTGGAAACCGCCGCATATCCATAACCGGGCAAATCGACAAAATAAATTGTATCGTCAATATTATAAAAGTTTATCTGTGCGGTTTTGCCGGGAGTTGCACTGGTTCTTGCAAGTCCTCTGCGGTTAAGCATTTTATTGATAAACGATGACTTTCCGACATTCGACCGGCCGGCAAACGCAATCTCAGGCAAATTATCGGTGGGATACTGTTTTGGACTTACCGCCGAAACTTTTATTGATGCGTTATGAATATTCATATGCTTTTCACCTCTATGTCAACACCGTATTTTTCTTTAAAATATTTTATATTCGTCTTTTTCTGTCCTATCGCAACAGACAGTTGCTTTTTCGGAACAAAAATAACTTTTTCGCCATTTTTCACTTTTTCTTCCATTTCGTCACGGAAAATCCTTGACAGTACAAGTTCGCCGAAAGCACTGTGATAAGCCCCGGCAACAATGTTGCCTTTTTCGCAGATTGTGTCTGTGGACTGAAGCCCTGTTCGGATTATTTTGATGCCTTTTTCATCAAATATTCCGTGAAGCTTTGCGCAAACCTCCACACTTTCATCAAGGCTGGGCGGAATATATTCTCCGCTTTCAAAGAGCTTTTCAAGCATAGTGTCACTAAGCACAATTGTGGGATAAATCCGTACCGTATCGGGCGAAAGCTTTGCAATTTCCATCCCCGTAAAAAGGTCGGTTTTCGCATCCGAACCATACATCCCCGTCATCATCTGAAGCCCGGTTTCAAAGCCGTATTCTTTCAAAAGTGTCACCGCTTTTTTGGTGTCATCTGCACTGTGTCCTCTGTGATTTTTTCTCAGCACCCCGTCGTCCATCGACTGTGCACCCAGCTCCACCGCCGTAACTCCATAGCTTTTGAGCATATCAAGAATTTCTGCCGAAATGTAGTCGGGTCTGGTGGACAATCTTATCCCGTCCACATCTCCCGAATCGACAAATTTCTTCGCAATTTCAAGGTACTTTTTCTGCAGAGATAACTCAATGCCGGTAAAACTGCCGCCAAAAAATGCAATCTCGGCAAAATAGGGTCTTTCCATAGTGGAAAGATGCTCTTCAATTATTTTCTCCGCCTCATCGGGACTACCCTCCTGCTGACCTGTTATTTTCTTCTGATTACAGAAAACACAATCATTCGGGCATCCTTTATGAGGCACAAAAACAGGTATGTTATAATGCCTTATCATAAAATCTTCGCAAGGGCATTTTTTGCCGCCATCTGTTCAGCTTCTTTTTTGGTTTTTCCCTCTCCGCTTCCGCTTATTTCGCCGTTCACGCTAACTTCAACCCCATAGGTTTTGTCGTGGTCGGGCCCCGATTCGGAAACTGTGGTATACACAATTTTCACCTGACCGTTTTTCTGCAGAAATTCCTGCAAAGTGGTCTTATAATCTTTTTTATCTTCTTTGCTTGCCGCTATGATAATTCTTTCAACCAGCAGCGGCATGAACGCTTGTTTAGCAGTTTCAAGATCAGAATCAAGATATACCGCACCGATAAAAGCTTCCATAGCATCTGCCAGAATGGAAACCCTTTCTCTGCCGCCGCCCCGTTCTTCACCCTTGCCGAGGAGCAGATGTTTGCCCAGGTCAATGCTTTTTGCAATTTCGTACAAACTTTTTTCGCAAACCACATCAGCCCTGATTTTCGTCAGCGAACCTTCCGGAAAATGAGTATAATTCTTATAAATAAACTCGCTCACCATAATGCTGAGCACCGAATCACCCAAAAATTCCAGGCGCTGATTGCTCTGCTTTTTCTTGTTTTTCAGTTCGTTCGAATAGGATGTGTGCGTTCTTGCAAGTTCGTATAACCTGATATCTTTAAACTTGTAAATCTTCTTCAGCTCCATCGCTCAATTCACTTCCCTCAACCGCTGTTTTAATTTTTGTTAAAAGCTCTGTTTCAACGGCTTTTTTAGCCTGACGAAGTGCCGCCGCAAACGCTTTGGCATCCGAG
>JAFYVD010000001.1 GCA_017558425.1 Clostridia bacterium | reverse complement strand
CGAAATCTTCATAGATATAAACTTCGGACTGAGCGGCAGAAACAGAGATTGTCGCCATCATTGCGATTGCAAGGATGAGGGACAAAATTTTCTTTGCTTTCATTTTGTTTTCTCCTTTTCTTTATTTTGCCTTTTGGCAATGAGATTGCGTTTTCTTTTGCCCTTTGCCGTTGCGGACCGGCATCAAACAAATCAAAAACGGTCCGGCAATTGGTTTTTTCGGAATTCCTTTTTTCAAAAAACCATTGCCCGCTCTTTTTTTATTCGTGCAGTTGCGAATACACGAATCAAAAAAGCTTTTTTATTATAAACCCGCCCGCCAATGGTTGCGACAAAGGCTTTGCAAATAGGCAGGATATAATACACACTTATATTATACCAAAAACCTTGAAAACTCACAATAGTCAATTGTAATAAACTTGTAACATAATTTTGTGCAGTTTGTATACCTGCAGGAACAATGGTTGATTTTTCAGTCACAAAGTTGAATGGTTGTATCCCCAAAAAAAGTCGCATTCGGCGAATGCGACTTTTTTTATCATTTCATTTTCCCCAACAGTTCACAAACAAGTTCGAACATTTCTTTAGCGGAAGAAATGTTCAATTTTTCTTTTGTGGTGTGAACATCTGCAAGTTCCGGACCGATTGAAATCGCATCAAGGCCGGGAATTTTTGCCGAAAGCACGCCACATTCAAGCCCTGCGTGAATTGCCTCCACCGTTGGCTGATATCCGAATTTTTCTTCAAAACACTGTTTATAAATTTCCTGAAGTGCAGAATTTTCCTTATATTCCCATGGCGGATAATGTCCGTAGGTTTTCACCTGTGCGCCAAGCATTTTCGCAAATGCCGCCAATCTTTTTTCAAGGTAATTAAGTGCCGAAAGTTTGTTGCTCCTGAGTGCCGAAACCATTTTAATTTCATTTTCTTCGATTTTCAGTATTCCGAGATTGAGCGAAGTTTCAACAAGTCCTTCAATAGAGGCACTCATAGCCTGGACTCCGTTGGGCATAAACAGCATCGCATACATCAGCTTTTCACTTGCCGATTTGCCGACAGTTTCAAATTCGCCCGTTTCTCCCCTGTCAATCATCAGTTCAAAATCAGGTTCAATGTCTGCAATTTCTTTTTTAACGATTTTATAACATTCTTCAAGCCGGGACACTGCTTTGTCCGCATCATCGGTCAAAATTTCAAGCTTGCAGCAATTTGTGATAGCATTGCTCTTGTCACCGCCTGTCACCGAGATTATTTCAAATTCACTCAGGCTATGCAGAATTCTGCCCGCAAGCACGCTTGCATTTATTCTGCCTTTGTCAATCTCAATACCCGAATGACCTCCTTTAAGCCCCGAAAGGGAAACAATAATTTTACTCCCCTTGCGATTTTCCCTTTCAAACGGGATGCTCATTTCAAATTCGCTTCCACCTGCACAAGAAACGGTCAGTTTGTCCTGTTCTTCCGAGTCAATGTTAATAAGCATTCTGCCTTTAAAAAGACTTCCGTCAAGTTGCGATGCACCTATCATACCGATTTCCTCATCGGTTGTAAACAAAGCTTCAATGGGCGGATGAGCTATATCGTCGCTGTCTAAAATTGCCAGCACCATTGCCACGGCAATTCCGTTGTCGGCTCCAAGTGTTGTGCCCCTTGCCTTAACATAGTCTCCGTCAACAAAAAGGTCAAGACCATCCTTTTCAAAATCAATTTCACGGTCAGCATCTTTCTGGCAAACTATATCAAGATGTCCCTGCAAAATCACCGGCTGAGAATTTTCGTATCCTGCAGTGCCCGGTTTATAAATCACGATATTATCCGCCACATCACGAACACATTTCAGCGAAAGCTTTTCCGCAAACTTTTCACAATAGTCGGCGATGTGTGCCATATTGCCCGAACCTCGCGGAATGGCACTGATTTCTTCAAAATATTTAAAAACCTTTTCAGGTTTTAATCCTTCAAGTTTCGTCATTTTTATCAATCCTCCACAGGATATTATACAATATTTTCGTTTCAAAGTCAAACAAAAAGCACTTTCTTCCATTTGGAAAAAAGTGCTTTTTAAAGAATTACAGATTTTCAATTTCAGTTCTTATTGCACTGTCCATAGTGCTCTTTTCAACAAAAACTTTGTTTTTGTCCTCGTGCTTTTTGAACTCATCATAATAACGGACACCAAATTCACGAAGGGCTTTTGCCGAAAAATGAAGGTTGTCGGGGTTGGCACCAAGTCCTTCCGCCGGAACAAATCCACTCATCGGGAATTTGCTTGCAACCGCTTTAAGCGACTCGTTCACTTTCTTATAGTTTTTGCTTATGTCGCCATGTTCGTAATCCGCCAGGAAATCACCAAGTCCGCCCACAATAAAGGGAACATCGTGAAGCCCGAGTTTTTCGCGGAAAGCATTGAATATAACCGTCAGCTTTTCCTCATAATGCGGATAAAGCGCATCAGCACAGTCCGATTCGCCCTGATGCCACAAAACTGCCGCTATTGTTGATGTTCTTGACGCAAGTTCCGCTTGATAACAAGCGTGGTCAAACAAAAGTCCGCCCACCTGCCACTGGTCAAGATTTGTGCCGCCGTCAGCACAGGGAATTATCCCCACTTCAACGTCTTTTTCTATGGAATACAGGTCGGCAAAGCTTTCGGCAAGGTTTACACCCGAAGTAACCCTGTCAGGATTCACAGGAGTGTACATGGAATACCATCTTCCGTTGCGAAGCACACGAATACGGCTGTTTTTTATGGGTTCAACTTCATTCGCAAACCCTCTGCCCGCCATATTGGATTGACCGATTATCAGAATTGAGTGTATCATTATTTTACCTCCGCACAGATTTTCTCTGCAAACGCAAGTGCTTCGTCAATGTTGGGCAGGAAATTTTCCGCTCCCACAACATCATAAAACTCTGATTTTTTCATTACCGACATAGGCTGGTCATTAACGTGAGAGAAAATTACTCTGATACCCTTCTTTTTGCAAAGTGCAAACACATCCAACAAAGATTGCAACGCCGAAATATCCAGTGCCGGAATATTTCTCATTCGGAAAATGATTACTTTAACCCCTTCCTTCACGGGAATTGAAGCGATTTTGTCAGATGTTGCAAAGAACATAGGACCGTTGATTTCATAAACCTGTGTTTTGGGAGGAATTTTCTTCAGTCTGCCGTTATCGTCTGCCACTTTTTCGTCAGTATCTGTCCAGGGGCGAATGTGTGTAACGTCCGCCATACGTTTCATAAACAATATAATCGCAACTAAAAGTCCGATTTCGATGGCAACAACAAGGTCAAACACTACCGTGAGCACAAATGTGAGAATAAGCACTGCAATGTCGCTTTTTGGTGCAGTTTTGCAGATTTTCACAAACTGACGCCATTCGCACATATTATACGCAACCATAAACAGAATTGCCGCAATAACAGGCATCGGAATCCAAGCCGCATAAGGCATCAGAACCACAAGGATAAGAAGCAGAATCACAGCGTGAACCATTCCCGAAACGGGGCTTTTACCGCCATTTTTAACATTGGCAGCTGTTCTTGCAATGGCACCTGTTGCAGGGATACCTCCAAAAAGACCCGAACAGATGTTGCCCGCACCCTGAGCGATAAGCTCGGTATTGGAATCGTGTCTGTCACCAATCATTCCATCGGACACCACGCAGGACAGCAGTGATTCTATCGCTGCAAGGATTGCGATTGTAAATGCACTGGGAAGAAGCTGACGAACAGCCGCAAAGCTGAATTCCGGAAGTGCAAATGTGGGAAGTGTACGGGAAATTTCATACAAGTCTCCGATTGTATTTACGTTCAGTTTAAAGAGTTTTACAACAATAACGCCCAGAATTACCACAATAAGCGAACCGGGGATTTTTTTGCTGATTTTCGGCCATACAGCCAGAATCACCAACGCACCAAGTCCCACCAAAAAGCTTGCTACGTTCATAGTTGAAAAAGATTCTGCAACCGCAGAAAGCTTTTCCATAGTTTCCACAGCGTGAGTTCCCGCCGGGAATGTGAGTCCGAAAAAGTCTTTCAGCTGACCTATTACAATTGTCAGCGCAATACCCGATGTGAAACCCGTTGTAATTGTGTAAGGTATGTATTTTATCAGCACACCAAGGCGGCAAACGCCCATTATGATAAGCATAGCACCTGCCATAACGGTTGCAATCGCAAGTCCGCTGATGCCGTGCTGTGCCACAATCCCCGCAACAATGGTTGCAAATGCCGCTGTAGGACCGGAAATGTTTACTTTACTGCCGCCAAGCATGGCAATTACAAACCCTGCAACTATCGCTGTGTAAAGTCCTTTTTCGGGCGAAACTCCCGATGCAATCGCAAGTGCGATAGAAAGCGGAAGTGCAATTATTGCAACAATCAGCCCTGCCACAAAGTCACTTGCAAGCTGTTTGCCCGAATAGTTTCTTAAATCTGTTAAAAGTTTTGGTCTGAAAAAACCCATAAATTATCAGCCTATCCTTCCTCTGAGCGTGTAAATTTTCGCATTATTTTCTTTATCAATTTCAATTTTGAGGGTTGTTACGGTTTCAAAAATTCTTGCCGTGATTACCAGTTTATCATCCTCGTCGAAACGAGCCGAAGCCATAAACACCGAATAATCCACCACATCAACTCCGACAAAATCGCCGTTGTCCACATTGGTTGTTTTTGTCTCTTTAAGACCTGCCTCAAATGAGAAGGTTTTGTCGCCCGAAAGGGTAACTTTGCATACATCGCCTTCAAAATCAAGTTTAACACCGTCATAGCTGAGAGCTTTTTCAAAACTGAATGTTTTGCCGTCAAGTTCTCTTACTCTTTCAGAAACAGGTTTAAATTCATCATAAAGCTCAAGAGTTTTAATTTTAGCTTCAAGTTTTGCGTTTCCTTCGGGATTTTCAGCCAAAGGTTCGTCGCTCAGTTTATGGAAAACATTGTTGTAGAAATTGTCAATCATAGGCTGAAGCATATCGCCGTCTGTGCCTGTAAAGTAAGCAAAAACAAGGTCCTGGTCGGGAGCAATAACACAACCCTGACCATTAGCACCGCAAATACGAGATGTGTTGTAGTTGCCTCTCCACATCTGCCAGCAATAGCCCTGTGCCCAATCGCCGGGAGAAGGTACTGCAGCGTCAATCTGTTTTGCCGTAGCCTGTTTGCACCATTCTTCGGAAATAAGGCGTTTGCCGTCCCAAACACCACCGTTTAAGAAGAACTGACCAACTTTTGCAACATCTTCAAGTTTTAATCTGATGCCTGTATATCCTGTGAAAATGCCTTCCGATTCTTTTGTGTAGCTTACTACATCTATTCCAAGCGGCTCAATGAATCTCGGTGTAAGATATTCAATTACATCCTTGCCTGTAAGTCTTGAAACAAGGTGTGACAGCACAATACTTGTGTTGTTTTCATAACGGAATATGGGCGGATTGTTAACCTGGGGTGAAAGGAAGAACTGCTGAACTTTGTCATCTCCGCAACCAAGGATTTTTCCAAGTTCGGGATTATTTCCTTCGTGACCTGTTCCCATACGCAGAAGGTCTTTGATTTTCAGGGTTTTATTATATTCTATTACCTCTTTATCGGGGAAATATTTATAAACCAAATCATCAATAGTTACAAGACCCTCTTGTTCCATAAATCCTATTGCAAGCTGAGTAAATGTTTTACTGCAGGAAAAAATAGTGTGCGCACTATCTTCCTCATATGGTGTAAACCAACCTTCTGTCAGAAGCTTGCCGTGTCTTATCAACATAAAGCCGTGAGTTTCTCTTTTTTCAGGGACTTCTTGCATCCCTTCAATCATTTTAATTAAATCTTCACTGCTTACTCCGCAGGATTCGGGAGTAACTTTTTCAAAATATTTTGCCATAATCTTCTCTCCTGTTCTTATGTAATATAATTAATCGCCCAGTCTTCCCCTGAGTGTATAAATTTTAACATTTTCGTTTGCATCAATCTCAATTTTGACAATTGTTACAGTCTGCAAAATCCTTGCAGTAATGACGAATTTATCATCCTTGTCAAAATACGCAGATGCAGAAAAAATCTCACTTTTATCGGGATCTATGCTGACAAAACCGCCACAGTCCACCACAGTTTCTTTTGGCTCTTCAAGCCCCGCATCAAAGGATATTGTTTTGTCACCCATCAGGGTAACTTTGCACTCCTGCTTGGTAAAATCAAGTTTCAGGCTGTCATACTTAAGAATCTTATCAAACTTTATTTCTTTGCCCGAAAGCTCGTTTACTCTCGGCGAAAGAGGCGCAAAAGCATTTTGCAGCTTAAGTCTTGAAATTTTGTTTTCAAGCTTAATGTTGCCCACCTGATTTTCTTCCAGAGGCTCGTCCTTTATTTTCAGCATCACATTTTCATAAAAATTGTCAAGTATGTACTGAAGTCTGTTATAATTCGCACCCGAATTGGTGGCAAAAATCAAATCAAGGTCGGGAGCTATAACACACATCTGTCCGTATGCTCCGCAAAGTCTTGCGGTGTTGTATCGACCTCTCCATAAATGCCACGCATATCCCTGGTTCCAGTCGGATCCGCAAGGTCCTATACATTCAGCATGTTTTGAAATTGCCTGTCTGCACCATTCCTTCGGCAAAATCTGTTTGCCTTCCCAAACCCCTTCGTCCAGGAAAAACTGACCTACCTTCGCAAGCGCTTCAAGCGTGATTCTAAAGCCCGAATATCCCATACAAACGCCGTTTTCATCCGCCGAATAATAATCAACGGCGATGTCAAGCGGGTCTAAAAACCGAGGTTTTAAATATTCAACAATATTTTTGCCTGTAAGTCTTGACACAAGATTGGATAACACATAGCTTGCAATATTTTCATATTGGAACACCGTTCCCGGCTCGTCGATTGTTTCGGAAGCGAAAAATTCCCGGAGTTTGTCATATTCTTCGTCCGAAAATTTTCCTCGGGCATGAACGGCATTGCCCGGGTGACCGGTTGCCATCATAAGAAGATGTTTTATCTTAAGGTTTTTGTTATATTCGGATGTGGCTTCGGTCAGCTTGTCCGGGAAATAATCCGCAATTTTATCCTCAATAGTTACAAGCCCTTCCCGAACCATAAACCCTATTGCCAGCTGAGTGAATGTTTTGGTATCGGAAAAAAGAATGTGCGGCATATCCTCGGTGTAAGGCGAAAACCAGCCTTCTGTCAGGAGTTTGCCGTGTCTTATCAGCATAAACCCATGAGTTTCCTTTTCTTCGGGCATATCTTCCATGCCTTCAATCATTTTAAGTAAATCCCTGCTGTCAACTCCGCAGGATTCAGGAGTCACTTTTTCAAAATACTTCGCCACTTACTATTTCCCCCACAATCCTTTTCTCTCGTTCTCTCATAATTTTCTTATCATTTTCTTCCATATGGTCGTATCCAAGAAGATGAAGCACCGAATGAACCGTCAGGTATGCCAGCTCGTCCTCAAAGCTGTGCCCGATTTCCTCCGCCTGCGATATCAGCCTTTCTTTGGAAATCACTATATCGCCCAACATAGCCGGGATTTCCGGTTCTTGTGCAAAAACTGCAGGAGAAACAAAATCATACTGTGGAAATGATAACACATCGGTTGCAGAATCAATATTTCTGTAATCTCTGTTAATTTCTCTGATTCCTTCGTTGTTTGTTATAACAACCGATACTTCGCAGTCAAAGTCAATTTTTTCAGCTGCAAGAGCCGTTTCAACTGCTCTTTTCAACACATTTTCCTGTTCGGCCGTCAAACTTTCGTCTGCACAATCAAAAATAAATTCCGTCATTTTTTCACCTGTCCCTGATATTTTTTCATTTCCTGATTTTCATAGGCTCTAATAATTTTGCGTACAAGCGGATGACGCACAACATCAAGGTCGCTGAACTGACAAAATTCAATCCCTTTGATGTTTTTAAGCACCTTCATAGCATCCTTCAGTCCCGACTGAGTGCCACCCGGCAGGTCAATCTGGGTAACGTCGCCCGTGATAACCGCTTTGGAATCAAAGCCTATTCTGGTAAGGAACATTTTCATCTGTTGGGGCGTTGTATTCTGTGCCTCATCAAGTATAATAAACGCATTGTCCAGCGTTCTGCCGCGCATATATGCAAGCGGTGCTATCTCAATCGCACCTTTTTCTGCGTTGCGCTGATAATTCTCAAATCCCATTGTATCATAAAGCGCATCATAAAGCGGTCTTAAATAGGGGTCGATTTTGGTCTGCAAATCTCCGGGCAGAAAACCAAGTTTCTCCCCTGCTTCAACCGCCGGACGGGTCAGGATAATTTTGTTAACTTCTTTGTTTCTGAATGCTTTCACAGCCATCGCAACGGCAAGATAAGTCTTACCCGTACCTGCAGGACCAACACCGAATATAACAGTGTTATCGGCAATTGCCTGAACATATTCTTTCTGACCGTGAGTTTTTGTTTTAATGGGCTTGCCTGTGGCGCTGATACAAATAACATCGTCACCCATTTCAGCAAGTTGACTTTCCATACCGTTTTTCACCATGGCAATTGTATATTCGATATTCTGGCCCGTTAAAATTCCGCCACGTTCAATTTCATTGATAAGTGCTTCAACCGTTTTCTCTGCAAGAATCACATTTTTTTCGTCACCCTCAATTTTCAAAACAGTGTCGCGGTTTAAAATATTTACGCCAAATTCCTCTTCTAAAATTTTTATATTGGAATCATAGCTCCCGAAAAGCGAAATCATTGTGCTTATATTACCGATATCAATTATTTTATCTGCCATACATTTCCTCCCCGATGGGTTGCTTTTTTGCAATTTCCATATTGCAAAGCGCCTGCATCCGTACTCTTACTGTTTTTTCGTCTATATCTTCGACAAAAAAATATCTTTCTATAATTGTACCACTACCAACCTCTTTTTGCAATAGTTCATCAAGATATTTTTCTGCATCTTTCACCACATTTTCTTTGTTTAACTTCACCTTTTTTGTTATCTTTTCCTGCGTCACTGTTTTTATTACCCCAACAGGGAAATAAATATCCCCTATACGAAGCGGAAACTTCTCACTTGTTTCGGTTTTTTCTTCAAATTTACTTTTTGGAGAAAGCAGTTTTATCTCCCTTTGTCCAACCCAAAGCCGGTAGCTTTTTTCCTCATTGCCCGTGGGCAGACTTTTCTCGGTTTCCAGCAAATAATCTCCGCTTTTTTCAATAAAAACATCAGCCTTAACACTTCCCTGGCTGTGAACCTCTCTTGCTCCTACCACCGAGCTTCCGAGCACCCCGCCTGCAAGAAGCTGTCCTTCCGACACTCTCATTCCGGCGCTCACCATCGCCCGACCTTCTTTTATCATGGCAAAAGTAACCTTGCCGGCATGTGTCGCCACAAGGTTACAAGGTTCATTTATATTCACCGTATCCGGTTTTTTGACCCTTTCACGCAAATCCACAAAAATTTTCGTTCCGCTTTTTTCAGTCCATATCCATTCAATACCGGGGTTTAAATTCATCATTTTAGCCTGAATTTTCCTGGTGTCCACTTCACTGAGTTTCACCCCGATGTCAAGCCCGGATTTTTTAAGCTGTTCCCTTATTTCATTTTCCGGAATTGCCGTTGGTGCAATCTCTATATGCCACACCCGTCCCGTCATCCAGAAAAATAATGCAGTTACAACACAAAAACCGACAATGAGTCCGCTACGCGACATTATCTTTTCAAACAATACGGGAAACCCGCCTCTGCCCACTTCCAAAATTTCCGTTTCAGCATCTGCCGCAATATCCCCTGTCATTTCAAACGCCTGCATACTGACACAAGCTTCCAAAAGGTTTGCCGATTTTCTCTTTATATTCCAAATATAGATATTCCTTTTTGCACATATATTTATAAATCTTTCGGTATATCTGCCCGAAATATGTATTTTCACATAGCCTTTCAAAAAGTTAATTATGCCAAGAATAATCATTGTACTTCCCCTTTTTCAGAAAATATACTCCACTCCCGTAATTATTCCTTTTACAGAGATATATTCTTCTGCAACGCCTGTAATTTCAAGCTCCGCTCCCGACAGCTTCATAACAAACTGCGGTGTATTAAGCTTTATGCATTTATCTGTATATTCAATTATCCCTTTATGCCCTTCCACCACAGCTTCTCTGATTCCAGTAATGTGCAAAGCTGTTATAATCCCACTTTTATTTTTGGGCAGTTCAAAAGCATCCATTATTTTTTCAGGTACACTTTTGGGTGGTGCAGTCACGTCCCTTTTCCTCATTTTTTCACAGCCTTTCTGTTACAATTCTATTTTTGTGCATCTGTGAGTATTCTCAATAATTCACTTTCATATACTTTTACGGGTGATTAAAATTGAAAAAGAAAACATCTGTTATGATTTTTGCCATAACCTGCTACACCATTTTATTGCTGCTCTTTTCCTCCTCGGCTATGGATGCCGCAAAATCTGCACTTTCGCTGTGCTATCGTTCGCTGATTCCCTCGTTGTTTCCATTCTTTGTATGCAGTAACCTGTTGATAAACCTTGGCGCCGCCTCCTCCATTTCAAAGTGGTTTTTCCCTTTAACAAGGAGTTTGTTCGGACTCAGCGGCGGCTGTGCCTTGCCCATTTTTCTCGGAATGTTCTGCGGCTATCCTGTGGGAGCCAAAACCACCGTCGACCTTTATCAAAACGACGGATGCTCAAAATCGGAAGCCGAGAAACTTCTGGCGTTCTGCAACAACAGCGGTCCCGCTTTCGTAATCGGAGCTGTGGGATATGGTATGCTGAAAAGCGGAAACCTTGGCATTATTCTCTACCTGTCACACATTCTTTCCGCTTTCACAATCGCCCTCTGTATGCACAACTTTCCCACCTGTATTCGGCACGGCAGTGCCAACACTAAGCCCGACTATTCCTCACGCAGTTTTGGCGAATTGTTTCCCGAGGCAATCGCTTCCTCCGCACTTCTCACGCTGAACGTTTGCGGATTTGCCGTATTTTTCTCAACTCTCATATCTCTCATCGACAGCCTCGGACTTGTGAGCGCGCTTGCATCCCTCGGAATTAATTCCAAACTGATACAAGGTGCGATTTACAGTTTTTTCGAGTGTGGCGGCGGTTGCAATGCGCTTGCCCTTGCCGACATGGCAGTTGTCCCAAAACTGATGCTGTTGTCCTCCGCTCTCGGCTGGTCTGGAATCAGCGTTCATGTGCAGGTTTTGGGCATAATAAAAAAAGCGAAACTATCGCCAAAGCTTTACTTTAAGGGCAAAGCTTTAATGACTATAATTTCGCCTTTATTAACTTTAATTATTTATCTGATGTATATGGGCCGGCTGAGTGTTCTCCCCTTTGTGGAAGCGGTGTTTCTTTTCCTGCTTGTTATGCACATCGCAGGGAAATTATTTAAAACCTATTCCCGGTACAGAGCACTTCCACCCAGATAACCAAACATACTTCCCTGATGTACATT
>JAFYVD010000014.1 GCA_017558425.1 Clostridia bacterium | reverse complement strand
TGTTCAGGGATGCGGAGCTTTCAGCGGAGGATGTAAAAGATTTCGAAGTGGAAATTGCATCAAGCGACATTCTGCTGTTGCAGAACGAAGTGCCCGAACAGGTTAATTCTGAAGCGGTGAAAATTGCGGAAAAATACGGAGTGAAAGTGATTTTAAATCCTGCTCCTCCCCGAGAAAATGTTCCAGAAAATCTGTTTATGGTGACGCCCAATGAACAGGAAAAAGCCTTTATAAACCCTGGAAAATACCAAAACTGTATCACAACTCTCGGCGGTGACGGATGTGATATCAACGGAGAAATTCACATCCCGGCAATGCCTGCAGAGGTGGTTGACACCACAGGAGCGGGCGACACGTTTAACGGCGTACTTGCGGTGAAGATTGCTGAGGGAACGGAGTTGGCTGAAGCGGCAAAATATGCCGTGGCGGCATCCTCAATCAGCGTGAGCAGAAAATATGTAATTGATTCAATCCCTACAAAAGAAGAAACAGAAAGGAAATTTCTATGAACGATTTTGGATATTTTGAAAGTCTGATGGAAAATTTCAGACAGGTTAACGATACTCAGGCGGAAAACATTAAAAAAGCGGCGGAACTTATGTGCGACGCCATTGCAAATGACAGACTCATAAGCGTTTACGGTGGCGGTGGACACACAACACTTTGTATGGGCGAAATGTTTTTCCGTGCAGGCGGTCTCTCCTGCATCAACCCCATTATGGAGACGGGACTTTCGGTGTTCAATCAGGCGCTGAAATATTTAGAGCTTGAAAGAACTGTGAACTACGGCAGTGCCATTGTGAAATATTATGACCTGAAAAAAGACGATGTGCTCATTATTTTCCACAATATCGGCATCAATCCCGCAACAATTGACGCAGCTATGGAAGCGAAGAAAAACGGCGTTAAAATAATTGCGGTTTCAAGTTCGGCGTGGCAGAACGAAATGCCTCAGGACCATTTCATCCGCCATCCCAACAAAACAAACCTTTTCGACTATGCGGATGTTTGCATTGACGATTTCAACCCGGTTGGCGACGCTGTGGTGAATGTTCCGGGTCTGGATACTCCCATTGCGCCCGTATCAAACATTATAGATTTCTATATTGCCCACCTTCTTGAAATTGAATGTGTAAAACAGTGTATCGACAGAGGTATCACACCGCCTGTCTGGTCAAGTGCAAATACACCGGGCGGCGACGAAAAAAATGCGGCATATCTTGAAAAATATAAACCGAGAATAAAAATGCTTTAAGGAGTTGTAAAAATGAAAAAATTACAGGAAAAACTTGATTTTCTTCTTGAAAAGTATTCTGTGACGGCAAAAGCTAATCTTAAAGATGAAAACACAGTTGTAGTGGATGGGAAGGAATATCCCATTTTTGCGCACAGAAGCGAAAGAAGATTTATTGAACTGAAAAACATTGTAGGCGGCGGTACACTTGTTGGTGTAAGCGTTATGAGAGTGGCAAGAATTGTGGAAGCGGGCAGCTGCCTCTGCTGTGCACTTTATCGTGAGTTTGACCTTTGTCAATGGATTTTAGATGACAAAATCAAACAGGTTACTGTTATGAAAAACGATAACGTTCTCAACGCCATTGCAACAACCGAAAAAGGAATTGTTTGCACAATCGAAATTTCGGCAACTCTGGAAAAAGGGCAGAAAGCTATCGACAAACACGAAATTATTTCCCAGAGAGGTATTGCGTGTGATATCGTTGTTGACGCTCAGCTGGCACAGGATTCTGTTTATGTGTTCGGCAAAGAAAACAAAAAATTCACAGACGTGGATTTTGAACTTTACGGTCTTGAAATTCTTGAAATTGCAATTGTCAGAGCAGCTTTCAAGGTTGCTCAGGCAGGCGGTTGTGACCAGTTAATCAGTGCAGATGAACAGGTTAAAAAGCTTGTGGAAGCTGCGAAAAAATCTGCTGAATGCGGAGAAAGGGTGGTGCTCTGATGAAACCTTTGAAAATTGCTATGATGTCTATGACCCACGGTCATACAAGAAAATATTACCAGGTACTTAAAGAAAACCCCAAACTTGATTGGGTGGCAGTTGCAACTGCAAACGACGATGTGAAAAAGATTTTCTTAAACAGCGTTGACGGGATTCCCTGCTATGACAGCGAACTTGAAATGCTGGACGCACATCCCGAAATTGAGGCTGTGGTACTCGCAAGTGAAAACAGCGACCACCTCCGTCAGATGAAGCTTTGTGCAGAAAGAGGAATTCACGTTCTGTCAATGAAAATCCCCACTTTCGATATGGACGAATATGATGAAATGATTAAACTGATGGACGAGTCAGGTCTTGTTTGCCAGGTTGAACTTGAAATGCACTACAACCCCGTTATTTCAAGACTTAAAGAGCTTGTGGAAAATGGCGAAATTGGTGAAATCAAGTCTTTCAATGCCACAAACATCACACTTTCACCTGTTTGGGCGTTCCCCTGGCAGGGCGTTCCCGAAAAAAGCTATGGTAAGAAAGTGCAGATTAAAGAAGGCGACAACCGTTTCCGTGGCGGTGCACTTTGCGACCATCCCCACATTTTCGATATGATTCGTCATATGACAGGCAGCGAATTTGCTGAAATTTATGCGGAAGTCGCTCCCAACATCCGTCCCGACCTTGTGGAAGAAGATATGCTTTCCGTTATCGGCAGAATGAAAAACGGCACAGTATTTTCTCTTGACCCGTCGTGGTCCAAAATGGAAGAAAGAATTCCCGTTCCCGGTCCGGGCTGGGAAGTGTTCCCCAAGAGAATGGAAGTTAACATAACTTTGAACGGCGAAAAAGGTACTGTTATGGCAGATTGTTTCGGACCCAATGTTTACCACAACGGTTGCCCCAACGACAGATACACCGTTCAGTACACATATTTTGATGAGTGGGTAGATCTTATCGACGAATTCGTTGATAATATAAGAAATAATAAAACACCGCTTATTAACTTAAAATGGCACAAGAAAACAGTTGAAGCTATGAACGCTTGCTACGAAAGTATTGCAACAGGCAAAGTAGTAAAACTCTAATAGGTGATTTAACGTGAAAAAATCACGTTAATCAATTTAAAAGCGCGTGCGAACATTTCGCTCAAAGAGCGAAAACGCACATGCGCAAAATTTCCACTATACGCCTTATCCGCCCACGATAAAGACGTATAGGAATTTTCATTAATATTTGTGGGCTGAAAGGCTATGGAAATTATTATGAAAATTTATAATGCAGGCGGCGAAAAAGCGTATGCGGTTGCCGCTGAAGAGTTTGCAAAATATTATAATCTTGTAACGGGTAAAAAGGCTGAAATTACAAAAGACCTTTCCGCAGATGTTATCATCTGCGGAAAGAATTTCGAGCTTGCAGATGCGGATATCCGCGATAAAAGCGACGATTTCGCCGTTGTTTCAAAAGATGGCAAACTTGTTATAACAGGAGCAAACGGCAGAGCGGCACTTTATGGCGTTTATGCGTATTTTGAAGACGTTATGGACTGCCATTGGTTCTGGGACGGCGATGCGATTAAAAAAGCGGACGAAATAGTTTTAGATGGCGTGGATATTCATGAAAAACCACGTTTTGAATACAGAATGATTCGTTATTTTGCCCACAGAGGTCTTCACAGATTCCAGGCGGAGCATTGGGATTTTGAAGATTGGAAAAGGGAAATTGACTGGCTCTTAAAACGCCGTATGAACACGTTTATGCTGAGAATAGGCGTGGACGATTTGTTCCAGAAAGCTTTCCCTGATGTGGTTTCATATCCGTCGAACGAGGAAGTTTTGCCCGAAGCAACCGACAGCTATAACAACAGAACCACATTCTGGTCGCTGAAATATCGTGGTGAGCTTCGCAAAAAGGTTCTTGATTATGCTTTCGACCGCGGATTGCTTCATCCTGAAGATTGCGGAACGATGACTCACTGGTATTCAAGAACGCCCCTTGACTTCCTTAACAAAGTGAAACCCACTCTGCAAAATCAGGTGAGCAAATCTCAGTCCGAGCAGACAGGACTTGTATGGGATATCTATGACGACAAAAACCTGAAAAATTATCAGAAACTTACAGATACACACGTTAAAGAATATGGCAGACCCGATATTTTCCACACCATAGGTCTTGCGGAAAGAACCTATAGTGACGACCGTGAAAAAGGGCTTGCAATGAAAAAGGATGCTTATGACAAAATCACAGCGCACATTGCGGGAAAATATCCCGATGCGCCCCTGATGATTGCAAGCTGGGACTTTTTCTATTGCTATCAGCCTGACGAAGTGAGAAGGCTGATGAAAACTTTTGACCCGAATCGTCATATCATTCTCGATTATACTCTCGACCTCAAATGGGAGGAAAACAATTTCGAGCAATGGGATATGATAGGCAAAATGCCCTGGATTTTCGGTCTGTTTCACGGATACCAGCCGCAGAGCCATGTTCACGGAGACTATGAATATATTGATAAAAAGCTGAAAATTGCAGACGACGATGAGTTCTGTAAAGGTATGGCATTCTGGCCCGAGCTTTCTCACAGCGACACATTTATGCTGGATTATTTCACCGAAAGTGCGTGGAAACCGCAGTATAAATCGCTTGAGGACAGAGCGGACAGATTCTGCGAAAAACGATACGGTGACGATGCGGAAACCTTGAAATCGGTTTGGCAGGCATTTTTACCTGTGTTTAAGCTGCCGTCGAGAAACCATATGAGTTGTTTCTTCACTATTATGACACACGGCGAGCTTAAAAATATTATGGACAAAAATGATGAAAAGCACGCCGAAAAAGTGGAGCTCTGGACCAAAAATGTGGCGGAATACAAAAAATTCCTGCCCGCAATGAAAGAGACTCTTGAAAAAATTGCGGCTCTGCCCAAAGAACTGTTTGAAAAAGACTTTGTGTGCCGCGATATGGTTGACCTTGTCCGTACAATTATGGTGAAAAAGCTCCATTACGATTTTATGGAAGCAGCTCTTAAATATAATGCCGCAGAGGACAAAAAATCTACTTTGCCTGTTTGGGAAAACTGTCTTGTACAGCTTGAACTTTATGCTGATATTCTCGCTATGAACGAGGAATATTCCATTTATCACACTGTTGAGGGACTCAAGAAAGTAACTCAGTACAACCCGCATTTTAACGATGCGATTAAAGACAATATCATCAACTGGTATTGCAGAAGTTCGGTTTACGAAGCTGTGACGGAAATTTACATTCCCGAAGTTAAGGTTTATATTAATGAAATGATGAACCGTAAGGGTGATGCAATGCCTGACTTTGAAGAGGCGAAAGCAAAGATTTTTGCTGACTTTAAAGAAAAATCGCTTGAATCCACCAAACCCGAAAAGACTGATTACAGAGAAGTTTGCAAAAAGTTTGCGGATTTTATAAAGGTGAACTGATGATGGAAAAAATACTTAAAGAAATCGGTTTTGACCCGCAGTTGGAAAATCTTCTTGCCGAAAAAATTAAGGATGCGGAGTTTGTGGCAAGAGCACAGAAACTGTGCGACGAAATTTTCGCTCTGGAAAATCCTGCGGTATATCAGGGACTTTGGCAGGACGGCGACGAGGAAGAAGCTTTGCTTTATCCGGCAGTCTATCTTGTCAGGGCAGTTTGGCTGAAAGAGTTTATGCAGCAAGCGGATATGCCCGAAAAGCATTTGAAGGATGCTCTTGTTGTGCTGAAAAATATGGCGGCGAGAAGTTATAGAAAATATGGGGTTTACGGGCTGAATAATATGTATCGCAGTTTCCCGATAGGATATTTTGAACCCATAGAATTTGTTGTGGGCAGACTCACGTTTGAAATGGGCAAGTTTAACTATCCCTTTGAGGTTTATGATGTGGATGGTGAGTATATTCCCATTGCCCTTGCGGGAGAAAAATTTGTGGACGGCAAACCCGTCAGCAAAAAGTATGAGGGTGATGCATTTGTGACCGAAGTTTCCTATGATGGCGACAGCGTTTCGGGATACACTTACAACGCCGACGGCGAAATAATTCCCGAAAAACGCACCTTTAAAGGCAAAAAAGTGCTGGGAATCGGCGACAACATTCTTCATGTTCACATTAGCTCGGAAGGCAAACTGCTGGATGAAGATGTGAAAAAATCATTTGCAGAGGCTCCCGCATTTTTCGCAAAGTATTTTCCCAAATATGATTTTAAAGCGTTTGTATGCAGCTCGTGGCTGCTTGATACGGGGCTGAAAAATGTGATGAAACCCGAATCCAATATATTGCAGTTCCAGAAGAATTTCCGTATTGCTCTGGGCAGCGAAAACGGATTTGCTCTCTACTGGAATATCTTCGGAATAGAGGATTTCCTCCCGCTTGATGAGCTTACCCCTACAAACGGATTCCAAAAGCGTACACTTGATTACCTCAAAGCAGGCAACAAGTTATACAGCGGAAAAGGCTTTATAATGAGATAAAAGAAGATGGGCATTGCCCATCTTCTTTTATCTTCCGAACAGGTTATATTTTATGTAGTTGCCGTTTTTCATACATTCGGACAGGATTTCGTTTATCTGCTGTTTGCTTCTGCCAAGGGTGAAGGCGATATTTGCGATGCTGGAGCCTTCGTAATAATAGCGGCACACAAGCATACAGGTTGTGTGTGTGATGGGGTTGGGATTGGGTGAGTGGGTTACATACATAGTTTTAAGAGCTGCAAGCTGGTCTTTGGTGAGTTTTATACCGAGTTTTTTTGCTGTAGTCCGTACTGCGGAAACAGAAATGCCCAAATCGTCGGCTATAACTCTGCTGGGAATTTCGCCGTAATTTTCAAGAATGTATTGTGCTTGCTCTTTGGTAGGTACAAACTGTTTGTTTGCGGGTTTTATGTCAAGTCCCATCCGACGTGCCCATCTAAGTACGGTTGCTGTTGATACACCTATTGTCGTGGCTATGGAGTTGGTCTGTGCCACACCGTAATTTTCCAGGATAAATTTTTTTTGATGTTCTGTCATCTGATTTACACCTTTCTTGATTGATATTTTCTTCTGTTTTCCTATGCACAGCGTAATCTTCGTCTTCTTCGGTAAGCCAGGAATCAAGTGCCTGATTTATGTAGTAGCTATCGTTAATATTATATAACAAAATTTCACCGCTTTCGACAAAGATTTAGCTTTATTCGTGATTATATCACAAATTTTTTAGCCTCTCAATCCTTGTGAAAAACGTTTCAAGGGGCAGAATTTTGCAGTATTTTGACAGATAAGACAGAATAATGTCGTAAAAAGAAAAACTCTGTCGAAAAGTTTTCGACAGAGTTTTAAAATTATTTGTGATTTTTTGCAGCTGTGAGAGTATTTCTCATCAGCATTGAAATTGTCATGGGGCCTACGCCGCCCGGAACGGGAGTGATTGCACCTGCAATTTCTTTCACCGGCTCAAAGTCAACGTCGCCGCAAAGCTTGCCGTCTGCACCACGGTTGATGCCTACGTCAATTACAACCGCACCTTCTTTAACCATATCAGCTGTGATGAAGTTTGGTCTGCCCACTGCCGCAACGAGGATGTCTGCAGTTTTACAAACTTCTGCGAGATTTTTCGTTCTGGAATGGCAGATTGTAACGGTGCCGTTTTTGTGAAGCAGCAGCATAGACTGCGGTTTGCCCACGATATTACTTCTGCCCACTACAACACACTGTTTACCGCTGATTTCAACACCGCTTTCGGCAATGAGTTCCATAACTCCGGCGGGAGTACAGGGAAGGAAATCAAAATCGCCAATCATAATTTTACCAACGTTTACAGGATGGAATGCGTCCACGTCTTTGTCGGGTTTGATGCGGTTTAACACTTCTTTTTCGTCAAGATGAGAGGGGAGAGGAAGCTGAACCAGAATTCCGTCAACTGCGGAATCTGCGTTTAAAGTATCAATCAGCTCCATCAACTCGTCCTGAGTTGTCTGCGCATCAAGCGCATATTCGAGCGATTTTATACCGATATACTCGCAGGCTGCTTTTTTGTTGTTAACATAGACTCTTGAAGCAGGGTCGTCACCGACGATGATTACGGCGAGGCAGGGGTTGATTCCCTGCTCTTTAAGAAGAACAACCTCATCTTTGAGCTCATCTTTTATTCTTGCGGACAGAGCTTTTCCGTCCAGGATTTTTGCTGACATTTTTGTTACCTCCATTTATTTTTTTGGGTGTGACCAGGCAATCTTTGCCATAGCCTATAAGATCGGTCCTGCCGGCTTTTGTAAGTGCGGCGCGGACAATTTCTTTGTTTTCGGGTTTGCCCGACTGAAGCAGGGCACGCTGCATACGCTTTTCTTCAGCGGATTTTGCAACATATACCGGTTTCATGGTTCTGGGGTCAAGACCGGTGTAGTACATACAGGTGGAAACAGTTCCCGGAGTGGGATAAAAATCCTGCACCTGTTGGGGATTTAAGTGGTTTGCTTTGAGATATTGAGCAAGGCGGATAGCCGATTTTAATGTTGAACCCGGATGAGAGGACATAAGATAGGGCACAAGATACTGCTTTAACCCAAGTTTGTCATTTATCCGGCTGTATTTCTGGCAAAATGCATTGTAAACATCAACGTTTGGTTTGCCCATATAGCTTAAAACTTCAGGACAGATATGCTCGGGAGCAACTTTCAGCTGACCGCTGACGTGATATTTACAAAGCTCGTTTATAAAGGTGTCCGACTTGTCTGCCATAATATAGTCAAACCGCAGACCGGAACGGATAAACACTTTTTTGACCTTGTCAATGCTCCGTAGTTTGCGGAGCAGACTTATATAATCTTCGTGGCTGACGTCCATATTTTTGCAGACCGTCGGGTAAAGACACTGCCGTGTGCACATTCCGTCTTTCGCCTGTTTTTTACAGGACGGGTTGCGGAAATTGGCAGTCGGACCGCCCACATCGTGGATATAGCCTTTGAAATCGGGATGCTGAGTGAGCTTTTTCGCCTCGGCAATTATGGATTCGTGGCTTCGGCTCCGCACCATTCTGCCCTGATGAAAAGCAATTGCACAAAAACTGCAACCGCCGAAACAACCACGCGAGCTTATAAGGCTGAACTGCACTTCGGCTATCGCCGGAACACCGCCGTACTTTTCGTATGACGGGTGGGGGAGTCTTGCATAATCAAAAGAAAAAACTTTGTCAAGCTCGTCCCTTTCAAGCGGCATTGCGGGTTTATTCTGAACAAGATACCTGCCTGCACATTCCTGAACAACGGTTTTGCCGCGGACAGGGTCATTTTCTTCAAACTGGACTTTTACAGACTGCGCATAAGCGGTCAAATCGCTTTTGACATCTTTGAAAGAAGGGCAAGACACATGGTCGGTCAAGCCGTCAAGCGAAGAGGCGATATACGCCGTTCCGTCCAGCCATGTAATTTGCGAAATATCAAACCCTTCGTTGAGCGCATCTGCAACCTGAACGATTATCCTTTCGCCCATACCATATATCAAAAGATTGGCGCTGCTGTCAAATAAAATACTGCGACGGACACGGTTTTCCCAGTAATCGTAATGAGCAAATCTGCGAAGGGAAGCTTCGATTCCGCCGATTACGATGGGAATGTCGCCGAAGGCTTCACGTATTTTGTTACAATATACAATTGTGGCACGGTCGGGACGCCGACCTGCTTTGCCGCCGGGGGAGTATGCGTCCTCACTGCGTTTTTTCTTGGCGGCGGTATAATGAGCCACCATAGAGTCGACATTGCCTGCCGACACGAAAAAACCAAGTCTTGGTTTACCGAACTGAGTGAAATCAGACAGCTTGTTTATATCGGGTTGGGCGAGGATTGCAACCTTGTAGCCGGCATCTTCGAGGGTACGGCACAAAATGGATGCCGCAAAAGAAGGATGGTCAACATAGGCGTCGCCGGATACAAATACAAAATCCACGCTTTCCCAACCGAGAGAGTCCATTTCACTTCGGGTTATGGGAAAAAATTTTACACTCACTGAACTCCCTCGTTTTCTAACAATTCATTGAACTCCTGACGGCTCATTATGAGCTGACGGGGTTTGTTTGAACCATCGTAAGATGAAATTACTTTTTTCTTATCAAGAATATCAAGAAGTCTGCCTGCACGGGCATAACCAACTTTGAGTCTGCGCTGAAGCATAGAAGCGGAAATCTGACCAAGTTCGAATGCGATTTCGGCTGCATCTTCGAAAAGTTCGTCAGTGTCGGCGCCTTCGTCCGATTGAGCGGCAGAGGGAGCTGCACCGCTGTTTTCGATAGTTTTGGAAACTTCTTCGTTATATTCTGCGGAAGCCTGACCTTTTACGAAGTTTACAACATTTTCAATGTCGGTGTCGGATACAAATGCACCCTGAACACGGCTGAGCTTTGAAGCGCCCGAAAGCATCATAAGCATATCACCTTTACCCATCAGCTTTTCAGCGCCGCCGCCATCGAGGATTGTACGGGAGTCGATGGAGCTTGAAACCGCAAATGCGATTCGGGAAGGTATGTTTGCTTTGATAAGACCTGTGATAACGTCAACCGAAGGACGCTGAGTTGCAAGAACCAGGTGAATACCTGCGGCTCTGGCTTTCTGAGCAAGACGGCATATATAGTCCTGAACTTCGCCGGGTGCAACCATCATAAGGTCGGCAAGCTCGTCGATAATAATAACAATCTGGGGCAGAGGACGTTTTTCGGGGTCTTCTGCTGTGATTTTCTTGTTGTAAGGCTCAAGCTGACGAACGCCTGCTTCAGCAAACTTTTTATATCTTTCTTCCATTTCCTGAACTGCCCAGCAAAGTGCACCTGCCGCTTTTCTCGGGTCTGTCACGATGGGGATGAGCAGGTGGGGGATGTCAGCATAAGAACTGAGCTCAACCACCTTGGGGTCAACAAGGATAAGCTTTACATCTTCAGGAGAAGCTTTGTATAAAATACTTGTAATCATTGTGTTGATGCACACACTCTTACCTGAACCTGTTGCACCGGCAATAAGCAGGTGAGGAGTTTTGGCAATATCCATTACAACAGTTGAACCATTAATATCTCTGCCCACCGCTACAGAAAGTTTGGAGGTGGCATTTCTGAATTCGGGAGAATCAATAATGCTTCTGAGGTAAACGGCAGAAACACTGTCGTTTGAAACTTCAACGCCCACATAACCGGGCAGAACTTCAATTCGCACATTGTTTGCAGGGAGTCTGAGTGCGATATCCTGGTCAAGTGCGGTGATTTTATTAACTTTGATACCCGCAGCGGGAACAACTTCGTATCTTGTAACACTTGAACCGCGAGTGATGTTTGTGACTTTGGTTTCAATGCCGAAACTGCGGAAAATTTCCACAAGCTTTGCGGCATTTTCTTTAAGGTCATCAAGTTTGCCACCCGAATGAACTTTCGGTCCTTCATAGAGAAGTTCGGGTTTGGGAGGAATATATTCCTTGATAATGGGAGGTTCCTCAATTTCAATGGGAGTGATTTCGAAAGGCTCGTCATTTTTGGGAATTTCCGTCTCCTCGGCAGGAACATCGGCAATTTCCTCTTCCCTGGGAAAATCAATTTTTACCGATTTCACTTTTTCGGGTTCTTCTTCATCAAAAGGTTCGTTTTTATTTTCTGCAAGAACATCGTTTATAACTACATCGTCGCTGTTCCAGTTATATTCTTCAAGTTCGTGGTCGATGAATTCTTCGTCGTCATCGGGAGATTCAACGGGTTTTGCGGGTTTTTTAACATTTTTGCGGTCATCTTCAATATCCTGCTGAATTCCTTTTTTCAGACCCGAAAGGGAATGACGGATTTTCAAAACCGCTTTGCGGATAAGGTCTGTAACCGAAATTTCAAACAGGGCAACGAAAAGAATAAGTATAAGAGCGGCAATGATAACACCACTGCCTTTGAAGGTGACAAGATAGAGAAGGTCTGTCAGCATACCGCCGATGACACCGCCGCTTTCACCTGCTTTGGCAAGGCCAAAATAGCCGATAATGCCGTTTTCGGGAAGAATGGGGTCTCCCAAACGGTAAAGATAGTGTCCGAACATTGAAAACAGAACGGGAATTAGTGCGACAAGCACTTTTTTGCCTGTCATATTTTCCTTAGCGGAAAGAATAAACAAAACGGTTTCGGAAATTAAAATAACGGGCAGAAAATATGCAACATTGCCGAAAAGGCCGCAGAAAACGGATTTCAGAAAGTCGCCGAATGCGCCGAAAAATTCCGACCACATACCCATTATAAATATTATTCCGAGAAGTCCGAAAACAATGGTGGCAGTTTCTTTTTTCACTGCCGCCGAAGCCCTTTCGGATTTAACGGTTTTCTTTTTCTTGGGAGAAACAACAGCCGATTTGGATTTTTTGCGTACAACTTTGCGTTCCATATGAAAAACTCCTTAAAAGGTAAAGAAATACCATATTTTAATGTATATACAATATATTCTATCATAAAAAATCTTTCTTTGCAAATATTTTTTTAAATATATGTAGACTTTAAATCGGAACTGTGGTAAAATTAATGAAGCCACAAAGAAAGCAGGAGGAAAAAACGAGATGAATCTTTTGAATGCAAAGGGCAGCAGTGCCATTCCGCTTGTCCCGTTTTTGGAAAACGGGGACATAGATTTTGATACGTTTGAGAAAGAAATTGACTGGATTTGCAGCTCTAAAGTAGGGAGCATTTGCGGACCTGTAAATGTGTCCGAATTTATGGTGCTTACTCAGGAAGAACGCAACCGGTTTGTGAAAACAATGGTGGACGTAACTGCAGGCAGAACCTGCATTATTGCCAATGTTGCGGCGACAAATATAAAAGATGCGGTGAAATATACCGAGTTTGCCGAAAAATCGGGAGCGGATGCAGTTATTGCAATGCCTCCGTATGTCGGTGAACTCAATTTCGGCGGAATTAAAGAGTATTTTGGTGCGATAGCCCATGCCACTTCTCTTCCTGTAATGATTCAGAATATGGACCTTCCCAACGGCAAATTGTCGGTAGAGGATATAAATATGCTTTGTGAAATGGCTCCGAATATTTCGTGGGTTAAACAGGAGGTGAGCCCTCCACCCGTAGGAGTGGCGCTCCTTAATGAAAACCGATCTTCCGCAGTGGAAGGGATTATGACGGGATTCAGCGGACTCTACAGTTTGTCCGACTATGAAAATGGTGCCACAGCCACAATCCACGCTTGTGAATATTGCGACATAATCCAGAAAATATGGAATCTTATGGATGAGGGAAAAATGGACGAGGCAAGGAAAATCCACGCTATTCTTGCTCCTGCACTTATGCTTGAAGGAATTTATACCTGGCAATATACGAAAATTATAATGGAAAAACGTGGTATATTTAAAAATCATATTACCCGTAATAAAAAGGACGTTATCACACCTTCAGCAATGCAGGAATTTGATAACATCTGGAGAAGTCTTGAAAGTCTGATATAGGAGGACGCTATGAGAGAAGAAATTGTTTTTTCAAATCTTGGTGAGCTTGTAAATGAAAAAGATATAGTTTCAGCTTCCTATAAAAAGGACAATTGGAAGCTTTTTGAGTATGAGACAGGGATGTGCAAGGGCAATATGCTTGTTGCTCCCGAAGATTCTTATCCGGGAAACCTTTCTTTTGATTTAAACCTTGAAGGGCTTTATCACATATATATTTGCATACCGAAACTCCGTGCGACAAACTATCTGAACTTAAAACTTTCGTCCGACCCGGGATATATGGGTGTTTTTGCGACCGACCACATCCCGTTTAACTGGACTACCGAAGAGTTTTTTGAAGAAGTTTACTGGAAAACTGCCGACCTTACGGGCGAAAAATTTATGATTCGCAAATCCCGTTCGGCATTTTTGTCCGCTACGGCACTTGCCTGGATAAGATGTGTTCCTGCGGAACAGGAACCGGCAAAGGCAACCAACAAATGCGTGCAGATGCACATTGACGAAGATATTCCTATGCAGGACAGTCTTGAAACGGATGCAGACTATCTTGCCAAGCTATACCCCATTAAAGATACAAATGCAGAGTTTGTTTCCTTTGAATTCGGTTTTGACTTTGAATGTGCTCCCGAGCGGAAGGAAGACCATCTTCTGCATATGGACGCTTTGTGGGACGAAGCTCACTACAAATATATGAATAACAAGGACACGGTTTATAAAAATGCCGTAAAATTTGCCAAAGAAAGCGGATTCGGAATTTATGCGGCGAATCGTATGCAGGTGAGCAATTTCATCACTCCTTTTACAAGATATGGATGGAATATGAAATTCGTTGAGGAAAATCCGCAATTTTTGTCCGAGACAAGAACGGGCACCAAAGTTAATGTCTGTTCCTATGCATATCCTGAAGTTCAGGATTTTGTGATAAATCAGTTTAAAAATGTGGTAAAACACGGTTTTGACGGCATAACCCTTATCTGGCACAGAGGCCATTTTATAGGCTTTGACAAACCTGTACTTGACAGATTTGCCGAGCTTTACCCGGGCGTTGACCCGCGCACTCTTCCTATAAAAGATGAACGTCTGCACGGGGTATGGTGCGAATTTATGAATGAGTTTATGCGAAAACTCCGCGAGGCAATGGGCAAGGATATCAAAATAAATACAATAAACGATTACAGCCTTGAAACCAGCAAACATCTGGGGCTTGATGTTGAGCATTGGGCGAAAAACGGATATGTTGACAGTGTTTGTCAGGCGGATATGGAAACCTTTGAGGACCTTGAAGACTGTATGGATGACAATAACCGGGGACTTATTGATTTGGAGAAATATAAATATCAGCTTACGCAGAAAACGGTTGTAAGACGCAAATTCGGCAAAAATGTTGAAAAAGTTTGCGCACATATTCCTGAATATAAAAACTTGAAAACTCTCTACGGGGTTGAAGTTTATCACGTTCTTCCGTGGGTCCGCAGAACTATGCCCGAAGGATATCCTCCCATCATTGAGCAGATGGTTGCCGCAGGAGCGGAAAAGTTTTTAAGCTGGAACACAAACCACCTGATGGGAGATCTTCCCGAATGGAATACGGTGAAAACAATCGGTAATGAGCCGACAACAGAAACACTCAGAACTTTCCACAGGGTTCTTTCTATAGACGGATATGACATCAGTCAGTTCCATCCCAACTGGAGAGGATAAAAAAGAGGTGAAAAAAGATGGCATATGCATTTGACGTTATTGTTATAGGCGGAGGAGCGGCAGGGATGTTTGCTGCCGGCAAATGTGCCGAATACGGCAAAAGTGTTCTTGTGATTGAACGAAATGCATCACTTGGGAAAAAACTGCGAATCACCGGCAAAGGCAGATGCAATGTCACCAATTGCTGTGCTCCCGAAGAAGTGCTTGAAAATGTGATAAACGGCAAAAAATTCCTGATGAGTGCGGTTCACAAATTCACCCCGTGGGATACAATGGCTTTTTTTGAAGACCTTGGCGTACCGCTGAAGGTGGAGCGTGGTAACCGTGTGTTTCCTCAGTCGGACAGCGCGCCCGATATAGTGAATGCCTTGAGAAAATATATGGCGGGCGGCGGCGTTAAAATGTTGCAGGACAGGGTGGTTTCGATTGCCGTGTCGGGAGGAAGCGTCAGGGGCGTTGTTACCGAGTCGGGCAGAAAATTTGCCGCTGAAAGTGTGATTGTTGCCACGGGCGGTAAAAGTTATCCTGTGACAGGGTCTACGGGTGACGGATATAAAATTGCGATGAAACTGGGACATAAAGTGACGGAAATCAAACCGTCGCTTGTGCCCATAAACACAGCAGCCCCATGGATTAAAAAACTTCAGGGACTTTCACTGAAAAATGTGGTGCTTGACATTTTTGACGGCGATAAAAAGATTTTCACCGAGATGGGAGAAATGCTGTTCACTCATTTCGGAGTGTCGGGTCCGCTTGTGCTCAGTGCAAGCTGTCATATGGACGGATTGCCCGACAAAAAGTATAAAATGTCGGTTGACCTTAAACCGGCGCTTGATGAGAAAAAGCTTGACCAGCGAATCCTGCGCGATTTTGAGAAAAATGCAAACAAGGATTTTATAAACTCCTTGTCCGAACTGTTGCCCTCCAAGCTTATTCCCGTTGTGGTGGAGCTTTCGGGCATAAATCCCAGAGCAAAGACCAATCAGATAACAAAGGATGAAAGAAAAAATCTTTGCTCGGTTTTGAAAAAACTTGAATTTACCGCAGATTCAATGCGTCCCGTAAATGAAGCCATTATTACGGCGGGAGGGATAGATACCTCGGAAATTAATCCGTCTACAATGGAATCTCGGATTGTGTCGGGACTTTATTTTGCGGGTGAGGTTGTGGATATTCACGCCTATACAGGCGGATTTAACCTGCAAATTGCATTCTCTACGGCGGCACTTGCTGCAGAAAATATAAAAAAACGTTAAATTCAAGGTTGATTTTTGATTGGAAAAAGTGTATAATTGATGTATGCGAAATTTTGCAGGTAAGCATTTTTACTCCGGTGAAATTGATATAAAGAGAGGTAAAACAATGTCTTATTCTATTGCGATAGACGGTCCCGGTGGTGCAGGAAAAAGCACCATTGCGAAAATTATAGCGAAAAAACTCGGTTGCGTTTATATTGATACAGGCGCAATGTACCGTGCCGTAGGTCTTTTTGCCACAAGACGTGGAATTGACACAAACGATGCGGCGGCGCTTGAAAATGTGCTTGGCGAAATTGAAGTTGATATAGAAAACATAGACGGTACAATGCACATTTTCCTGTGTGGGGAAGATGTGTCGGACAAAATAAGAACTCCCGAAATTTCCATGGCGGCATCGAATGTGGCAAAAGCCGTTCCGGTGAGGCTCAAACTTGTTGAACTTCAGCGAAAGCTTGCCGCAAAAAGCGATGTGATTATGGACGGCAGAGATATCGGAAGCTATGTTCTGCCCGATGCCAACGTGAAAATTTATCTGACTGCCGATGTTGAAGACAGAGCTCGCAGACGTTTTGACGAGCTTGTGATGAAAGGTGAAAAAGTGGAGTTTTCAGATGTTCTTGAGGATATGAAACAGCGTGACTATAACGATTCTCACAGAGACTTTGCTCCCCTTTGCAAAGCGGAAGATGCCATTCTGGCAGATACCACCGGATTTGAACTTGAAGAAGCGGTGGAGAAAATTTTTGAGATAATAATGAGCAAATTGGCGTAGGTGAAATAATGATTTATACTGCGATATATAAAACAGTTACAGGATTTATGCATTTTTGGTATAAATTCTGGTTTGGTGCAAAGATTTCAGGACTTGAAAATATTCCGGAATCGGGCGGTTGTGTTGTGTGTGGCAATCATATAAGCAATCACGATGCGGTGCTTGTGGCAAGTTTTTACCCCCGCAAATGCGCGTTTATGGCGAAAAAAGAGCTGTTTGTGCCGATGTTTGCCGGTCTTTTGAAAAAGCTTGGCGGCATCCCCGTGAACAGAGGAACCAACGATATAGGTGCAATAAAAGCATCTCTGAGAGTGCTTAAATCGGGTAATCCGCTTGTGCTTTTCCCTCAGGGGACAAGATGCAAGGAACTGAAGTTTGACGATTTCAAAAACGGCGCACCTTTTATGGCTATAAAAACAGGTGTTCCTATAATTCCCGTTGGAATAAGCGGCGAATACAAACTCGGTGGCGGATTGAAAATGACATTTGGCAAGCCCATTTATCCGGACGGATACCAGCCGACAGACGATGCGTTGGCAAAGGAACTTTATAAAAATATAGAAGGGCTTGTAAATAATGGCTGAAATAATTCTTGCTGAAAGTGCCGGTTTTTGTTTTGGAGTGAAACGTGCAGTTGATGAAGCGGAAAAGCTTGCGGACGAAAATCGGGGAATCATAAATACTTACGGAGAACTCATCCACAACACACAGGAGGTTGAACGCCTTAAAGCAAAAGGGCTTGTTCCGGCAGAGACCGAAGAGGATGTGGAAAGCAAAAGAGTTATCATAAGAACCCATGGCGTGGGTCAGGATGTTATAGACAGATTGACCGAAAAAGGGTGCGAAATTACCGACTTAACTTGCCCTTATGTAAAAAAAATTCATAATATTGCAAAAAAGTATTGCAAAATGGGTATAAAAACTGTTATAATAGGAAATGGTCAACATCCCGAAGTAGTCGGGATAAGGCAGAGATGCTCGGAAAACAGCGTAATTCTGCAGGATTTGGCGGATGTGCAAAAGCTTGTAGGTCCGGATGAGCAGATTGCTGTTGTTGCCCAGACCACTCTTAACAGGCATACTTTTGAAGAAATTACAGGCGCAATACTTGAAATAAATCCCTCGGCGGAGATTTTTGACACTATCTGTTCGGCAACTGCCGAAAGGCAGGAAGAAGCGGAACGGATTGCAAAAAAGTCGGATGCTTTTTTCGTTATAGGGGGTAAACACAGTTCGAACACGAAAAAGTTGTTCGAGGTGGCAGGAAAGGTGTGCAGACACACTTTTCACATAGAATGCGCAAGCGATATTGGAAAAGAGATGCTTGCGGGAAAAAATGTTATAGGTATAACGGCCGGGGCTTCCACCCCCGACCAAATAATAAAGGAGGTATATAATACCATGGAAAATCTTTCAAATCAGGAAAACCTTAATTTTGAGGCACTGCTGGAAGAATCATTAAACTATTTAAATACAGGGGATACAGTAAGCGGCATAGTTGTAGACGTGCGCCCGAATGAGGTTGTGCTTGAGCTTAGCGGCTGTAAGTATAACGGTATAATAGATCTTGATAATCTCAGCGGCGACCCGTCTCTCAGCCCTTCAGACATCGTTAAAGTAGGCGATGAAATCGAAGCTTTCGTTATCCAGGTGGATGACAACAACGGTCAGGTAAGACTTTCAAGAAGAAAACTTGAACAGGAAAAAAGCAGAGAAGTTCTCAAACAGGCGTTTGAAGCTGGCGAAATCCTTGAAGGAACAGTTGTTGAAATCGTTAAAGGCGGTATGAATGTTGTTGTTAACGAAATGAGAATTTTCGTTCCCGCATCTCAGGCTTCTGACAGATATGTTGAAGACCTGACAACACTTAACGGCACAAAAGTTCAGCTCAAAATCATTGATATGGGCGCTCAGGGCAGAAGAAACAGAATCGTTGGTAGCGTTAAAACTGTTCTCAAAGATGAAAACAAAAAGAAAAGAGATGCATTCTGGGCAGATGCTGCAGAAGGCAAAGCTTATACAGGCGTTGTAAAATCTATCACTCCCTTCGGTGCATTTGTTGACATCGGCGGTGTAGATGGTCTGGTTCATATTTCTGAACTGTCCTGGAAGAAAATCACACATCCTTCTCAGGTTGTTAAAGAAGGCGAAGAAATCGAAGTATTTATCAAATCTCTTGATAAAGAAAAACAGAAAATTTCTCTCGGCTCCAAAAAAGAAGAAGACAACCCCTGGACAAAATTCATGGCTGATTACAAACTCGGCGACATCGCTACAGGTACAGTTGTAAGACTCGTTCCCTTCGGTGCATTCGTTGAAATCGGCGGTGTAGATGGTCTTATTCACATTTCTGACATTTCCTGGAGAAGAATCAATCATCCTTCTGAAGTTCTTTCTGAAGGTCAGTCTGTTGAAGTTATCATCAAGAGCATTGATGAAGAAAAACAGAAAATTTCTCTCGGTTACAAACGCATTGAGGACAACCCCTGGGAAATCTTCAAGAGCAAATATAATGTTGGCGATGTTGTAAAAGCTAAAGTTGTAAGAACAGCAACATTTGGTGCTTTCGCTGAAATCATCGAAGGCGTAGACGGTCTTATCCACATTTCTCAGATTTCTTATGACAGAATTAACGCTGTTACAGATGCTCTTAAACCGGGCGATGAAGTAGAAGCTAAAATTGTTGAAATTAAAGAAGCAGACGGAAAAGTTTCTCTCAGCATTAAAGAGCTGCTCACACCTCCTGCTCCCGCAGCAGAAGAAGCTCCTGTTGAAGAAGAACCCGCAGAAGACCTTCCCATGTCTGTTGGTACCGAAGTTGAAGCTACTCAGTTTGAAATAGCAGTTGAGGAAGCTGAAAAAGAGGCACAGGACGCTGAATAATTAAAATTTTCAGGGGTCGGACAACCGACCCCTGTTTATTTTTAAAAATAAAATAAAAAAATTTAATTTAACTATTGACAATTTCGATAAAATTTGGTATAATAACTAAGTCGCTGTACGAAAATAGTTAAGTGACATCCGATTTGCGGGTGTAGTTCAATGGCTAGAATCTCAGCCTTCCAAGCTGATTGTGTGGGTTCGATTCCCATCACCCGCTCCATTTTAATAAATATGTGCCTGTAGCTCAGCCGGATAGAGCAACTGCCTTCTAAGCAGTGGGTCAGGGGTTCGAATCCCTTCAGGCACGCCACCGATCCCGGCCGGGGTTGGACAAGGTGTTAAATGGTGGGTATAGCTTAGTTGGTTAAAGCACCAGATTGTGGTCCTGGGGAGCGTGGGTTCAAGTCCCATTACCCACCCCATTACTCTTGCTAAAGTGTCGTTGTTTTGTAAACTGCGGCAGTTTGATTCTTTTAATGGGATGTAGCCAAGTGGTAAGGCACCAGACTTTGACTCTGGCATTTCGTAGGTTCGAGTCCTGCCATCCCAGCCAATTTTAAAACCATTTATATGGGCTATTAGCTCAGTCGGCAGAGCACCTGCCTTTTAAGCAGGGTGTCCCGCGTTCGAATCGCGGATAGCTCACCATATATGAAAATGGCGGATTGCCGAGCGATTTGCTGTTTTCGCGTAAAATCCCGGAACCGGTTTTTCCGGTACTCCGTATTAATATAGGTCGGAATTTTCCGACCACCCCAATTCGGGCTATTAGCTCAGTCGGCAGAGCACCTGCCTTTTAAGCAGGGTGTCCCGCGTTCGAATCGCGGATAGCTCACCATATCGGAACAAGCTTTGCTTGTTCCGGTTTTTTTATGCAAAAGATCGCATTTGAATCGGCGTTACTTTTATGTATTGATATTTAACAATGATTGTGATATACTGACTAAAACGATGAAAATAGTGCAGGATGGAGTGGATTTTTATGACTAAACTTGTTCAGAAACTGTGGAATTGGGGACATCTTGAAGGCTCGCACAATAAAGGCTCGGGGCTTAATTGCACTATGACGCCTGAACAGTTTGCCGAGGAATATGGAATCAAAAATGCGTTCATGGTATCTTTTGGTGGCAATATACAGCCGCCCTTCAACAATCTTGCGAAACGTTTTTCGGGTTTGCAACAGGTGAAATGGTCGGTGCTGGGCGATGCAAGCACGCCGCTACCCGATGCAGAGCTGGGAAATACAGAAGATATAATTGCTGCCTGTCCCGATGCTCCGAATATTACAGGCGGAGTGGTGGATGACTTTTTTGTAAGACCCGAAAGAGCAGAAAGGTTCACACCTGAGGTTCTTAAAAAAATTAAAAAAACTCTTAACGATAAAGGGCTTGACTTTTGGTGTGTAATTTACAACCATCAACTTGAAGTTGATCTCAGTAAATATATGGATTGCTTTGACGGGATTACTTTTTGGATATGGGAATGTGAAAATATTGCACGAATGGACGAATATCTGCCCAAACTTTTTTCTATAACAAAGGATAAACCGATGATGCTAGGTATGTATGTGTGGGACTATTCCGTTCCCGGAGGACACCCGATGGATGCAGGATTGTTTGAACAGCAGCTCATAACATATTTTGAACTGCTGAAATCCAAGAAAATTGAGGGTGTAATATTCTGTTCCAGCACCTTGGGTGATGCAGACCTTGAAACAAATAAGCTCCTCAAAAAGTATATTAAGGAGCAAGGCGACACGGAAATTGAATAATAGCAGCGCAAAAGGGCTATGGATACCCATAGCCCTTCTTTTTGAAAATTGATGACGTAAGACGCTTTGTCGCAAATTTATATAAATTACATAACTGCAGGGTGAAAGTGCGATACAGGGTATTTTGATGCGTATATAGGTGTATTAGAAATAACAAAAGGACGATGGAGTTGAATCCGTCGTCCTTTTAATTAAATTTAAGCCATTTTTATGCTAAACACATCGAGCTTATCTCAACATTATTTATCAAGTGGCTTCATTGTGGGGAATACACTTTGAACATCTATATAAGTTCTTATAAGTTATTATATCCCATAATTTCAAGCCTTGTCAATACTTGATATTTCACATATCTCCTTATATCTTTTTATATCTCTGTCGTAAAATGTCGTAAAAGTTGTCGTAAAACCTCTAACATATTTTGATTTTACCTTCCAATCTTGCAAAAGATGCCTGTTTCCGCTCCTTTGTTGCTTCATTGTACACATTCATTGTTGTACTAATATCTGCATGTCCCATGATTTCCTGAATGATTTTCAGGTCTGTTTCGTTCTCGCAAAATCTTGTACAAAAGGTGTGTCTTAATGAATGACAACTAAAGTGTGGTATCAATATCGGCTCTCGACGTTCCTTTGCTGCACGTTCTATTTCCTGTTCGTTACAGGCGGTGTAAATGCGTTTTATAGCTCTGTTTATTGCATGGGGATTATGTACATATCCAAACCTATTTTTGAATACAAACCCTGAATAACCGTCTATAACAGTTGTGTTAAAGCCTGTTTGTAACTGTCGCATTTTCTCTTGTAATAACGCCTTGCGTACTGCATCAAACATTGGTACAATTCTTTTGCCTGATTCTGTTTTCGGTGTGGTAATGTGCATTTCACATTTGCCGTTGTCCTGTTGCCTGTATATCAGGTTATGGTTGATTGATATAATACCATCTTTGAAATCACAATCTTTCCATGTCAACCCTATAAGTTCACCAACTCTGCATCCTGTACCAAGAAACACAGTAAACAAAGGCAACCAATGTTGATATTCTTTTGAATTTGCCACAAAGTCAATAAATATTTCCTGTTGTTCTTCAGTAAGTGCGTGACGTTTCGGTGTTTCCCAATTATGACTTTTCTTAATTTCACGCATCACATCATCTGTTGGATTTGTACGAATATAACCATCTCTAACC
>JAFYVD010000013.1 GCA_017558425.1 Clostridia bacterium | reverse complement strand
CGGGAACGTGAATCTGGTCAAGCTCTTCCACCTTTCGACCGCCGATTCTGACAGGCCTTGCCGGAACGCCCACACAGGTCGAACCCGGCTGAACATCGGACAGCACCACCGCACCGGCGGCGATTTTCGAGCCTTCGCCGATATATATCGGGCCAAGCACTTTCGAGCCTGCGCCAACCATACCGTTTGCACCAAGGGTGGGGTGTCGTTTGCCCGTTTCCTTACCCGTACCGCCAAGCGTGGAGTTCTGATAAATGGTACAGTTGTCGCCAACTTCGGCGGTTTCGCCGATTACAACGCCCGTTCCGTGGTCAATAAACACGCCTTTCCCGATTGTTGCACCCGGATGAATTTCTATCCCCGTGAAAAATTTCACAATCTGTGAAATAAGTCGGGCTGTGAAAAACATTTTTATTTTATAAAGTCCGTGAGCAAGTCTGTGCCACATCACGGCGTGAAGCCCCGGATAAAGAAGGAACACTTCAAGTCCGCTTCTTGCCGCAGGGTCTCGCTCTTTTATCGCTTTAATATCGTAAATAAGTCCCATATTTCATCATCCTAAATCAAGGAAAGAATCCTTTTTATAAGTCTTGTGATTTTATCGGCATTTTCGTCCGCCGTCTTTTTAACATCGTCGTGTGAAAGCTTTTCTTTTGAAAGACCTGCCGCAAGATTGGTGATGCAGGAAATTCCGAGCACCTTCAAGCCGCAATGTGCCGCAGTTATAACCTCGGGAACTGTGGACATTCCCACAGCATCGGCACCAACCGTTTTAAGCATTCTGATTTCTGCCGGAGTTTCATAACTTGGGCCGGGCATAAATGCATAAACGCCCTCTTTTAAATCTATATTCTCAATTTCCGCGGCTTTTCGTGCAATATCACGAAGCTCGGGCGTGTACGCATCGCTCATATCGTTGAACCGAACACCAAGTTCGTCGTAATTTGCACCACGAAGCGGCGAATCATCAAAAAACTTGATATGGTCTAAAATGAGCATCAACGCACCCTGGCTGAAACTTTCGTGGATACCGCCTGCCGCATTTGTCACCACAAGGTTTTTCACGCCGGCTATTTTCAAAACCCTCACGAAGAAGGCGATTTCCTGCATGGAGTAGCCTTCGTAAAAATGGAATCTGCCCGACATACACAGCACCGTTTTGCCGTCTGTTTCGCCGTAAATCATTTTTCCTGCATGACCGGGAGCAGTCGAAACGGGGAATCCCGGAATTTCGCTGTATGCCAGCGCTTTTGTATTTTCAAGTGTGTCGGCAAATCCGCCCAGACCCGAACCGAGCACTATCACAGTTTCGGGGATTTTTTCAAATCTTGTCAAAAGGTATCCTGCCGCTTTTCTGATTTTTTCCATAATGATTAAATGTCCTTAAATAATTTTAAATTTTTGCCGAGATAATCCCAGCCTGAAATTACGGTTAAAAGTGCGGTGAGCCACATTAAAATGTCAAGCACTGTCACACCGCCGAAAGCAAAATGCTGACCGATTTCAAACGGGAAGAGCCCAATGCTGACAACCACCATCTGAACAACGGTTTTCACCTTGCCCCACATACTTGCGGCGATAACGTTACCGCCCTCGGCAGCAACCATTCTAACGCCTGCAACGATATATTCACGCAGGGTGATGATAAACAGCACCCAGATATAGTTGGTTCTTTCAACAGCGAGAACCGAAATTGCCGCCGTAACCAGAAGTTTATCTGCCAGCGGGTCCATAAATTTGCCGAAATTGGTCACAATTCCGCGTTTTCTTGCGATATTTCCGTCAAGAAAATCGGTGAAAGACGCAACCCAGAAAATCAGGAGTGCCAGACACTCGAAAGTTTTGCCCGGAATAAATGCACAAGCAATGAAAAAGGGGATTAAAATTACTCGAAGTACAGTTAATTTGTTTGGTAAATTCATATCTGTTCTCCTTTCAGGTCGTATTGGTCGGCATCTGTGATTTTCACCTTCACATATTCGCCCGCCTTGATTTCCCCGCCTTCAAAAATAACGGCGCCGTCAATCTCAGGCGAATCGCCCATGGTTCTTCCCACATATTTGCCACCCATCATTTCTTCTGTTAAAACTTCAACCACAGAACCTATTTTCTGCTGATTGCAATGATAGGAAATTTTCTGCTGACGCATCATAAGCTCGTTTCTGCGGTTATTTTTTGTTTCATCGTCAATCTGGTCGGGAAGTTTTGCCGCAGCAGTGCCTTCTTCGGCAGAATAAGCGAAAACGCCCACTCTGTCAAATTTCATTTTTTCTATAAAATCACCAAGCTCGGCAAAATCCTGCTCGGTTTCGCCCGGGAATCCCGTGATAAATGTGCTTCTCAGCACAATTCCCGGAACTTTTTCTCTCAGCGTTTCAACAAGAGTTTCACAGGCTTTTCTCGTGGTTCGTCTGCCCATTCTTTTCAAAACCGCATCGGATGCGTGCTGAATGGGAATGTCGAAATATTTGCATACCTTCTCATTGGTTGCCATCACGTCAATAAGTTCGGGATAAATATATTCGGGATAACAGTAATGAACCCTTATCCACTTTATTTTTTCAATTTCCGACAGCTTCTCTATAAGAATATGCAGTTTCTGCCCGTCATATAAATCAACGCCGTAATTGGAAGTGTCCTGAGCAATCAAAATCAACTCTGTCACACCTTTTTCGGCAAGTTTTTCCGCTTCGTGGACAATATCTTCCATAGGTCTTGAACGATATTTCCCACGGAGCGACGGGATGATGCAGTAGGTACATTTGTTGTCGCACCCGTCGGCAATTTTCAGATATGCCGAATACGGAGGAGTGGCAAGCACTCTGTCCGCCGTCACCTTTATTTCACGGTTGATGTTGGGCAGATGACGCACCTGCATGTCTTCGCACACCTGCTGAACCACATCTTTTATATCGTTATATCCTGCCGTACCCACAATTGCATCCACTTCAGGAAGCTGCTCTTCAATCTCGTCTGCATATCGCTGTGCAAGACAGCCTGTAACAATAAGCTTACGCAGACAGCCCATTTCCTTGTATTTGCCCATTTCGATTATGGTGTCAATGGACTCCTGCTTTGCATCGTCAATAAATCCGCAGGTGTTGATGATAATTATATCCGCATCCTCGGGATTTGCCACAATTTCGTTTTCGCCGGCAAGAATTCCTATCATAGTTTCTGTGTCGGTGAGGTTTTTGGGGCAACCCAGCGACACAAATCCGATTTTAAGTTTCATTTTCAAACTCTCCAAGCACTTTGTTTATATCCGACAGATTAAACCCTTTATTAAACAACCTGCGTTTAAACTTTAAAAGGTCGTTTTCGTCGGGATTTTTTCTCATTTCCGATTCAGCAAGGGCGAAAAGCTGAGCAAAATCGTCCAGCTCCGCCGTCAATTCTTCCACCGTCTCACGGTCGACACCTTTCTGATAAAGCTTTTGTTTTATCATACGGACGCTGTATTTTTTCAAATGAACGGCATCTTTTATGTAAGCCTCTGCATAGTCGCTGTCATTTAAGATTCCGCCTTTTTTAAAGAGCTCTGCCGCAGAGCGGATACTTTCGTCGTCAAACCCCTTCTGCCTGAGCTTCTGACGAATTTCCGACTCTGTTTTTCTGCCTGCGGCAAGCATTCTGCCCGCCGCCTGCTTTGCCCCTTCCTGAGCGGAAAGGGTGGAAATTTTTTCAAAAAGTTCCTCGTCAACCTCCATATTTTCCGAAAGACCAAGCCGATAAACGGTCACGTCGTCCAAAATCATGGGAGGGCAACCCTCCAACTTGACGGAAAACAGGTTTCCCGAACGGAACTTCAGTTTTTCAAGCTTCATTATTCTTCAGTTTCCGCTTCGATATCGTCGTTATCTAAAAGACCGCGGTTTGTTCTGATGATAAGCTCAATTTCGTCCATAACTTCGGGGTTGTCCAGCAGGAATTTTTTGCAGTTGTCTCTGCCCTGAGCAATTCTTGCATCTTTATAAGAGAACCATGCACCGCTTTTCTGAATAATACCTTCGGCAACGCCGATGTCAACAATTTCACCCGCTTTAGAGATACCCTGACCGTACATAATGTCAAATTCGGCATCTTTGAAGGGAGGTGCCATTTTATTTTTAACAATTTTAGCTTTTGTTCTGTTACCAACAATGTCTGTGCCGTTTTTAATAGCTTCGCCGCGACGAATTTCAATTCGTACCGAAGAATAGAATTTCAGCGCACGACCGCCTGTTGTGGTTTCGGGGTTGCCGAACATTACGCCGATTTTTTCACGAAGCTGGTTGATAAAGATAACAATGGTGTTGGATTTGTTAACAATACCTGTCAGCTTTCTGAGCGCCTGAGACATAAGACGAGCCTGCAGACCCACAAAAGAATCGCCCATTTCACCTTCAATTTCTGTTTTGGGAACAAGTGCCGCAACCGAGTCAATAACAATTACGTCAATTGCACCGCTCCTGGTGAGCATTTCTGTGATTTCCAGAGCCTGCTCGCCGTTATCGGGCTGAGAAACTATCATTTTTTCAACGTCAACACCAAGATTTCTTGCGTATTCGGGGTCAAGAGCGTGTTCTGCATCCACAAACGCAACTTCGCCGCCGAGTTTTTGAGCTTCGGCAATAATATGAAGTGCAATTGTGGTTTTACCTGATGATTCAGGTCCGTAAATTTCGGTGATTCTGCCGCGGGGAATACCGCCTATTCCGAGAGCGGAGTCAATACCGATTGAGCCTGTGGACACAACATCGGCGTGAAGCACTTCTTTGTCGCCCATTCTCATAACGGTACCTTTACCGAACTTTTTCTCCATCTGCAGGAACATTTGCTGGAGAGCTTCCTGACGCTCTCTGTCGTTTACTATGTTGTTAAGCTGTTTTGATTCTTTCACTTTGTCTCCTCCAAAATAAGTTTTAATATTTCTTTGGTTGTCTTTCTTCTGACGCGGTTTCTGCTGCCTTTCAAAAGGAGTTTTTTGCAAATAACCCTTTTTTCGGTTGCAACCGCTATATACACAAGCCCCACTGGCTTGTCAATTGTTCCGCCGCCCGGACCTGCAATCCCCGTTGCGGCAACTCCCACATTGGCGTCTGCCACCCGGCAAGCCCCTTGTGCCATTTTTCGTGCCACAATTTCGGATACAGCTCCGTTTAAATTTATATCTTCTTCGGGAACGCCCAGAATTTCTGTTTTGGCTTTATTGCTGTATGTCACATAAGAACTGTCCATCACAACCGAACTGCCCGGTACGCTGATAATTGTCGCCGCAACCATCCCGCCTGTGCAGGATTCTGCAGTTGCCACCGTAAGTCCCTTTTTTGCCAGGTGTTCCACAACTTTTTTTGCAAGACCCATTTCTTCACCGCCAATCAGTTTTTGCGAGCGGCAAGATATTTTGCCAATTCGCCAAGGAACTCCGCACTTTCGTTACCGCTGAACAGATTTGCCGCATCGTTTGACAATGTCTCAAGCTCTGCCTTGGCTTTATCAAGCCCGAAAAGGCTGACAAAAGTGGATTTTCCCTGTTCTTTATCGCTGCCGATATTTTTGCCCAATTCTTCTTCGGTGCTTTCTACGTCCAGAATATCGTCTTTTATCTGGAACGCCAATCCGATTTTTTCGGCGTAACTGCCGAGGTTTTCGAGAGTTTCCTCATCCGCACCGCCAAGGATGCCACCCATCAGGCAAGCCGCTTTTATAAGTGCACCTGTTTTGTGCTGCTGGAGATAAAGCAGATGGTCATAGCTAATCTGTTTATTTTCGGACTGCATATCCACCACCTGACCGCCAAGAATCCCTTCGGGTCCGTATGCATTTGTCAGAACGCTCAGTGCCTTCCAGGTTTTTGGCGAAATTTCCGCATTTTTCAGCACAATGTTCACCGATTCGCCCAAAAGTCCGTCGCCCGCAAGAATTGCCATTGCCTCGCCGAAAGCGATGTGGTTGGAAGGTTTGCCTCGACGCATATCGTCGTTATCCATTGCGGGCAGGTCGTCGTGAATCAGCGAGTAAGCATGAACCATTTCGATTGCCGCCGCAAAAGGCATTGCATCTTCCTTTTTGCCGCCGCAAAGCTCACAGCAAACAAGGGTGAGCACCCCTCTGATTCGTTTACCGCCGCCAAGCAGACTGTATCTCATAGCTTTGTAGATGTCACCCTGAAGGTTATCTTTTTCGGGGAGATATCTGTCCAGTGCATTTTCCACCTCAGCCGCATAATTTTTCAGTTTTTCTTTAAAATCCATCATTCCATATCCTCTGCCGAAACGCTTCCGTCGGCATTTTTCAGCAGAATTTTCACTTTCTGCTCTGCCTCGTCAAGCATTTTATTACATTCTTTTGTATATTCAACACCCTTTTCAAAAAGCTCCATAGCTTCGTTCAGAGGAGTGCCTCCGTTTTCAAGTTTTTTCACAATTTCACCAAGCTCGGAAATTGTCTGTTCAAAAGTTTTCTTTTCACTCATACCATTCACCTACGCTTTTTCGGTTACCTGAGCGCCGATTTCACCGTCGCCAAGTTTTATTGTTATACTATCGCCGATTTTCACTTCTTTTGCCGAGTTTATGGGTTTGCCTTCCTTGCCGAAAGCTATGCTGTACCCTCTGCCCAGCACCGCCAGCGGACTTAATGCATCAAGTCCTGCCGCAGCTGTTTTGAGTTGCTGGCCTTTTCGCTCAATCACAAGCTCTGTCGCACGGATAAGCTCATCCGTCAGTTGGTCGGTTTTAATCCGTCGGTCGTCAATTCCTTTTTCAAGACCCGCAAAAACCCTGTCCATATTAAGCGCCTGAACCTGACTGCGTCTTTCCGCAACAATATTTTTAAGCCCCGATTCAAGCTTATCCATAGCCGTTTTCAATCGGGTTTTGGTTTCGATATCGTCCGCAACCACCCGTTCTGCCGCCTCTGACGGAGTTGCCGCACGAAGGTCGGCAACAAAATCGGCTATGGTGAAGTCCACTTCGTGACCCACTGCAGAAATTACGGGAATGTGCGAATTTGCAATGGTGCGAGCTACGCCCTCGTCGTTAAATGCCCACAAATCTTCAATAGAACCGCCGCCACGACCTGTAATTATAACGTCGGCACTTTGTGTTTCGTTAAAATATCTTATGCCTTCGGCAATCTGGGGAGGAGCATCGGGACCCTGCACCAAAACAGGGTAAACAAAAATTTCGGGGTATTTGCTTCGTCGGTTTAAAATGTTAATCATATCGCGGATTGCCGCACCTGTAGGAGAAGTTACAATCCCTATTCGTGACGGGAATTTGGGGATGGGCTTTTTACGAGCCACATCAAATAGCCCTTCTTCCGCAAGCTTGTTTTTAAGCTGTTCAAAAGCCACGTGCAAATCGCCCAGCCCGTCAACTTTCATTTCGGAGATGTAAGCCTGATATCCGCCGCTCGCCAGATAAACTCTGATGGAACAACGTGCAAGCACCTTCATACCATCCTCGGGTCTGAAAAGCAGGGACGACGCCGCTCCGCGGAACATCACGGCACGAAGCACCGAATTTTCGTCTTTCAGGGTGAAATACATATGCCCCGAACTGTGAGCCTTGAAGTTGGAAATCTCGCCTTTGAGCCAGATGCTTTCAAGCAGGCCGTCCGATTCTATGATATTTCGTATATATTCATTTATTTCGGTAATTGTAAAGGTATCTTTCATAGTAATATCTCTCTGCATATGCAGGCAACGCCAACTGCGTTGTCCGTCATATATTTCGGATGTGCAAAATGCACCTTTTCGCCAAATGCATCTTCGAGGTGACTTCGCACAAGGGTGTTGGAGCTGACTCCGCCAACGGGCAGAATATGATAGTCACCCGCATTTTTTGCCGCCTTTTCAAGCGACCGTGCGATGCACTCAAAAACCGCCGTGTAAATCTCGCCGCATGGAGCGCCCGATTCAAAAAGCCGCTGAGCCTGAATCTCTGCGCCCGAAAAGTTAATGTCGCAACCCTTCACGCTGACGGGAAGCTTGATTTTCGTGGGCAGTTTCGCACCATCCATTTCCTTTCCGCAAGGGAAAGATGCTCCGCACATCACTCCCGTGCGGTCAACAAGCTGACCTGCGGGAATGTCAAGCGTTTTGCCGATGATTTCGGTTTTTTCGCCGTCGGTCAACAAAAACTCGGTGGTGCCTCCCGATAGGTGAATTGCAATAAACTTCTCATTTGGCTCAAATTCTGCCGACTTTGACGCCGCCATAATATGGCCGCTCTGGTGGTCGGTGAGAATAAGAGGAACGTCCAGTGATGCCGCAACAGCTTTTGCAAAGCTCTGACCCGCAACAAACACAGGCATATAAGAATCCTCGGCGTTTCTCGGCTTTGCAGAAACCGCAACGCCTTTCACGTTTGGCAGGAACTCCCTGACCTCTTCAATCAGAAGGGGCAGATTTTTCACGTGCTGAAAAACCGCTTCGCTCTGCCTGAGCCCGCGTTTGCCTTCACCCACCGAAAGCAAAATCCGTCTGTCTGCAGCAATTTCGCCCGACGGTGACACAATTGCCACCGAAGTGGTGTAACAGCTGGTGTCAATTCCCAGATACATCGGGTTTCTCCAGTTTGCCCAGAATTCCGTTGGCAAATGCCGCGGTTTTGGGTTCGTCATATGTTTTTACAATTTCAACAGCTTCGTTTATGGAAACGCTCGCCGGTATGTCGGGAATATAAAGAATTTCGTAAATTGCCAGGCGGAGCGCCGAAATGCACACCGACGAAATTCTGCCTTTTTTCCAGCCTTTAGAGTGCTGCTCGATTATACCGTCAATCTCTTCCAGGTGTTCAAAAACACCTTCGGACGCGGTTTTTATGTATTTAATATCCTCTTCTTTGAAGGACAGGGTTTCCAGCGGTTCCATAATTTCCTGCATATCTCCGCCTGTAATATGCTTGATAAACAGGTATTTGAACGCCGTATCTCTTGCCGTTCTTCTGTTAAACTTCAGTATTTTTCCGTATTCGTCAATATAACTCATATTTCTGACCTTTCTTTGTTAAAACTGAAAAAGCAGCCTGTAAATTTTCTGGGCTGCTTTTAACTGCTCATAAAATTTACAAGGTTCAGGATTGCCGGATTATTCTTGCTCTTCGGCAGGCTCACATTCTTCAACAAATTTCACACCGTCAACAAAAACATTAACTTTCAGCACTTCAAGATTTGTCATGCTTTCAACTGTATTCTTAACAGCTTCCTGAATTCTCCATGCAATTTCGGGAATTCTGCAACCGAATTTTATGATAACGTGAACTGTGATATTTGTAGTGCCGTCTTTAATTTCAACATCCACGCCTTTTGCGCCCGACTTTTTCTTGCCGAAAACGTCTGCAACGCTGTCAAGGAAACCTGCGGCAAGGCCTGCCACGCCGTCAATTTCCATCGCGGCTTTGTCTGCCAGCACTTCAATTACTTCCTCCGAAATTTTCACTTCACCGCCGGTGAGTTCGTTTTCATTCATAATATCTTTAATTTCGCTCATCTTTATTTTCCTTTCCATATTTATTTTATATTTTCTTCATCTTTGTCTGCTGACGTAATAATCACAGTTTTCGAGCTGTCATCCCATTCCACCGACATCCCTAGACTTTCACCGATGAACCTGAGCGGCACATAGGTTCTGTCTTCCGAAACAAACGGAGCCGAATCAAGCGGCAAGATTATGCCGTTTATAAAAGCCCTGTTTGCGCCGATATACATTACAACCTGATCCGATTCGCCAAAGTTCACAATAACTCTTTCAAAAGCCTCTTCCCACAAAACTTCCGCCTGAAGTTTTTCGAAAATGGCTCTCAGCGGAACCATAACCCTGTCGTTCACCATTTTGGGCTGCGCGTCAAACACCACTTTTTCTCCGTCAATCAAAACGGAAATGCCATCTTCCTGCGCAAATGTCCCGATGGAAAAAGCCACCGTCATCAGCACTGCGCAAAGAAAAAATGCAGCTATTTTTCTGATTTTATCCACTTATTATCCCCTTTCCGGTAAATAATTATAGATATACACTTTTATTATATCAGTAAACGTCGCTTTTGTCTATATTTTTTTGAATTTTTATGGGATTTATTCTTAATTTTCCACCGGCGGGATTTTTTTGCAAAAGATTGACAAAATATCTGCCAAAATGATATAATCTAACAAGTATATCCCGAAAGGATGATTGAAATGAAAAAACTACTACCGTTGTTTCTTGTTTTATGTATCATTTCAGCTATGGGAGTTACGGCTTTTGCCGACAGGCCCGTGAAGCTTTTTGTTGGAGGCGACCCTGTGGCATCCGATGTTCCGCCCAAAGTTGTAGATGGCAGAACAATGCTTCCTCTGCGTGCCGCATTCGAGGCAATTGGTGCATTTGTAGCGTGGGATGATGTAGCGCAGACAGTTTATGCCATAAAAGACGACACCGAGATAGAGCTTGCCATCGGCAGCAACACCATGCTTGTAAACGGAGTGCCAAAAACGCTTGATGTTGCCGCATATCTGGAAAACGGCAGAACAATGGTGCCCGTTCGTGCCTGTGCAGAAGCTTTCGGCCTGCAGGTTGACTGGTTCCCCGACGCAAACACCGTCAAAGTGAGAATGGAAGTGGATGTTGAGTCGGAGGTGGATTACAACGACGGGTCCAAATTGTGGCACTCCTATGATGCAAACGGAAACTATACAGAATACAACGACAATATAGGCGACCACAGTCACAGAGAATATATCTACGATTCTAACGATAACCTTATAGAGTACAAAAATAAATATAACGATTGGTGTAAATATGAGTATGACAGTTACGGCAATTTAATCACCGAAACAAACTCTTACGGCGATAAATTCACTTATGCTTATGACGAGCAAAACCGGATGATTTACAAGGAAACAAATAGCGGCGAAACGGAAGAAGTTTCCTACAACGACGAAAAGGGATATTTTAAGATTTTTTACAGCAACGACAAACGCGGCAAAAATTATAAAAGCGAAACCAAACAATATTCCGATGTTGATAATCTGACCACGTGGCACATATTTTACCCGTTTGATTACTATGTTGTCACAGACAAGCCAAGCTCATTTAACAAAATAAAAGCTTTGGACGAGAGCGTTGCAGAACGCACATACGACGACGACACAGGTTATCTTGTGATAACCACCAAAACTTATGTTTATACCTTTAACGAGCAAGAACAAATCATCCGTATTTGTAACCTTCAGGGGAACACGGCCAGCGTCAGCGACTATGTGCGCGACGCAGATGGCCATCTGCTCTACATAGATTGCTATTACCCCACCGAGCCAAGCCTTCCCCACACCATACAAAGATTCAAAACAATAATAAGATAAAAAACTTTTCCCTGTGAAAAAACAAAACCCCCGAACAACAATTGTTCGGGGTTATTATTTTTGTTTATCTCAGTTCTGCGCCGAGTTTTTCGGAAAGTGCTCCGAGCACCTTGTCCATAACGGCTGTAACTTCTTCCTCACTGAGAGTTTTTTCGGCACTGCGGAGAGTGAGTGCGTACGCAACGCTCTTCTTGTCTGCCGCAATCTGACTGCCTTTATACACGTCAAAGAGTTTTACATCTTCAAGCAGTTTGCCTGCCGCCGATTTGATTACATCTTCAATGTCGGCAACCGGAACTTCGTCCGAAACAAGCATTGCAATATCACGGGAAACGGCAGGGAATCTGGGCATTTCCACAAATGATTTTTCTGTATCGGCATTTTCGATTATCGCATCAAGGTCAATTTCCGCAACATATGCTTTTACGGGAATTCCGTAATTTTTCAGCACATCGGGGTGAATTTCACCCATAATGCCGGCATCTTTGCCACCGATTAAAACTTTCGCAGTTCTGCCGGGGTGGAAAGTGGGATTTTCTGCTTCGGCTGTGAATTTCAGCGATTTCACACCGATTGCATCCATCAGAACTTCCACCATACCTTTGATGTCATAATAATCAACGTTGCCGTACATACCGATTGTCAGTTTTTCGGGTTCGTCAGCAAGGCTTTCACCGGGGATGGGGTTGAAAATTTTGCCAATTTCAAAGAGTTTTGCACTTTCGTTTCTGCCGTTATAGTTGTTGGCAAGAATTTCAAGCATCGAGCCCACGGTTGTTCTTCTCATAATGGAGTTTTCTTCGCCCAGCGGGTTGATGATTTTTATAACATTGCGAAGGTCGGAATCTGCGGGAATTTTCAGCATATCCATACTCTTGGGAGAGGTGAATGAATATGTGAGAATTTCATATGCGCCTGCGCCAACCAGGATGTTTTTGATTTTATAAGACAGTGCCTGACGGAGAGTTCTGCCGCCTGCTGTTGTATCGCCGCGGAGAAGAGTCATGGGCATTTTGTCATAACCGTGGAAACGGAGAACTTCTTCGGCAATATCCGCAAAACCTTCAAGGTCTGCACGGAAGGTGGGAGGAGTAACTTTGTCGCCTTCAACCTTACATTCAAGCTCTGTGAGGATTCTCACCATTTCCGATTCGGGAATGTCTGTTCCGAGGAATCTGTTGATTTTGTCAGCATTGAACTCGATGGGCTCCATCACACGTTTTTTGCCGTAAACATCTTCCATAACGTCTGTAACTTCGCCTGCACCCAGCATTTCGATAAGTTCGCAAGCACGGTCAAGTGCATCGGGAACAATGTTGGGGTCAAGACCTTTTTCGTATCTGCCGGAAGCTTCTGTTCTCATACCAAGCTTTTTGGCTGTGATTCTGACAGACGGACCGTCAAAGTTAGCAGATTCGAAAAGGAGAGTTTTTGTATTTTCGGTGATTTCGGAGTTTTCACCGCCCATAACACCTGCAACAGCAACAGCACGTTCTGCATCTGCAATTACAAGCATTGAGGAATCAAGTTTATGTTCTTCGCCGTCAAGAGTTGTGATAATTTCACCGTCTGCGGCAGTTCTTACTATAATTTCGTTACCTTTGATATAGCTCAGGTCAAATGCGTGCATGGGCTGACCATATTCGAGCATAACAAAGTTTGTGATGTCAACAATGTTGTTGATAGGTCTCACACCTGCACTTTTAAGGCGTTCTTTAATCCAAGCGGGAGATTCTTCAATTTTAAGATTTTTAACAACGCGGCAAGCGTATCTGGGACAAAGTTCGGAGTCTTTAACGGTAACCTTGATTTCCGCTCCGTCAGCCGAAGCGCCGCCTTTTACAACGGGTTTTTTGTAGTTAAAAGGTTTGCCGAAAGTAACGGCAGCTTCCCTTGCAAGACCGAGCACGCCAAAGCAGTCGGCACGGTTGGAAGTGATTTCAAATTCAACGATTTTTTCGTTGAGGGAAAGCACTTCTTTGATGTCTGTTCCTGTGGGAACATCTTCCAGAATCACCAGAATTCCGTCTTCGCAGGCACCTGCATAGTCGGACATTTCAATGCCCAGCTCTTCGTGAGAGCACATCATACCGTTTGAAACCTGACCGCGGAGCTTGCCTTTTGTGATTTTCACGCCGCCGGGAAGTGTGGATTTATGAAGTGCAACGGGAACAAGCATACCTTCCTCGATATTCTGTGCACCTGTTACAATCTGAGTTGTTTCCGCACCAACGTCCACCTGACAAACCCAGAGTTTGTCAGCGTCGGGATGGTGTTCTTTCTTTAAAATTCTGCCGGCAACAACTTTGTTTATTTCTGCGCCCTGCTCTGTGATTTCTTCAACCTTGGAACCGGACATTGTCATTGCTTCGGCAAGTTCGCGGAGCTCAACATCCGCTATATCAACATAGTCGCATAACCATTTTACTGATGCTTTCATTTCGTTTCCCTCCTTAGAACTGTTTCAGGAATCTGATATCATTTTCAAAGAAGAGACGAAGGTCTCTGATATCAAATCTTCTCATAACTATTCGCTCAAGACCGATACCGAACGCAAAACCGCTGTAGATTTCAGGGTCGATACCGCAGTTTTTCAGCACCTTGGGGTGAACCATTCCGGCACCGAGAATTTCTATCCAGCCTTCATTTTTACAAAGTCTGCAACCTTTACCGCCACAGCTGAAGCAACGGATGTCCATTTCGGCGGACGGCTCTGTGAAGGGGAAGTGGTGGGGACGGAAACGTGTAACAGTTTCTTCACCGTAAAGTTTTTTTGCAAAAAGGTCAAGAGTACCTTTCAGGTCTGCCATTGTAACGCCTTTGTCCACAACAAGACCTTCAATCTGATGGAAAACAGGGCTGTGAGTTGCGTCAACAGCGTCACTTCTGTAAACTCGGCCGGGCGCCAGAATTCTGATGGGAGGCTGAGTTTTTTCCATTACACGAACCTGCATAGGCGAGGTCTGTGTACGCAGAACTGTGTTTTCGTTGATATAGAAAGTGTCCTGAGTGTCACGGGCGGGATGGTTTTTGGGGATGTTGAGCGCTTCAAAATTGTAATAATCCAGCTCAACGTCGGGACCTTCCGCGATGGAGAAACCAAGACCGATAAAAATATCTTTAATTTCTTCAAGCACCTGAGCGGTGGGGTGAAGTCTGCCGGCAGGACTTTTTTTGCCCGGCATGGTAACGTCAATCTTTTCATCTTTAAGCTTCTGAGCGGACATTGCGGATTCGACCGCGGTTTTTGCCGCGTCAAGCTTCTGCTCAATAGATTCACGAACTTCGTTGGCAATTTTGCCCACAAGCGGTCTTTCCTCAGCAGAAAGAGCACCCATTCCACGGAGTACAGCGGTGAGTTCGCCTTTTTTACCGAGATATTTAATTCTTAAATTTTCCAGCTCAGCCATTGCCTTTTCAGGTTCTGCGCTTATGCCGGCAATTTCAGCTTCTGCAGCTGACTGAATTTTTTCCAGCATTTCTTTCATATTTATCTCTCCTTTTATACATTTATAAAACAAAAACCCTTCCGCCCACATTGGGACGGAAGGACAATTCCTTACGCGGTACCACCCAAATTCCGGGGAACCCCGGCACTTTTCGGAAGATATAACGGTCTACCCCGTCAGACCCTACTGAAAAGTTCAGGTCTGCAGCTCCCGGGCGAACTTCATCCGACAACCTTCACAGAACCGCTCACAGCCTCCGGCGGGTTCCTCTCTTGGTGCGTTTTTCAGACTACTTTTCCCATTCACAGCCTTTGCAATTTTATATTTTACCATACTTTTTGCTTTTTTGCAAGCACTAATTTGTTTTTCTTCTGATATAAGCAGAAAAAAGAGAATAAAACAGTGCAAATACAGGCACGCCGATAAGCATTCCCACAATTCCGAAGAATCCGCCGCCCACTATGATGGCAAACATTGTCCAAAAAGGCGAGATACCTGTTGAATCACCCAAAATTTTGGGCGAAATAATACTGTTGTCCACCTGCTGAAGTACCAGCACCAGAATCACAAACCAAAGCGCCTGGAGCGGACTTACCACCATTATCATAAGGGTTGCAACAATGCCGCCCAGCCAGGAACCGAAATAAGGTATCAGGTTGGACATACCTATGATAAATCCGATAAGCTCTGCATAAGGCAGGCGAAGAATCCACATACCGATTGTGCATATAATTCCCACAATGAGGGAGTCAACAATTTTCGCTCCGATAAAACCGGAGAAAATCTGGTGCGCATCAGCTGCAACGCCAATGATTTTGTCCGCCGCATCGGGTTTTGCAAAAGCTCGTACAATCATTTTGCCCTGACGGATAAATTTTTCTTTGCCGTAGAGCATGTAAATGGATATAATAAATCCAAGGATAATGTTGATAACGCCTCTTGCCACGGTGGTCACCCCGGCAAAAACTGCGGTAATGGAGTCGCCCGAATATCTCAGAGCGATATTACCCACGTTTTTAACAAGTTTTTCTATGTTTTCGGCAATAATTGTTTCAATACCAACTATTTCAAAGAATACATTATCATCAATTTTAATACTAATAATCTGAACAATCATCTCTTTAATAT
>JAFYVD010000012.1 GCA_017558425.1 Clostridia bacterium | reverse complement strand
GCGAATCTGTAAACAGCCCCATGCCCGGCACAATCCTCGCTGTAAATGTTAAAGCGGGTGACGCTGTAAAAAAAGGCGATGTACTTATGATTCTCGAAGCTATGAAAATGGAAAATGAAATCTGTGCTCCTTGTGACGGTACAGTTTCTGCAGTTTCTGTAAATCAGGGTGCTACAGTTGAAACAGGTACAGTTCTCTGCACTATTGCATAAGTCTTGTGGAGGATAAGATATGAATGCTTTTATGAATTTTGTTCAGGAAACAGGCTTTTACAGACTGTTTGAGAACCCGATGTCTCTTGTGATGGTTCTTGTTGCCTGCCTGCTCCTGTATCTTGCTATTGTTAAAAAGTTTGAGCCGCTTTTGCTGCTTCCCATCGCATTCGGTATGCTGCTCACCAACCTTCTCGGTGCTGATATGTATCACGAACAGCTTTTTGCAGGCGGACATGTTCACTGGGAAATGTTCGGAACAGGTATTCCCCTTGCAGACGGCACAACAGTTCAGCCCGGCCTTATTGACGTGTTATACCTTGGTGTAAAACTTGGAATTTACCCTTGCCTTATCTTCATCGGCGTTGGCGCTATGACAGACTTTGGTCCGCTGATTGCAAACCCCAAAAGCCTTCTTTTAGGTGCTGCAGCTCAGCTTGGTATTTTCCTTACATTCCTTGGTGTAAAACTTCTGTTCCCCCTTGTTGACAGCACTATTGTGGGTGATGCACTTAACAACGTTGCGGCGTCTGTTGGTATCATCGGCGGTGCGGACGGTCCTACAGCAATCTTTGTAACTTCAAAGCTTGCGCCCGAATATCTCGGACCTATTGCCGTTGCGGCATACTCTTATATGGCGCTCGTCCCCGTTATTCAGCCTCCCATTATGAAGCTGCTCACAACCAAAGCGGAACGCCAGATTGTTATGAAACCTTTAAGAGAAGTTTCAAAAACAGAAAAAATCATTTTCCCCATCGTTGTTACATTCTTTGTATCTATGATAGTTCCTTCCGCGACTCCGCTTGTAGGTGCGCTTATGCTTGGTAACCTTCTTAAAGAATGCGGCGTTACAGAAAGACTTTCCAAAACAGTTCAGAACGAGCTGATGAACATTGTTACTGTATTCCTGGGCGTTTCGGTTGGTGCAACAGCTACTGCCGATACATTCCTCAAACCGCTCACACTCTGCATTATTGCAATGGGTATTGTGGCGTTTGGATTCGGTACAGCCGGCGGCGTTCTGCTTGCTAAATTTATGAACCTGTTCACAAAGAAAAATAAAATCAACCCGCTTATCGGTAGTGCCGGCGTATCTGCAGTTCCTATGGCAGCCCGTGTATCCCAGGTGGTTGGTCAGAAGGAAAATCCTTCAAACTTCCTCTTGATGCACGCTATGGGCCCGAATGTTGCAGGTGTAATCGGCAGTGCTATTGCGGCAGGCGTATTCCTTTCACTTTTCGGAGGTTAATGAACAATGACAAAATTATATATTACAGATACAATCCTTCGTGACGCTCACCAGTCTCAGGCAGCTACACGAATGAGAATTGAAGATATGATTCCTGTTCTTGAAAAGCTGGATGCAGTTGGTTACTGGTCGCTCGAATGTTGGGGCGGTGCAACTTTTGATGCCTGTATGAGATTCCTGGATGAAGACCCGTGGGAAAGACTCAGAACTTTCAAAAAACATATGCCCAACACAAAGCTCCAGATGCTTTTCAGAGGTCAGAACATCCTCGGTTACAAACATTATGCCGACGACGTGGTTGAACAGTTTGTTAAAAAATCAATCGAAAACGGTATTGATGTTGTAAGAATTTTTGACGCTCTCAACGATACAAGAAACTTAGAGGCGGCAATTAAATACACAAAAAAATATAAAGGTCACTGCGAAGCGGCGCTCAGCTATACAACAAGCCCCGTTCACGACCATGAATATTTTGTGAAACTTGCTAAAAAACTTGAAAATATGGGTGCAGATTCCATCTGTATCAAGGATATGGCAAACCTGCTTCTGCCTTACGATGCTTTTGCACTTGTAAAAGCACTCAAAAGCGAAGTTAAAGTTCCCATTCATCTCCACACTCATAATACAACAGGTACAGGAGATATGGTTAACCTTATGGCTGCTCAGGCAGGCGTTGACATTGTTGACTGTGCGCTTTCTCCTATGGGTAACGGTACAGCTCAGCCTGCAACAGAAGCACTTGTTGCAACTCTTCAGGGCACAGAAAGAGACACAGGACTTGACCTTTCGAAGCTCTCTGACATTGCGGCACACTTCAGAAAAGTTGCGAACAAACTGATGGAAGAAGGAATCCTCAATCCGAAAGTTCTTTCGGTTGACACAAATACTCTGCTCTATCAGGTGCCCGGCGGTATGCTTTCAAACCTTCTGTCCCAGCTGAAACAGGCTAATGCAGAAGATAAATATTATGATGTTCTTGCGGAAATTCCGAGAGTAAGAAAAGATTTTGGTTATCCTCCGCTTGTAACACCTACAAGCCAGATTGTAGGTACTCAGGCTGTTATGAACGTTCTTGCCGGCGAGAGATATAAAATGGTTCCCAAAGAATCAAAAGGTCTGCTCCGTGGTGAGTATGGTCAGCTTCCCGGCGAAGTGAATGAAGAGGTAAGAAAAAAAGCTATTGGTGACGATGAAGTTATCACTTGCAGACCTGCAGACCTCCTTTCACCCGAGCTTGAGAATTATAAAAAGGAACTTGGCGACAGAGCGAAACAGGAAGAAGACGTGCTCAGTTATGCACTTTTCCCGCAGGTTGCTACAAAGTTCTTTGATGTAAGAGACGGCAAAACAGAGAAAAAAGCAGAAGCTCCTGCAGACGGAGTTCGCGTACTCTATGTAGACGACAGATCCTAATATATTGCCCCGGACTGAACTTCAGTCCGGGGTTTTTCGTTAAAAGAAAGTTGACAACATACGGAAAATATGGTATTATAAACTTGTTCTAAAAATAACTGAAAAACAGAACTTTGTTCTAAAAAAGGGGTAGAAATATGAAAATATCGGTTGAAACACTTGGGATTCGCAAAAAGGTAGGGGATTTCAAGGCAATTGAAATGATAAAAGAGGCGGGTTATGATGCGGTTGATTTTACATATTGCAGTATACCGCACGACGAGCCTATTTTAAATGATGAATACAAGGACTATGCGTATAAAATCAAGGCGTGCATTGAGGAAAACGGGCTTGATATAGTGCAGACTCACGCTCCGTTTGCATTTGAATATGGCCAGAAAATGGATGTTTCGGAACACAATTATGATGTTGTTGTTCGCTCAATGGAAGCGTCGGCGATAATTGGAGCTGAAATGATTGTTGTTCACGCTGTTAATACACCGCTTGATGTTGATAACGACGAATACAACTATCAATATTATAAAACACTTGAACCATATGCGGAAAAATTCGGCATAAAAATTGCGGTGGAAAACCTTCCTGTACGCGATACAAAACGCAACTGCTATTCAAGAGAGCGAATCGGCTCTCCCGAAAAGCTGAATGCGATGATTGACAGACTTGGTTCAAAGTGGTTCACAGGATGTATAGATATCGGACATGCGGCATTGACGGGATATGAGCCTGAGGAATTTCTGCTTGCTGTAAAAAAGGAATATATCGGATGTCTCCACGTTCACGATAATGACTACAAAGGCGATATGCATCAGATGCCCTATGTCGGCGCTTTTAACTGGGATAACATTATGTCGACGCTGAAAAAGCAGGAATATAACGGCGTATTTAACCTTGAGCTTGTGCATTGCCTTGGTAAACTGCCCGAAGAACTGTTGTTTGATATGATGAAATACGGGGTTAAAGTTGGTAAACACCTTGTCGGCAAAATGGAGGGTTAATTTGGAAAAAGCTTGTTTACATTCCATTAAAAGTAAATACGAGCGTTTCACCAAAACAGAAAAGAAAATTGCAGATTTTGTTTTGAAAAACAGCGAAAAAACGGTGAATCTGACGGCGGACGAGCTGGCAAGTATCGCGGGATGTGCGAAATCTGCAATAGTTCGTTTCTGCAAAACGGCGGGGTTTGACGGATTTTCCAAGCTCAAGCTCAGCCTTGCGGTGGAGCTTTCGAAAAATAAAAAACTGAATTTTGTGCCCTACATTTACCCTGAAGATAACGCCAGCGACATTCTTGACAAGGTGTTTTCGGCAAATGTGAAAACGTTGCACGATACAGCGGAAAAGATTGACAGACAGGCGTTGCAGGCGGTGGTGGATTTGCTTGCGGATGCGAAAAACGTTTATATTTACGGAGTTGGTACGTCGGCTGTAGTGGTGAACGATTTTCAGTACAGATTGATGAATCTCGGATATAATGCCACAAGTTTTACCGATGTGGTGTTTATGAAAACGTCTGCGATGAATGTGAAAAAAGGGGACGTGGCAATCGGGATTTCGCACAGCGGGAGGACCGTTGCGACGGTGGATGCGTTAAAACTTGCGGCGGAAAATGGTGCAAAAACCGTTTGTATAACAAGTTTTGCAGACAGTCCAATTGCAAAGGCTTGCGATTTGCCGATAGAAATTTTTTCGGACGAAATTCAGTATCCTGTTGAGGCGACGTCGGCGAGAATTGCGCATTTTAGCGTGATTGATACCATAACGGTGGCTTTGTCGGCGAAAGATTACGAAGAAGCGTATGAACGCTCGGTTAAAACAAGAGAACTTATAAATTCAATAAGATATTAGGTGAGAAAAATGAAAAAGAAAAGTATAATTTTTGCAATTGTATATCTTGCATATACTGCAATCTACATAGCCAGACTTAACCTGTCGGTTGCTGCCCCTGTGTTTGTGGACCTTGGAATAGCGGATACGGCACAGATAGGACTTCTGGGAAGCGTGTTTTCGGTGATTTATGCCTGCGGCAGACTGATTAACGGCGGACTTGGCGACAAGGTTGCGCCTTATAAAATGATATGTACGGGACTTGTTATAGCAAGTGTCAGCAACCTTTGTATCGGCGTGCTTCCTCCGTTCTGGGGAATTGTGCTTCTGTGGGGCGCGAATGCTTTTGCGCAGTCAATGCTCTGGAGCTCGGTGCTTTGCGTAGTGTCCGAAATTTATCCCGAAGAAAAAGCAAAGAAAATGGTTTCCTATATGGTAACATCGGTTGCGACAGGGAACATCGTGGGTATTGTGCTTAACACCTGGGTGGTGGATAATCTCGGTGTGAATTTTGCATTTCTCATTCCGGGCGGAATTACGCTTGTAATGAGCGGCGCGGTGCTGCTTTCGACAAAGAATATAATTCCTGAAGCTAAAACCGAGAAAAAACACATTTCGGTTTTTGGACTTTTGAAAAACAAAGAAATTCTGCTGATAATTATACCTGCTCTTCTGCACGGTGTGATTAAAGATAACATCAGCCTTTGGATGACTGTTTATTTTGTGGATTGTTTCGGCATCAATCTTGGTGACAGTGCCAATTTTGTGCTGTTTATTCCGCTGATAGGCTTTGTTGGCAGACTTATTTATCCTGCACTTTTCAAAATGTGCAAAGAGCACGAGCATATCGTTTCCGTTCTGGCATTTACACTTTGTGCACTGTTTATACTACCGCTTTGCTTTGACATAAAATCGCCTGTTCTGGCGGTGGTTTCGCTGAGTATGATTTATGCTCTTGTGTCTGTGATAAACACATCCATTCTGTCAATTTACCCCATCAGATATGCGCAGACGGGCAACGTGGCGTCGGTGAGCGGACTTATGGACTTTGCAACATACGGCGGTGCCGGAATCGGTTCACTGGTTTTTGGTATAATGATAAAAAACTGGGGTTATTCGCCCATGTATATTTCCTGGGTGGTAATTTCGGTTATTTCAATAGCAATCCTTTCGGGACTTGCATTTAAAAAGAAAGAGGCATAAATTATGAAAAAAACCTCAAAAAACACTAAAAGTAAAATAGTTTCTGCGGCGTGGAAACTTTTTTATCAGCAGGGTTATGATGACACGACGGTTGAGGAAATAATTGAAGAATCGGGAACCTCTAAAGGTTCGTTCTATCATTATTTTGAAGGCAAGGACGCTCTGCTTGGTTCGCTGTCCTATCTGTTTGATGAAAAGTATGAAGAACTTGAAATTCCTGATGATATGAATACATTTGACAAATTGATTTTCCTGAATCAGGAGCTTTTTGGGATGATTGAGGACAGCATTTCGATCAGCCTGCTTTCAAGACTTTTGTCCACTCAACTTGTTACAAAAGGGGACAAGCATCTGCTGGACAGAAGCAGGGTTTATTATAAACTTTTAAAGCAGATAATTTCTGAAGGACAACAAAAAAACGAGATAAGAACCGATATGGCTGCGAATGAGATTGTGAAAATGTACGCACTTTGCGAAAGGGCACTGATGTACGACTGGTGCCTTTGCAATGGGGAATATTCACTCAGAAGATATGCCGCAGACCTCATGCCTATGTTTTTGTCTAAAATACGTTTATAAAATCGTTCAGCCTTAAAATTAGCTGAAATTAATAAAATAGCAAGCAAAACAAGAGAACTGAGTACAGACTATAGTCTATACTCAGTTCTCTATTGATTTTTGTAAATTTATGTGGTATAATGATATGCATATTGAAAATTTATACATGAAAAGGAGAAAAAATCATGGGTGAAATTATAGCATTTGTACTTTATTTCGTAGCAATGCTTGCCATTGGTTTCTGGTTCTTTATCAAATCCAAAAACCAGGGCGAAAAAGAATATTTTCTTGGCGGACGCAGCATGGGTCCGTGGGTAACAGCTCTCAGCGCACAGGCATCTGACATGAGTGCTTGGCTTTTAATGGGTCTGCCGGGTAGCATTCTTGCGTTTGGTCTCGGTCAGGCTTGGATTGGTATCGGCCTTGCAATCGGTACTGCGGCTAACTGGATTATCGTTGCGAAAAGACTGAGAAAATTCTCTGCAGCTTCGGGCGATGCGATTACAGTTCCTCAGTACCTCACAAACAGATTTATGGCGAAAAGCTCTGTTCTTAAAATTGTTTGTGCTATCGTATTTTTGATAAGCTTCACAATTTATGTTGCTTCTGCGTTCTCTGCAGGGACAACAGTGTTCACAACACTTTTCCCGAGCCTCGGCGATGACGCGGCAATGATTATTTTTGCAGCAATCATTCTTATTTACACATTCCTCGGCGGCTTCAAAGCTGTTTGCTGGACAGACTTCTTCCAGGGTATCCTGATGCTTGTTGCACTTATGGCAGTTCCGATTGTTATTGTTGCAACAAAAACTCTTGATACATCCTCACTCAACCAGGTTTATTCTTATGTTGAAGGCGGAAACACAGTTGAATGTGCTTTCACAACAAACCTTTTCGGCGCAAGTTGGAAAGAAATCCTTTCAGGTCTCGGATGGGGTCTCGGATACTTTGGTATGCCTCACATTATCGTAAGATTTATGTCCATTGAAAAACCCTCAATGGTTAAAAAGAGTGCAATCGTTGCAATTATCTGGGTTGTAATTTCCCTCCTTGCAGCAATTATGATTGCGTACCTCGGCAGAATGCTGGTTGGCGAAGAACTTCTTACAGCAGGTAACCAGAAACTGGTATTCATTCAGCTCGCAAGAATTCTCTTCCCCGGATTTGTTGCAGGTATCCTCCTTGCAGCAATCATTGCAGCTTCAATGTCAACTGCTGACTCTCAGCTTCTTGTTGCATCTTCATCCTTCACAAGTGACATCTACAAACCCCTTATCAGAAAAAATGCTTCTGAAAAAGAAATTCTCTGGGTGGGCAGACTTGTAGTTGTTATCGTTGCAATTGTAGCGTTCTTCATCGCTAATGACGGCGGTAAAGGTGCACAGGCAATCATGAACATGGTTGAAAATGCATGGGGACTTTTCGGTGCAGCATTCGGACCTGTAATTCTTCTTTCGCTTTTCTGGAAAAGATTTACATACAGCGGTGCTGTAGCAGGTATTATCGCCGGTTCAATTGTTGACATCGTATGGTTGCTTTGCCTGTCCTCAACAGGTATCTACGAAATCATCCCCGGATTTATCGTTTGTGCAATCTTTGCAGTTGTAGTTTCTCTTATTGACAAGAAACCTTCTCAGGAAGTTATTGCAATATTTGATAAAGCAACAGATAACTCTATCGACGACTAATTAAAACAAGGAAACAGCCGGTTCAATATAGTTGAGCCGGCTTTTTTCGGAAAGAGAGGTTTGGGTTTGAAAAAAAGAATAGAAGAACTCAGCTTGCTGAACGTCCTTTTTGCAATGCTGGTTATTTTCATTCACGTTTCCTCCCGCCCGCTTATGGCGCTGAGACACGAAAGTATAGGATATCTTGTTGTGATGGTGTGTTGGAGACTCAGCTCCTTTGCAACACAGGGATTCATTTTCCTGTCGGGGTTTAAAATGATTTACACCATGGCGGAAAAACCTGATCTGAAAAGATTTTATCTTGGCAAAATAACAAAGGTGTACCTGCCCTATGTTTTATGGGTGGTGCTTTATTACGGTTTATTCATTGTATTGAAATTTTTACCCGAGCAAAACCACACATTGGCAATTCTGAAACATATACTGCTTGGCGACCTTGTGGGGCATTTATATTTTGTGCCTGTGATAATGCAGTTTTATATTCTGATGCCTCTTTGGGTTTTCCTTTGCAAAAAAATGAAACCGTCTGTGGCGATAGTGCTGTCGCTTCTGGCGACGGTGGCGTTTTCGCTGTTGCCGTCGGTGCTGAAATTTATAAAGCCGGGGTTGATATTTGGCGGAAATGACAGACTTTTCACGTCATATCTTGTGTATTTTGCAATGGGTGCTTATGCCGGTGCAAACTTTGAAAAGTTCGGTGAGTTTGTACGCAAGAGATTTAAAGCCATCACAGCCATATTTGTTCTGCTTGCGGCAGTTGACCTTGTGATGAGCTATACGTGCTACAGAGCACTTGCGAAAATATATCTCCTTGACCAGGTTCACATTCTATATAGTGTTTTTGCAATTCTGTTTGTTTACGGACTTGCGGGAAAAACAAAGAAATTTGCAGAGAATAAACTTGTGAAGAACATAGATGGTGCAAGTTATTATATTTATCTGTCACATTGTTTCTTTATATTTTTAATAAACCATCTTATGGCATATCTTGAGATTTACGCTGAAAAATTCACATATCCGATAAGGACAGTGGTTGTATATACTGTTTCCATCGTACTTTGCTGCGGATATGTTAAACTGAAAAACATGAGAAAATTTCACAAAAATATGGAATAATTCTATTTTAAAGCAGATGTGGCGGTGTTATAATTTTAAACGGAGGTGTTAGTATGAAAAAAATCAAAGTTGGTGTTGTTGGTGCATACAGAGGCAAACAGATGATAAACTTCTGTCTTGGCACAGACAATGCAGAGCTTGTCGCAATCTGCGACAAAAACGAGAAGCTTCTTGATAAGCAGAAAGAGGAACATAAACATCTTGACATTGCTTATTATAAAGATTTTGATGAATTTATAAAACATGATATGGATGCGGTGGTTCTGGCGAACTATGCGCATCAGCATGCGCCTTTTGCCATTAAGGCGATGAAGGAAGGCAAACACGTTTACAGCGAAGTGCTTCCTTGCCAGACTATGAAGGAAGCGGTTGAACTTATTGAAACTGTTGAACAAACGGGCAAAATTTATGCTTATGGCGAAAACTACTGCTATATGCAGGCTTCATACGAAATGAAAAAACTTTATCAGGAAGGCAAACTGGGCGAGTTGGAATATGCAGAAGGTGAATATATTCACAACTGCGAAGATATCTGGCCGGACATCACTTACGGCGAAAAAGACCATTGGAGAAACTGTATGTACGCCACATTTTACTGCACACATTCACTCGGCCCGATTATTCACGTTACAGGGCTTCGTCCTGTAAAAGTTGTGGGATTTGAAAGTGGTATGACAGAACGCAACCTCAGAATGGGGTCAAAAAGCGGTCTGTTTGGTATTGAAATGGTTACAATGGAAAATGGTGCCATTGTAAAAAGTATCCATGGCGGACTATACAAAAATTCTCTCTGGTGGTGCCTTTACGGTTCAAAAGGTAGAATGGAATCGGGCAGAGAGGATGCCGAACTTGGAGGAGAAACGGCTATCAGTACAATTTATGTTAATGTGGACGAATATTCCGGTGAATATAAAGACCAGGGAAATAAAAGAGTGCTGAGATACAAACCACGTGACGAGTTGACTGCAAAGGCTGAGGCTTTCGGTCATGGTGGAAGTGACTTCTATTCAATGTATCACTTTATTGAAAAAATCCGTGGAGACGAGAATGCGGACATCATTGATGTTTATGAAGCGCTTGATATGTTCCTGCCCGGTATGTTTGCATACCGTTCGGTGCTTGCAGGCGGAATTCCTCTTGAAATTCCCAACCTGAGAGATAAAGCGGTGCGTGATAAGTTCCGCAACGACACAACCTGCACAGACCCCGAAGTGGCAGGGGATATGCTTGTTCCTGTTTTCTCAAAAGGCAATCCCGAAATCCCCGACGAAGTTTACGAAAATATAAAAAATAAAATGTCGGGAGTAGCATACTGATGTTTTTTGAAGAAAAATATAACAATATGACACCTGAGCAGAAAGAGGAATTTTTAAAATTCCTCTTTTTAAATGACCCGTCCGAGTATGGTGCTCAGGTGAGAGATGAATATTACGGTAGTATCCTTAAAGCCATGGGCAAAAATGTAAAAATCGGCACAGGAGTAAAATTTGTTAATCCGCAATGGATTACCATTGGCGACAATGTGACCATTTATGATGATGTGACGATAATTGCCAGAGGCGACGGCGGAGTTGAGATAGGTGACGGCAGCTATATCTGTGAGCGGGTTTATCTTGACACCCAGACGGTTGACGAAGGGTATATAAAAATCGGAAAAACGGTTTATATCGGTACGGGGACAACCCTGTTCGGACATAAAGGTCTTGAAATTGGCGATAACACACTTATGGCACAGAATATTACGATTACTCCGTATTCTCATAAATTTGATGATAAGAATGACATTATCTGGCATCAGGGAGGTCATTCTAAAAAGGTTACCATTGGGCAGGATTGCTACATTGGTATGGGTGTGAATGTGATGTATAGCGGGGATATAGGAGACGGTAGTGTAATTGGTGCGGGCTCAACTGTTGTAAAAGCCATTCCGCCTTATTCGGTGGCGGTTGGAAGTCCGGCGAAAGTGATAAAAAAACGAGGCGAATGATATGGATAACATTTGCAGGTTTGTGTCGGTGAATTGCTCTCCCGACCCGGTGCAAACCATAAATTTTGTTTATGAAACAAAAAATCATACTGTAAGCGGTGCCATAACAGAACCGCTATATAAAGCCTGCATAGTGGCGCGAGGAAAAGCAAAAATATGTCTTGGCGGCGTTGAAAAAGAACTTAAGCGGGATGATATATTTTTTATATTGCCTGCGGTTTCGTATACTTTTTATGATACAGAAAATTTTGCATATATGTATATCAGCTTTATGGGGATTCGCGGCAACGCAATAATGGAACAAATTGGAATAAACCGCAGAAATTTTGTTTTTGAAGATTTTCCCGAACTCTGCGAAACCTGGAAAAAGGGTATAAATTATAAAAATGAAGTTGTTGATATTTTAAGTGAAGGACTTTTAATGCAGACATTTGCCGCAATCGGCAACAGAGTTCTGATGGCAGATAACCGGACAAAAGAGGGAGCAGGGAACAGAATGCCGGAAATAAAAAAGTATATTGATATAAATTTTTCGGATTCTGATTTGTCGCTTGAAATGCTTGCGGAAAAGTTCTGTTATAATAAAAATTATATTTCGTCAGCTTTTAAAAAGCTGTTCGGGATGGGCGTGAGGGAGTACCTCAATATGGTGAGGGTGAACAACGCTTGTGTTTTAATGGAGCAAAATGATAAAAGTGTGGAAGAAATTGCATCCCTTTGCGGATATGGCGACAGAATGTATTTTTCCAAGGTTTTCAAAGAAAAAATAGGAGTATCACCCAAACAATATATGAAAAATGGGCTGTAAAAAACTTTTTGTTTTTTACAGCCCTGAATTTTTATAGTGTCGCTGCCATAACAGCTTTAATTGTGTGCATACGGTTTTCAGCTTCGTCAAACACGATTGACTGACTGCTTTCGAAAACCTCGTCGGTAACTTCCATACAGTCGATGCCGAACTTATCGTAAATTTCCTTGCCTGTTGTGGTTTTAAGGTCGTGGAATGCGGGGAGACAATGCATAAATCTGCACTGGCTTCCTGCGTTGTCCATCAGCTCTTTTGTAACTCGGTAAGGAGTTAAATCTTCAATTCTTTCTTTCCACACTTCGTCAGGCTCGCCCATTGAAACCCAAACGTCCGTGTAAATTACGTGAGCACCTTTTGTGGCTTTAATCGGGTCTGTGATGAATGAAAGTGTGGCACCTGTTTCTTTTGCGATGGCTTCGCACTGGGAAACCAGAGCTTTGTCGGGGAAATATTTTTCGGGTGCACAGGCTACGAAATTCATACCCATTTTTGCACAACCTACCATAAGAGAATTACCCATATTATATCTTGCATCGCCCATATAAACGAGAGTTTTGCCCTTCAGATCGCCGAAATGTTCTTTGATTGTCAGGAAGTCTGCAAGAATCTGTGTGGGATGGAACTCGTTTGTGAGCCCGTTCCACACAGGTACGCCTGCGTAATCGGAAAGTTCCTGAACAATTTCCTGACCGAAACCGCGGTATTCAATACCGTCAAACATTCTGCCCAGAACTCTTGCTGTGTCGGCAATGCTTTCTTTTTTGCCTATCTGAGAAGCTTTGGGGTCAAGATAAACGGGGTGCATACCAAGGTCGGCAGCTGCAACTTCGAATGCACAACGGGTTCTTGTACTTGTTTTTTCGAAAACAAGGGCAATGGATTTTCCTTCGCAGAGACGGTGGGGAATACCCGCTTTTTTCTGAGTTTTCAGCTGAGCGGCAAGGTCTATGAGACCGCCGATTTCTTCAGGAGTAAAATCAAGAAGTTTTAAAAAACTTTTACCTTTTAAATTCATTACTGAGCTACCTCCGCACAAATTTCTTTTATAGTTTCAATAGCTTTTTTCAGCACATCAAACGGAATGTTGATGGCGGGAAGAAGTCGTACTTTGTCTTTCGCAGTGAGGCAAAGGATGCCTTTTTCCATACATTTTTTCAGAACATCGCCTGCGGGAGCGGTGGTTTTAATACCAACCATAAGACCCATGCCGCTTACGCCCTCCACGCCTTTGGCGCCTGAAAGAGTGTCGAAAATATATTTGCTTTTTTCCTTAACTTCGGAAAGAAGGTTGTCGTCAATTCTTTCAATGATGCTGATTGCACCTGCACAGCAAACGGGGTTGCCGCCGAAGGTTGAACCGTGGTCGCCAAATCCGAGAACTGACTGAACTTTTTCTCCCATAAGAGTTGCGCCGAGCGGAAGACCGCCGCCAAGACCTTTGGCTGTGGAAACAACGTCGGGGAGGATTCCGTAGTTCATAAAAGCGTAAAGCTCGCCTGTTCTGCCGTTACCTGTCTGAACCTCATCCACCATAAAAACAATGTCGTTTTCTTTGGCAAATTCATACGCGCCTTTTACGAAATCTTCGTCAAGGGCAATAACACCGCCTTCGCCCTGAATACATTCAATCAGGATGCCGGCTGTTTTGTTTTCAAGTGCCGTTTTCTTGAGAGCTTCAAGGTCGCCGGCGGGAGTGTGAACAAACCCGGGTGTCAGCGGCTGGAACAGCTCGTGATAATGGTCCTGACCTGTAGCGGAAAGGGTGGTGAGTGTTCTGCCGTGGAAACTGTTTTCAAGAGTAATAATTGTGCTGTATTCAGCACCTTTTTTTTCTGCCGCATATTTTCTTGCAACTTTGATGGCACATTCGTTTGATTCAGCACCCGAGTTGCAGAAAAATACTTTGCTCATACCTGTTTTTTTGCACAAAAGCTCTGCGAGCTTTATGCAAGGCTGGGTATAATAGAGATTGGACATATGCTGAAGCGTGTTCACCTGAGCGGTAACCGCCTCTGCCCATTTTTCGTCGGCAAGACCAAAAGCGGTAACGCCGATACCCGAACCCATATCAATATATTCTTTGCCGTCTGCATCTTTAACAACGGAACCTTTACCTGAAACTATTTCAACCGGGAAACGGTTATATGTATTTGCAATATAAAGTTTATCGTTAGCCTGCATGCTCATTATTTGTCACCTCTTACCATGGTACCGGCACCTTCGTTTGTGAGAGTTTCCATCAGGATGGAATGAGGCACTCTGCCGTCCATAATAAATACTTTTTTAACGCCTTTGTTTATAGCTTCAATACAACATTCCACCTTGGGAATCATACCGCCGGAAATCACGCCTTCTTCCTGAAGGTCTGCCGCATCCGAAATTGTGATTTCGGGGATGAGTGTTGACGGGTCGTCTTTGTCGCGTAAAACGCCTGCAATGTCTGTCATCATAATAAGGCTTTCTGCACCCAGAGCACCTGCAATGAAGGCTGCGGCAGTGTCGCCGTTGATGTTGTATGTATTACCCTCTTTGTCGCAACCTACAGTTGAGATTACGGGGATATATCCGTTATCCATAAGGTCAACAACGGGCTGAATGTTTACATTTGTGATTGAACCGACATAACCAAGCTTTTCGTTTTTAACTTTAGCTTCGATAAGTCTGCCGTCCATACCCGAAATACCCATAGCTTTGCCGCCTTTGGTTTCAAGCAGAGTTACAAGACCTTTGTTAACTTTGCCGGCAAGAACCATCTGAACAATATCCATAGTCTCTTTGTCGGTAACTCTGAGTCCGTCCACAAATTCAGGCTTTTTGCCGAGCTTGTCCATAAGCTCGGAAATTTCGGGACCACCGCCGTGAACCAGAACAATTTTTACGCCAATCAGCCACAGAAGAACGATATCTTCCATAACCTGCTGTTTGAGCTGTTCGTTAATCATAGCGTTGCCGCCGTATTTAACAACAACAACTTTGCCGTTATATTCTTTAATGTAGGGGAGCGCCTGAGTTAAAACTTCGGCACGCTGTGCATTGGAAAAATTGATATCCATATTCTCAAATCCTTTCATCAGGTACGGTAATCGCCGTTGATTTTTACATAATCGTAAGTGAGGTCGCAACCCCAGGCAGAAGCGGCAAATTCGCCGTCATTCAGATTAACTGCAATTTCAATTTCTTTTTCGCCGAGAACTTCAGCTGCTTTTTCTTCAGAAAAAGGAACGCCTGCGCCCATTTTGCAAACGTCAATTGTGCCTTTTGCAGATTTAAAGGAAACGTCAATTTTTGTAACGTCAACATCTGCGCCGCTGTAACCGATTGCACAAAGAACGCGTCCCCAGTTAGCGTCTGCACCAAACATAGCTGCTTTGAGAAGGCTTGAACAGATAACGCTTTTTGCAACTGTTTTTGTAATTTCAAGAGTTTTACCGCCCGAAACTGCACATTCAAGAAGTTTTGTTGCACCTTCGCCGTCAGCCGCAATCATTTTGCAGAGGTGAACGTTAACTGTATTGAGAGCCGCCATAAAATCTTCGAAATCTTCGTTTTCCTCTGTGATTTCGGCATTGCCTGCCATACCGTTTGCAAGCACTGCAACCGTGTCGTTGGTGGAAGTGTCTCCGTCAACGCTGATCATATTAAATGTATTCTGAACATCGCCCGAAAGTGCTTTCTGAAGCATAGCGGGAGAAATAGCCGCGTCGGTTGTGATGAAAACAATCATTGTAGCGAGGTTGGGGTGAATCATACCGCTACCCTTTGCGATACCGCCCATACGGCAAACTTTTCCGCCGATGGTGAATTCGACGGCAATCTCTTTTTTTGCAATGTCGGTAGTCATAATGCCTTCGGCAGCAAGGTCGCTACCTGTTTCGGACAGACCTTTTACAAGTTCGGGCATGCCGTTTGCAATGGGTGTAATATCAAGCGGCTGACCGATTACACCTGTGGAAGCAACCACAACATCTGTGGGGTCAATGCCAAGCTGAGCAGCTGTAAGTGTGCTCATTTTTTCGGCAACTTCCATACCGTCGGCGTTACAAGTGTTAGCGTTACCGCTGTTGCAAATCATTGCCTGAGCTTTGCCGTCGGCAATGTTCTTTTTTGTAACTTCGATAGGTGCACCTTTTACAAGGTTTGCGGTATAAACTGCTGCAGCACTTGCTTTCACTTCACTGAAGATAAGTGCTACGTCGCGTTTTGTTTTATTTTTTCTGATTCCGCAATGGATACCGTTTGCAGTAAATCCTTTTGGAGCGGTAACACCGCCTGATATAATTTTCATGTTCAAATACCTTCCTTTTTTAGTTCCTATATATTATATACTAAGACCGGTGTCTTCCGCAAGTCCTAATTTAACATTCATATTTTGAATTGCTGCGCCCGAAGCACCTTTGCCAAGGTTATCGAATCTTGAAGTGAGCAAAATTCTGTCCTCGTTACCGGTGACGGTGATTTCCATATCGTCTCTACCCGAGAATGCCGCCGCAGAGAGGAAACCTTCTTCGTCGGCCTTTTCATTGAAATGAATCAGCTTGCCGGTGTAAAGATTTTTGTAAATTTCAGCAATGTCGGCCACAGTTCCTTTGATATCTTTTGTGAAAAGCGGAACCGTAACTTCCATACCGCTGTAAAAATCAGCAACTATAGGGCTGAATATAGGCGCATTTTCAATACCGCTTATTTTAACCATTTCCTTAGATGCTTGTGACCTTGTGCAATACCATACTGTCTTGG
>JAFYVD010000011.1 GCA_017558425.1 Clostridia bacterium | reverse complement strand
TACTTCCGGCGGAAGTGAGGCTGACAACTGGGCTATTAAAGGCACAGCACTTGCATTGAAAGACAAAGGAAATCATATTGTAACCACAGCTTTTGAACATCACGCGGTGCTTCACAGCTGTCAGGCTCTTGAAAAAGAAGGGTTTGAAGTTACTTATGTAAAACCGGACGAAAAAGGAATTATTTCGCCCGAAGATATAAGAAATGCCATTACGGATAAAACAATTCTTGTTTCCGTGATGTTTGCAAATAATGAAATAGGTACTATTCAGCCCATTGCTGAAATCGCGCAGGTTGCGGCTGAAAAAGGCGTAAGATTTCATACAGACGCCGTTCAGGCGGTGGGTATTGTGCCCATTAATGTGAAAGAGCTTGCGGTGGATATGATGTCGCTCTCGGCACATAAGTTCCACGGCCCTAAAGGTATCGGAGCTCTTTATATCAAAAAAGGATTAAAAATCAATAACCTCATTGACGGCGGCGGTCAGGAACGTGGCAAACGTGCCGGCACGGAAAATGTGCCTTATATGGCAGGTATGGCGGCAGCTCTTGAAACTGCATGTATGACGATGGACGAAAATCGTCTGCAGATTGCCGAAATGCGTGATTATCTTATCACAAGCGTTATGTCAAGAATACCGCGTGTGAGAGTGAACGGTCATCTTACAAAAAGATTGCCCGGCAATGCAAACTTCTCAATCGAATGTATTGAAGGTGAAAGTCTGCTTCTGATGCTGAATATGGCAGGGATTGCGTGTTCAAGTGGAAGTGCGTGCGCATCCCAGTCTCTCGACCCTTCACACGTTCTTTTGTCGATAGGTCTTCCCCACGAAATTGCACACGGAAGTATTCGTGTGACTCTTTCTGAGGATAACACATACGAGGAAATAGATTATTTTGTTAATAAGCTTGAAGAAATTGTTTCAAAGCTCAGGTCACTTTCTCCCCTGTGGGAAGAATAAAATCAGGAGGTAAGCTATGTATACTGAAAAAGTAATGGAACATTTTTCCAATCCGCACAACAGCGGTGAGCTGGAAAATGCCAATGCAATCGGTACCGTCGGCAATGCAAAATGCGGCGATATCATGAAAATGTATATGTATATTGAAGATGATATTATAAAAGACATCACTTTCAAAACATTTGGTTGCGGTGCGGCTATCGCAACAAGCTCGGTTGCTACCGATATGGTCAAAGGTAAGACAATCGAAGAAGCTTTAAAAATAACAAATCAGCAGGTTGTGGACGAACTTGGCGGACTCCCCCCTGCGAAAATTCACTGCTCGGTGCTTGCAAAAGAAGCAATCGAAGCAGCAGTTGCAGATTATTACAAACGTCTGGGCGTTGAAAATGAAATCACAAAAAAAGCCTGCGACGGATGTTGTGAAACTTGCAACCACCATCATGAATAAGTAAATTTTATATTAAAGGAGAGTATAAAATGAAGAGAGTATTTAATTTTTCAGCAGGTCCTTCCATGTTACCACTTCCGGTGCTCGAGCAGTGCGCGGAAGAGATGACAAATTATGGCGGCAGTGGAATGTCGGTAATGGAGATGAGTCACCGTTCTGCAGTTTATGATGCAATCATAAAAGAGGCAGAGAAAGACCTCCGCACTTTGATGAGTATACCTGATAACTATAAGGTGCTCTTCCTTCAGGGCGGTGCTTCAACTCAGTTCGCAGCAGTTCCCTTAAACCTTATGGTTTCGGGCAAAGCGGATTATGTTGTATCGGGTCAGTTCTCGAAAAAAGCATATGAAGAAGCTCAGAAATACGGGGATGCGAAATGTATTGCATCTTCTAAAGACAGAACTTTTGCGTACATACCGAAAATTACACCCGATATGGTTCGCGCGGATGCGGACTATGTTCATGTTTGCTATAATAACACTATTTTCGGTACAAAATATCCCGAAATTCCCGACGTTGGCGACAAAATTTTAGTTGCCGATATGTCTTCCTGCATCATTTCCGAACCGGTTGATGTATCAAAATTCGGCGTGATTTATGCAGGGGCACAGAAGAATATGGCTCCGGCAGGTCTTACAGTTGTTATCGTGAGAGAAGACCTTTTGGGCAATGCTCGCCCCGAAACTCCCACAATGCTTAACTGGCAGACAATGGCGGAAAACGATTCTATGTATAACACTCCTCCTTGCTATGCAATTTATGTTGCAGGTCTTGTTTATAAATGGATTTTAGGTCTTGGCGGACTTGAGGCTATGAAGAAAATCAACGAAGAAAAAGCAGCATTGCTTTATAACTACCTCGATTCTTCCGAGCTTTTCAAACCCGGTGCAGACAAAGAATACCGCTCTATGATGAATGTTACTTTTGTAACAGGCGACGAAGAGCTCGACAAAAAATTCTGCAAAGAAGCAGATGCAGCAGGCTTCAAAAACCTGAAAGGTCACAGAAGTGTTGGCGGTATGAGAGCATCCATTTATAATGCTATGCCCACCGAAGGTGTAGAGAAACTTGTTGAATTCATGAAAAAATTCGAAGCAGAAAACAAGTAATGGGAGGTAAAAATGTTTAAAGTTCAGACACTTAATAAAATTGCAAAAATCGGCACAGATAAACTTGGTGAAGGCTATGAAATTGCCGACAATATAGAAAATCCCGATGCCATTATCCTGCGTAGCTTCAATATGCACGAAATGGATATTCCTGCAAGCGTTAAAGGCGTTGCAAGGGCAGGTGCGGGTGTTAATAATATTCCGATAGACAAATGCAGCGAAAAAGGTATTGTTGTTTTCAACACTCCCGGTGCTAATGCAAACGCAGTTAAAGAGCTTGCGATTGCAGGTCTGCTTCTGGCTTCCAGAAAAGTTACAGACGCAGTTGACTGGGCAAAAACCTTGAAAGGCGAAGGCGACGCTGTTGGTAAATTGGTTGAAAAGGGCAAAAGCAATTTTGCAGGCCCGGAAATTTACGGCAAAACCCTTGGTGTTGTTGGTCTTGGTGCAATCGGCGTAATGGTTGCAAATGCGGCTTACCACCTCGGAATGGAAGTTATGGGTTATGACCCGTTCATTTCGGTTGAAGCGGCTTGGGGCATTTCCAGACACGTTGAAAAAGCTAACGACCTTGGAGATATGATTTCAAAATGTGATTACATATCACTTCACCTTCCTCTTAACGACAATACAAGAGGAATGATTAACAAAGACCTTCTTGCAAAAGCCAAAGACGGACTCAGAGTTTTAAACTTTGCAAGAGGCGAACTTGTAGATTCCGACGATATTATTGCGGCTCTTGAAAGCGGCAAAGTGGCAAGCTATGTTACAGACTTCCCGGACGACAAAGTGATTGGAGTTCCCGGCGTGGTTGCAATTCCTCATCTCGGTGCTTCCACTCCCGAATCGGAAGATAACTGTGCAGTAATGGCTGCGAAACAGCTTAAAGATTTCCTTGAAAACGGAAATGTTAAAAATTCTGTTAACTTCCCCACTTGCGTAGAACCCAGAACTACCAAAAACAGAATTTTTGTTGCTCACAAAAATGTGCCCAATATGCTCGCTACTCTGTCCGGCGTTTTAGCTGACAGAAAAATGAATATTGAACATCTTACCAATAAATCCAAGAAAGAGCTTGCAATTACTCTTATTGATACCGATGATAATGTTACAGAAGAAATCATTAAAGAAATTGAGGGAATGGCAGACGTTCTTTCTGTACGACTAATCTAAATAAAAAATCCGCAGCATTGCTGCGGATTTAATTTACAAGGAGAAAACTATGGCATTCGACGGTGTTGTTATCAGTTGCCTTGCGAAAGAGCTGCAAAGCTTGCTTGCGGGCGGCAGAGTTGATAAAATATATATGCCCGACAGGGACAGTATTGTTATGGCTGTCCGCAGTCTTGGCAAAAATTACAGACTTTTTCTCAGCAGCAATCCGTCTATGCCCAGAATCAGCCTGACCGAACAGACAAGAGAATATCCGCAGAATCCGCCTATGTTTTGTATGCTTCTTCGCAAACATCTCACGGGTGGCAGGATACTTTCGGTATCCCAACCCGATATGGAAAGAATTGTGGAATTCACTTTTGAAAGCCGCACAGAGCTTGGCGACCTGACAGAAAAACGGCTTATAGTCGAGCTGATGGGCAGACATAGCAATATAATTTTCGTTGACGACAAAAACCGAATTTCCGACTGTACAAGGCTGGTTGACGGCTCTGTAAGTTCTGTGAGAACGGTACTTCCCGGTCAGGAATATCAATCACCGCCTCCGCAGAATAAAATTTCTCTTCTTTCTGCAGAAAAAGAACAGGTGCGTCAGATTATTCTGTCCTGTCCCAAAGAACAAAAGGTCGATAAATTTATTCTCGAAAGTTTTGCAGGTTTCAGCCCTCTTATGGCAAGAGAACCGATTTATCGTGCAATTGGCAACACAGATGCCTTTGCGGGCGAGCTTACTATTCCTATGTTGGAATGTATTGCCGAGAATCTTTGGGAAATTTTCGAGAAGATAAAATCCGAAAATTTCACCCCCGGTCTGATTTTAGATAAATCGGGAAACCCTGCAGATTTTGCGGCAATCGAGATAAAACAACTTCCCTTTGAACGGGTTGAATCAATTGCAGCTGTGGTGGAATCCTTTTATCTTGATAAAGAACTTCGCGGCAGAATGGCTCAGCAAAGCGGCGACATTATGAAGATTGTCACAAATCTTATTGAACGCTGTGCCCGAAAGGCAATGATTCAGCACGAGGACATCCGAAAATCTGCAAAAAAAGATAAATACCGCCTTTACGGCGATATAATTACCGCAAATATTTATAAAATTCAAAAGGGCGACAGACAACTTGTCACAGAGAATTTCTACAGTGAAAATCTGGAGGAAATTACAATTCCGCTGGAAACGGAACTGATTCCTTCGGAAAATGCACAGAAATATTATGCCAGATATAACAAACTGAAAAACACCGAAATATATGCCACCGAGCAACTTGAAAAATCCATGGCAGACATTGAATATTTAAAGAGTGTACAGATGTCGCTGGAAAACTGCGAAAACTTAAAGGAACTGTCCGAAATAAAATCCGAGCTTGTCTCGGAAGGATATCTGAAACGGGCAAAGGCAAGCGGCAAACAAAAGGAAAAGCCAAGTAGTCCCGATAAATTTATCAGCAGCGACGGATTTGAAATTCTGGTGGGCAAAAACAACAAACAAAATGACCACCTCACGCTTAAAATGGCGTCAAACAGCGATGTATGGTTCCACACCAAAACCCTTCCCGGTTCACACACTGTTATTGTTACAGGCGGCAAACCCGTACCCGATTCCACTATGACCGAGGCGGCAATGCTTGCGGCATATTATTCAAAGGCGCGTGGTTCGGAGAATGTGCCCGTGGACTATACCCTGATTAAAAATGTGAAAAAACCTGCCGGAGCAAAAGCCGGTATGGTGATATATGTTGATTATAAAACAGCTTACGTCACTCCCGACGAAGCGAAAATAAAGGAACTGAAGAAGATATGAAACTCAGTATTTTTGATTATGACCTCCCTCAGGAGCTGATAGCACAGACTCCGCTTGCGGACAGAACTGCATCAAGGCTTATGGTGGTAAATCGTGAAAACAATTCCGTAACCCACGACAGTTTTAAAAGCATAAAACAGCATCTGAAAAAAGGCGATTGCCTTGTGCTGAACAACACAAGGGTTATTCCTGCACGTCTTTACGGATATCGTGAAGACAGTGGCAGAAGCATTGAATTTCTGCTTTTAAACCGCCTTTCCACAACCAGATGGGAAACCATTGTAAAACCTGGTAAAAAGCTAAAACTCGGTCACAGAGTTGTGTTTGGTAATGGCGAACTAATCGCCAATGTTGTGGAAGTTCTGGAAACAGGCAGCCGTATTGTGGAGTTTGAATATGAAGGTCTTTTTGAAAATGTTCTGGACAAGCTTGGCGAAATGCCCCTCCCCCACTATATAACTGAAAGGCTTGAAGACCGTGAACGCTACCAGACTGTTTATGCCAAATATGACGGCAGCGCTGCTGCTCCTACTGCAGGGCTTCATTTCACAAAAGAGCTCCTTTCGGAAATTGAGGAAATGGGGGTAAAAGTGGCGTACATAACCCTTCATGTCGGGCTTGGCACTTTCCGACCCGTTAAGGTGGACGAAATTGAAGAACACGATATGCACAGCGAATGGTATTCCATTCCTCCCGAAACTGCCGAGGCTGTAAATAAAACCAAAGCAGAAGGCGGACGAGTTATTGCCGTTGGCACAACCTCTTGCAGAACCCTCGAATCTGCAACGGACGAAAATGGAATTCTTCCCGCCAAAAGTGATGATACCAGCATTTTCATTTATCCGGGATATAAATTCAAAATGATAGACGCACTCATCACCAACTTCCATTTGCCCAAATCCACGCTTATTATGCTGGTTTCGGCGCTCGCCGGCTACGACCTTACAATGGAGGCATACCGTCAGGCGGTGGAAGAAAGATATAGATTCTTCAGTTTTGGCGACGCTATGTTTATAGAATAATAAAAATATATTTTTCTTTTATAATTACAATCCCTCCGAGTTTGCTACGCAACTCCCCTCCCTTACGGCGGTTGGTCTTAGGGAGGTTTTTTTGTCGAAATTTGGCGAAAGAAAACTGTTGCAAAATGTAAAATAAGGTGATATAATTATATATGCAACACAAACCCAACTGAATAAGCTGTTGAAACGGAGATGATAACTACCAAGGGATAACTATACCCTTTTCTAAAATATTATATAACAAACACTTTGAATAGGTAAAAACGCCTGCTCTAAACCGTGTTTGTTATAGTAAGATGGTTTCATCTTCCGTTGAATATGGTTTGTGTTGCAACTATGGAGCGACGTTTTTCTGCGTCGGCTCCGGTCGGCGCATTTTTTATGCCACAAACAAATCATATGTGGGGACCGGCCTCCCGGACGGTCCGGAAATGAAAAGGAGATAAACCATGAAAAATTATAAAAAAATGTATTATATTTTATTCAACGCCATCACAGATGCAATTAAAATTCTTCAGGATGCACAAAAAAAACCGAGGAACTGTATATAACCGACTAACCGACACAACTACCTAAAAAAAAGCACCCCATCGGGGTGCTTTTTCATTTCTTTTATTATACGCCTGCTTTTGCTCTTCTGAGTTTTTCAGCGTCTGTGAAGTTTCTTCTTGCTGTGTAGCCGGGGATGGGTGCGATTCTTTCGTGAATTGCATCGATAATCCAGTCAGCCTGCGGGAAGAAGTGTTCTTCGAGTTCGTATGCAGGTGTAATCCAGTTTCTGGAACCAACAACAACCGGAGGTGCATCGAGGTAATCGAATGCGAGTTCGGAGATGTTAGCTGCGAATTCTTTAAGGATTGAACCTCTGTCACAAGCGTCACTTGCGAGGAGGATTTTACCTGTTTTCT
>JAFYVD010000010.1 GCA_017558425.1 Clostridia bacterium | reverse complement strand
TCGGCGAAGGATTTGTGTTCCGTGCCGGAACAATTGGTACTGTTGCCGAAAAAACGGCGTTCGGTTTTGTAAAAAAATATTTTGAAAAACGTGGAATGACGCCTGCTATGGCGGAAATTGACCGCCTTGTTCAGGGTTGTACCGGCGTTAAACGTACAACGGGTCAGCATCCCGGCGGCGTTATGGTTGTACCGCGAAAAGAGGATATTCACTGGTACTGTCCCGTTCAGCATCCTGCTGACGATAACGAAACGGATATAATCACAACCCATTTCGATTACCATTCAATTTCAGGTAAAATCTTAAAACTTGACCTGCTTGGTCACGATGACCCGACGGTTATCAGAATGCTTGAAGATTTGACGGGGACAACGGCAACCGAAATAAAAATAGGGGAAGAAAAAACAATGAGTCTGTTCACCTCAACCGAGGCTCTGGGCGTAACGCCCGAACAGATTGGTTCCACCGTCGGAAGCTACGGAATTCCCGAATTCGGTACAAAATTCGTAAGAAAAATGCTGGTTGACACCAAACCCACCACATTTGCCGAGCTGGTGCGAATTTCGGGACTTTCTCACGGTACCGACGTTTGGACAAACAATGCCGAGGAGCTTGTAAAAGCGGGAACGGCAACGCTGAAAGAGGTTATCTGTACCCGTGACGATATTATGACATACCTCATTTACGCAGGTCTGCCCAAAAAAGATTCTTTCAAAATTATGGAATGTGTCCGTAAAGGTAAAGGACTTACACCCGAACAGGAACAACTTATGGTTGACAACAACGTTCCCGAGTGGTATATTGATTCTTGTAAGAAAATTAAATATATGTTCCCTAAAGCCCACGCGGTTGCCTACGTTATGATGGCGTTCCGTATAGCATACTACAAGGTTCACTATCCGGTTGAATATTACTGCACCTATTTCAGCGTCCGTGCAGATGAGTTTGATGCAGGAATGATGATAGGGCGGGAAAATGTGGCGAAGTCGCTGAAAGAGCTGGGCGAAATTGAAAAACCGTCCCAGAAAGAGAAAAACCTTATCACAATTCTGGAAATCTGCCGTGAAATGTATGCTCGCGGAATTGAATTTTCCAATATTGACCTTTATAAATCGGATGCAAAACGCTTCTTGCCCGACAATGGCAAAATCCGTCCGCCTTTCTCGGCGCTTCCGGGACTTGGCGGAGCGGCGGCGCAAAGCATTATGGATGCCAGAACAGACGGCGAATTTTTCAGTATCAAAGAGTTTTCCGACCGTACGCACGTTTCTAAATCGGTAATTGCTCTTATGAAAGAATTCGGTTGTCTCGGCGACCTTCCCGAAACAGATCAGGTAACATTTTTTTAAAGGAGAAAGCTAATGAAAAAAATCAGTAAAAAAGCTATAATTATTACAGTTGCAATTGTGCTTGTTGTTGCAATAGCAGTCACATCTGTTGCACTTATATTCGGAGGCGGAGATTTCCGCCGCACCAAATGGGGAATGTCTCCCGAACAGGTAAAACGTGTTGAAACTGCAAAACTTATCGACGACAACGGGTTCAACCTTAAATTTATGGCGGATGAACTGGAAGGCGTTGACGTGAAAACCTATATGTTTTACGATTTTGACGGCTATAACGGTCTGTGGCAGGTAACAATGGGCTATAATACCCAAGGTTTTAAAGATAAAACGGCCAACAAAATTATAGAAGCGTTTGAGAAAAAATACGGCGAACCCACAAAGTATGAGGAAACACAGCTTTGCTACGACCATTATTGGGTTGACGACCGCACCGAAATTAAAATTTCGCAGCAATCGTCATACCTTATGGTAAGCTTCACCGATGTGGATTATGTAATCAATTACGAAGATTAAAAAAGAAAAAAACAGCGGTTGGTCTGAACCGCTGTTTTATTTATACAAAAAAACGGAGTCAATCGACTCCGTTTTTTATGTAATAATTTTAAAAATTATTTATTTTTTCTCCATTCATCGTACTGTCTCTGAGCTTCAGCAATGATGTCCTGAGCACCAACAGAATTAAGTTTTGTGATGAATTTGGGAAGTTCTGTTTCGGGATCAACCGCACCTACGATAAGTGAACGGAAGAATTCCTGGTTAACGTTGTTAACTGCAGCAATCTGACCTTCAACAGGCTGGGGGTCGAAGGAGAAACCGAGAGCTTCGGATTTCTTAGCATCTTCGTTGAACTGAGCATATTTTTCCCAGATATCAGCCGGTGTGTCGGGAGCAACTTTAAGGATGAATCTGTTACCAACGTTCCAAGCGCCACCGTTGTAGCCTGTGTCGTCTTTCTTTTCGAAACCTTCGGGAAGAGCATAGTGATCTTCACCGTCAGCAACCCAGTGTTTGCCTTCGATACCGTAACATACGAGGTTTCTTGCATATTCATCTGTGTAGAGAAGATTTAAGAATTCCATTGTTTTTTCAGGGTTAACAGATGTTGCACCGATAGCGTGACCTGCGGGGTTAACCTGGTTTGTAGAAAGGAAAGGTTCGCAGATGTTCATAGAATAGATAGTTTTTTCCGGGTCATCATCGGGAGTCTGGACACCATAGTAGGGAAGCCATTCGCCGTGTGTAGCGAAGAAGTTACCGATTTTGTGAATGTCAGCGTCACTTGTAGAAGTAGCAGCGTCATTCTTTGTGTAACCTGCGAGATACCATTTTCTTACAGTTTTAAGAAGATCTTTGAATTCGTCTGTTTCGTAAACGTTGATAACTTTATCATAGTTGTCAAATTTGAAACCTGCCATAACAGAACCGGAAATTGTTTCCTGAGGGAGGAACTTCATAAGATAGTGGTTACCTCTCATAAGGATACCGTAATGTTTTTCATTGCCGGGAACAGATCTGTATTTTTCAATGATAGGTGTGAATTCGTCAAGAGTTTTGGGAGCCTGGTATTCTTCGTAAGAAATGCCTGCTTTGTCGAGCTTTTTCTTAGTAGTCTGAATACAGGGATAGAAAGCCCAGTCTTTAAGTACGGGGATACCATACTGGATTCCGCCAACTTTGAAACATTCAAGAGCATAGTCGGGGAGAAGCTCTTTAATGGGTTTACCTATTGTGTCAAGGAGTTCGCCAACGTCTGTGTATGCGAACTGACGTGCGTTAGATTCGAACTTTGTACCTGCTGATGTGAAAGCAAGGTCAATTTTTTCACCGGAAGCGAAAAGAAGGTTCATCTTTTCAGCGTATTCAGCGCCGATAAAAGGAGTGTACTTAACTGTAACACCAATTTTTTCTTTGGTGTATTTGTTAAGTTCGTCAATTACCAGAGCGTCGTCCGGATAAGGTTTGTGAGAGTTGTACCAAGCAACTTCGTAGTTGCCTTCAGCATCAAGACCTGCTGTGTTTTTCTTTGAGCAGCCTGCAAATGAAACAATAAGTCCAAGTGCGAGAACTGCCGCAAGAATTCTTTTTGCGTGTTTCATTAGGAAATCCTCCTTAATTTTATAGTTACAAGTATGATATCACAAACGTACCCAAAAGTCAACAGAAAAAATACCGAAAAACACCTGTGTTTTTAGTGCAAAGTGCAGAAAACAGGGGAAAGACATGAAAAAGCCCGACTGCTGTCGGGCTTAAAACCATTATTTTTTGAAAGGTAAAAATCTGTCAGCAATGTCGGGAGTATGTTCGGGACGGTCGGCATTTTTGATGTTATGATACCAAGATTTTTCCTCGTAAAATCCTCTTTCTGCGGGTGTGGGACCATGATATTTGTTGGGAGTTCCCTTGATATCAATACCTTCGTCAGTGATGGTAACAATTGCAAAGTTCGCATCTTCATAAGGTGCAGTATATTTGATATTGGGGTAATCTTTGTCAATTTCTTCGCCGTAAACATTTTCCACAACAAAGCCCATATCCATCCACAGACAGGACATACTGTTGAGGTTTATGTACCAGATTCCGTCCTGATTAACCTGGAAATCCCAGTGTTCGTGACCGTTGAAGGAAGCAAGAACGCCGTTCGGAGCATTTCTTAAAACTTCTCTTACGTCTTCGTTGTTGAGAACAGACCACACATTGTCAGCCGCAAGCCCCTGATGAGAGAACAAAATTGACGGATATTCCGCTTTTGCCAAATCTTCTCTGAGCCATTCCAGCTCTTCGGGAGGCATATAGGGAAGAACACGCGGTCTGTGATAGGATTCGTCAAAATAGTTGCCGTTTGAGTAAGCAATATATTTGCCGTCTTTCATGTAATAGCTGTTATCCAGTGCAATAAAGTGGTATCCGCACATATCAAAAGAATACCAGGAACCGTCTTTCATACCCAGGAACTCAAGAGTTTCCGATTTGGAACAAACGTCACATTCGTGATTGCCCAGAATATGGTAAGAAGGTTTTTCAAAATTGTTATATAAATTCACAATTGCGTGTTTATCTGCTTTTGTGGTTTTCTGCAGTGCAAGCTTGATGTTTGGAGGCATTTTATCAGGCTGGCAAACAACTTTTCTGTTTTCGTCACGGTAACAGAAATCGCCAAGCTGAATTATAAAATCAACATCTTCTTTGCGGCAAACGTCCAGGAATTTTTCAAGTCTTTCCTTTGCATCGTGAATAATATCGACATGAAGGTCGGCAAAAACACCAAATTTAACTTTTTTTGACATAAAAATCACCTTTTTTACAAGAATATAAGTTCATTGTAGCACACAAATTTTAAAAAAGCAATACTGTTAAGAAATTTAAAAAAATTATAGACATTTAAGCTTCTTTAATGTATAATATAATCATATATGTAGAAAAGGTGAGACGTTTTGAACATAACGATTGACGGTATAAATATAAATTACGAAACCTTCGGTGAAGGCAGCGATGTGCTGGTGCTTCACGGTTGGGGAGCCGATATTCCGGCTGTGCGTCCCATTGCAAATGCACTTTGCGCAAAGTTTAAAGTGTGGCTGGTTGATTTGCCCGGATTTGGCAAAAGTGATATGCCGGGCGAGGATTGGGACGTCTATTCCTATGCCGATTTTGTGAAAAAATTCGCCGATGAGGCAGGCATTGTGAATCCCGTGCTTATCGGTCATTCTTTTGGTGGTAGACTCAGCATAATTCTTTCGGCGAAAAAGCTGATGAATCCTCCGAAAATAATTCTTGTGGACAGCGCAGGAATTAAACCTAAACACGGACTTGACTATTACTGCAAAGTCTATACTTATAAGCTTATGAAACGGGTTGCCGCTCTTGCCGGCAAGCTGTCAAAACCGCTTGAAGACAAGATAAAATCGCAGTTTGGCAGTGCTGATTATAAAAATGCAAATCCGCTGATGCGGACGGTGATGGTGCGTGTTGTGAACGAGGACTTGACATATCTTCTCAAAGACATTTCCTGTCCCACCCTGCTTTTTTGGGGAGAAAAGGACGATGCCACACCCCTGTCCGACGCGAAAAAAATGGAAAAACTCATTCCCGATGCCGGTGTTGTAACTGTTGCCGGCGGCGGACACTATTCATATATCGACAATTTCCCGCTTTTTAATGCGGTTGCCAATAAATTTCTTGAAAAGGATGTATAATAATGGTTTTTAAAGTGATTGCGGCCATTTCCTGCCTGCTTTATCTGCTCCCCAAGCTTCGCAACGGGGTTCATATGCTTCAGCAGGAATTTTATCTGAATAAAAATTTTGCCGCCTGGGTGAAAAAACACCCCGGCAGAAACTATTTTATAAGAGATGCCTTTGTTCCGCTTGTTGCGTTGGGCTGTCTTGTGTTTTTGCCCGAAATGGTTGCACTTTCTGTTTGGGCGGTGCTGAATGTGCTGGCATTTGTCGGTATGCTTAAAAAACGCACCAAAGCAAAAAAACCGTTGGTGTTTACGGCAAGAGTCAAAAGGCTTGCGGTTACGGGATTTGTTTTGCTTTTCGCGTGGGCAGCGGCTTTGATGGCGATGCCGTTGTGGCTGGCGATGGTTGTGCAGATGGTGACAAACTTCATGTCATATATTTTTGTGTTGGCGGCAAACTTTATAAACCGTCCCGTTGAAAAAGCGGTGGCAGGCAAGTTTATCCGCGAAGCTAAAAAGCTTATCGCACGCAACCCCGACCTTAAGGTTATCGGTGTGACGGGAAGTTACGGCAAAACCAGTTCAAAATATATTCTCACCGAAATGCTGTCCCGCAAATTTACAACGCTGATGACTCCCGAAAGCTATAACACCACTATGGGCGTTGTACGCACAATCCGTGAAAAATTGAAACCCGTTCACGAAATTTTCGTTTGCGAAATGGGAGCTCAGAACACAGGGGAAATCAAGGAAATATGCGACATTGTCGCACCCGATTACGGAATTATCACATCCATCGGTCCGCAACATCTTGAAACTTTCAAATCAATTGAAAATATCATAAAAACCAAGTTTGAGCTTTATGATTCGCTGAAAATCAAGGGGAATTCGGTGGTAAACCTTTCTTCCGATTATATAAAGCAAAACAAACCGGCACCTGCCACGGGTTACAGCCTTACAAAAGAGGAGGGCGGCAAATTTTATGCCGATAACATATCCTATGGACCTGAAGGTGCAAGTTTTGACATTTGCGGTGAAGGAATTGAGCCTTTCCGTGTGGAAACAAAGCTGCTCGGCAAACATAACATATTAAATATTGTGGGAGCTGCGGCACTTGCGCTGAAACTTGGTATGACTCCCGAAGAAATTGCCATCGCGGCAAAACGTATTCAGCCTGTACCGCACAGACTTCAGCCGGTGAAAAAAGCAGGCGGAGTGCTTGTGATTGACGATGCTTTCAACTCCAACCTTGAAGGTGCAAAATCTGCGGTTGAGGTTTTGGGAAGCTTTGAAAAGGGCAAACGTATGCTGATAACGCCCGGAATGGTTGAGCTTGGCGAAAAAGAATATGAGTTCAACAAAATTTTCGGTCAGCACGCAGCAAAAAACTGCGACTATATTATATTGGTAGGAAAAAAGCAGACCCAAGCTATAAGGGACGGGCTGGGCGAATTTCCGGAAGAAAAGCTTTATGTGGCAGAGGATTTGAACGAGGCGCTTGTGAAAATGAGCAAGATTGCCGGCGAGGGCTGGACGGTGCTGTTTGAAAACGACCTGCCCGATTTATATAACGCGTAAACGAAGTTTAGGAGGAAAAACAATGAAACTTAACGTAGCTGTATTCTTTGGCGGTAAATCTGTTGAACACGAAATTTCCATAATTTCGGCTCAGCAGGCAATTGCTGCCGCAGACAAAGAAAAATACAATATTATACCTATATATATATCTAAGTCGGGAATTTTTTACACAAGCCCCGAAATGACAAGTGTTGAACCCTTCAAAAACATTCCTGCACTTCTCAAAAGAAGCAGTCGGGTGATTTTCGTTAACGATGAAAAAGGCGTGAAGGTGGAAAGCTATCCCAAAAAGATGTTTGGCGGCGTTTCGGAATATGTGGATGTTGCACTTCCTGTTATGCACGGCACCAACGGCGAGGACGGCACTTTGCAGGGTTACATAGAAACTCTCGGACTGCCCTATGCAGGCCCCGGGGTTCTGGCGTCGGCTCTCGGTATGGATAAAGTGGCGATGAAACAGATTCTGAAGGACAAAGGCATCCCGGTTCTGCCCTGCGAAAGTTTCACATCTGCGGCCTGGTACAAAGCTAAAAATGAAATTCTGGAAAAAATTGAAAAAATCGGGTATCCGGTTATAGTAAAACCCGCAAACCTGGGTTCGAGCGTGGGAATAAAGAAAGCGTCGGACAGAGGCGCACTTGAAGAAGCTATCGACGAAGCTTTTTCCTTTGCCGAAAAAATTCTGGTGGAACGTGCCATCACAAACCTGCGTGAAATCAACTGTGCGGTTATGGGCGATTCGGAAGAGGTTATCACTTCTGTTTGCGAAGAACCCTTTGGCGGAGAATTTCTTTCATATGAAAAGAAATATATGCAGGGAGGCAAATCTTCCAAAACTTCCGAAGGTATGGCATCCCTTGCGAGAAAGGTTCCTGCCGACCTCACACAGGAGCAGTCGGATAAAATCCGCAAAATGGTTGCGGACACATTCCTTGCGCTGGGCTGTGCGGGAGCATCCCGTGTGGACTGTATGATAGACGGCGATTCGGGCGAAACATATGTAAATGAAATCAACACAATTCCGGGTTCGCTTTCCTTTTATCTTTGGGAAGGTGCGGGCGTAAGCTTCCCCGAGGTGATAGACAGGCTTATTTCCATAGCTCTTAAAGTTGCCAGAATCAAAGAAAAGCTTACATTTACATTTGAAACGGACGTACTTTCGCTTCAGGGCGGAACAAAAGGCGCAAAAAATTAAAAATTTTCCAAAATTTGCTTGATTTTTGAAAAAATTACTGATATAATGAAAAAAATGGGCTTATATGTCCCAAAAAAGAACTGAATTGCATATATATTATATGTAGAAAGTGAAGGAATTTGTAACATTGTTACGAAATACTTTACATTTTCGTTACATATTTTCTAAATGCTTGACAGTAAACTTTGGCGGTGGTATAATGAGTTCATGATACGACGGGTAGTTGTATCACGCCTTACAAGGTGATTAAAAAAATTTTTTATAAGGAGGAGTTCTATAATGAAGAACTTATCAAAAGTTTTAGCAGTAGTTCTTGCTTTCGCTATGGCTCTGTCCATGGTAAGCTTCGCAGCTTACACAGACGTTAAAGCAGGCGACAACTGCGAAGAGGCAGTTACAGTCCTCAGCGCCCTTGAAATCTTAAAGGGTTACGAAGACGGTTCCTTCAAGCCCGAAGCTACAATAACAAGAGCAGAATTTGCTACTGTTGTTATTCGTCTTCTCGGTCTTGCTGATTCCGCTTCTGCTACAGCTACAATGTTTAACGACGTTCCCGCTACACACTGGGCAAGCGGCGCTATCGCACTTGCATCACAGCAGGGCATCGTTAACGGTTACGGCGACGGCAACTTCGGTCCCGAAGATCCCGTTAAGTACAATGAAGCTATCAAAATGATCGTTGCAGCTCTCGGTTACACACCGATGGCAGACGCTAACGGCGGTTGGCCGGGCGGATTCCAGGTTGTTGCTTCTCAGAAAGGCATCCTCGCTGGTATTTCCGGCATCAGTGCTACAGCTGAAGCTCCCCGTGGTGTAGTTGCACAGCTCGCTTACAACTCTCTTACAGTTCCTTTGATGGAACAGACAGGTTTCGGTACACAGACAAACTTCTCTACAGTTAACAGCCTTCTTCTCAACAAACTTGGCGTTACAAAGTTTGAAGGTGTTGTTTCCGAAACAAGCCTTTCTTCTAGCTCCGTTAAAGACGGTAAAGTAAAAGTTATTTACAACAACCAGATTACAGCTATCGCTGGTCAGGGTACAGCTAAAAAGTATGATCCTACTGATGCTTCTATGAGAGTTTATTGCAACCCTGTAGTAGATGCATCTGCTACTGGTAACCAGATCTTTGCTGCTGGTGCAGTTGAAGATGCTGCGAAAGATCTTGTTGACTCTAGAGCAATTCTTTACGTTAAAAACGCTGATTCTGACAAAGCAGAACTCGTTTGCATCCTTAAAGATGGCGACAGAGAAGAAACAATTTCCTTCATGACAGAAGACCTCAGAACTAACTACGTAGCTGGTGCTAACGAAATCGAAGTTTACACAGACGTTGATGCTGGTGACTATGAAGAATATACACTCAACATTAACAAAGTTTATGTAAACGGCAGAACAAGAACTGTTGAAGCAATCGGTGCTATCCCTGCTAATACAGCTATCACAGCTGCTAACATTCAGGCAGTTCTCGCATTCTACTTCAACAATGCTAACGCAGCAGACGTTACACTTCTCTCTCAGGTAGAAGATGAATTCAACGTAGCTTACATTTCTGACTACATGGACCTCAAAGTTAACAGAGTTGTAGCAAAATCCGGTAAAGTTTACGGCGACATCATCGGTGGTGGCTCTGAAATCGTAAGACTTGATGAAGAAGACAAAGACCTCAAATTTGAAATCTACAAAGATGGCGAACTTGCTTCTTTTGAAGACATCGCTGAAAACGACATTCTTTCCATCGTTGGTTACATTGATGAAAGCAATGACGACGGTTTAGCATATGGTAAAGTTTACATCACATCCGAACAGGTTGAAGGTAAAGTTACAGCTAGATCTGCTGCTGCAAACAAAATCACTGTTGACGGTGTAACTTATAAAGCAGCTGGCGACGCTCTTACAGCAGCTCTTGGCGACACAGCAGTATTCTATGTAAACGTTCGTGGCGTTCTCGTTGCTAGAGATACAAAAGCTTCTGCAGCTACAGTACAGTATGGTTTCGCTTCCTACATCAGAGCTTATGATTCTGACTACAACGAACCTGCTCAGCTCAGAGTTCTCACAGCAGACGGCGCTTGGAAAACTCTTAACATTGCTAAATCTACTATCATCAACAATGTTGGTAGAAAAGACACAAGAACAAGCAGCTTCAACTGGGCAAGTGCTACAGACGTAGGTTCTGCTCTTGGCTACAACCCTGCTGAATCTGCAACAAAATACAAAGTAAACAACGTTGTTGCTTTCGACCTTAACGCTGCTGGCGAAGTTTCCAAACTTTACTGGGTAGACGTTACAGATGTATTCGTAAGAGAAACAGTTACTCCTGCTAACAGAGTATTTGACGCTGGCACATGCGCATTTGGCCAGATCTTCCTCGACGAAGAAACAGCTATCTTCAGCGTTGATAGCGCTGCTATGATCGGTACATCTGCTGCTCTTATCGAAGACGAAGACAGAGTTTCTGTTGTTGCTATCAACACAATCGCTGACAGAGATGATCACATGATTCTTTCTGCTTTCAACTGTGACGATGACTCTATCGTTGGCGTTCTCGTTGGTGAAAACATCGCTTCTGGTATCAACTACGCTGATAACTTCTTCGTAGTATCTGACGATCCGATGGAATCTACAAACGATGCTGGCGAAACAGGTACACTTCTTAAAGGTATCGTAGCTGGTGAAGAAGTAACTCTCTTCATCAACGAAGAAGAAGATCCTGCTACAATCAACGTTGCTAACCTTAACGATGCATCTGCTCAGGTTAAAAACAACCTCACAGCTAACAGCAGCTTCGTATTCGAAAAAGGCGACGTTCTCCTCTACACACTTAACGCTAAGGGTGAAGCAGACAAGATCGTTGTTCTTGTAGACGCTAGTGCTGTTACAACAGCTGGTGCTTATAACGCTCTTACACTTGCTTACGGTAATGCCTCAACAGCTGCTGACGGTATCGTTGGTATTGCAAGAGTTGGTACATCTGAATACAGCTTCGTATTCGGTTATGCTAAAAAATACAATGGTAACAAACTTACAATTAAAGGTATTACAGGCGAAGGCGTATACTCATTTGCTTC
>JAFYVD010000009.1 GCA_017558425.1 Clostridia bacterium | reverse complement strand
ATAGGTGTTCACCAGGATGGTCTTGTGCATATATCACAAATTTGTGACAAATTTATTAAACATCCTATTGAATTTTTATCTGTAGGGGATGTTCGGAAGGTTAAAATTGTGGATATTGACATAAAAAAGGGCAGAATTTCGCTCTCAATGAGGAATATTGACGATTGATTATGCAATCTTAACAATTAAACGGGGTATATTTCGAACAATTTGACTATTGAAAAAATTTTTTTTAATGGTACAATATATAGTAGTATGATTTGAATAATCATGATTTAAGGAGGAATATATATCATGGCAAGTTTGGAACTGAAAGGGATTCATAAGATTTATCCCGGCGGCGTAGAAGCCGTTAAAGATTTTAATATGGAAATAGCCGACAAGGACTTTATTATACTTCTCGGACCTTCTGGTTGCGGTAAAACAACAACTCTCCGTATGATTGCTGGTCTTGAAGAAATATCAATGGGCGAACTTTATATCGGCGACAAGCTCGTTAATGACGAAGCTGCTAAAGATAGAGATATCGCAATGGTTTTCCAGAACTATGCGCTCTATCCTCATATGACAGTTTATGACAACATGGCGTTTGGTCTTAAACTGAGAAAAATTCCTAAAGAAGAAATTCAGAGACGTGTTGAAGAAGCAGCTGAAATTCTCGATATCAAACACCTGCTCGACAGAAAACCGAAGGCTCTTTCCGGCGGTCAGCGTCAGCGTGTTGCTCTCGGTCGTGCAATCGTTCGTGAACCTAAGGTATTCCTTATGGACGAACCTCTTTCCAACCTGGATGCTAAACTCAGAGCTCAGATGAGAACAGAAATCAACAAACTTCACAAACGTCTTGACACAACATTCATCTACGTTACTCATGACCAGACAGAAGCTATGACAATGGGTACAAGAATCGTATGTATGAAAGATGGTGTGGTTCAGCAGATCGCTGCTCCTCAGGATCTTTATGAAAATCCCGTTAACATGTTCGTTGCAGGCTTCATCGGCAGCCCTCAGATGAACTTTGTTAACGCTATGCTTGATAAGAAAGAAGATGGTTACTACATTTCCTTCGGTAATGCTACAATGAAGCTTCCCGAAGACAAAGCTTCCATCCTCAGAGAAAAAGGAATCGAATCCAAAGAAGTTGTATTCGGTATCAGACCTGAAAACGTTAAGGATGAGCCTGCAGTTATCGCAGCTTGCCCCGGCAGCACAGTTACTGCTGACGTTACTGTTACTGAAGCAATGGGTGCTGAAACATTCCTTTACCTCAAAATTGAAGGCAACGACTTTATCGCAAGAGTTAACCCCAGAACAACTGCAAAACACGGCGATACAATCACAGTTGCATTCGAACTTGAAAAAATGCACCTCTTCGACAAAGAAACAGAAGCTGCAATTTTCTAATAAACGCTTACTTAAAGCCGCTCAGCCGAGCGGCTTTTTTGTTGCATAATCCATTGGTGTGCGGATAAAAATATAATTGTAATGAGAGATTTTTATCCGCACAGGAAAAAATAACTATTGACAAATTTCAGAATTTCATATATTATATATGTATATATGGTTGAAGACTCGGTTTTTTTGGAAAGTCTGTCAGGGAGAATGTGTCGTGGACTGAAAGCACATTTCAGATGAGTAGTAAATTCGGGAACACTTTAATCTTTTTAAAATTTAATAACTTAAAGCGGATACTTTATGTATCAATGCGGGTGGCACCGCGGGCTAAAAAATTGTTTGCTCGTCCCGGAAATGTATGTTTATATGTTTCCGGGATTTTTTATCTTATAAGGAGGGTTTTATTATGTATAGAACACAATACTGTAACGATATTTGCGATAAGCATATCGGCAGCACCGTTCAGCTTGCAGGTTGGGTTGACATTGTGCGCGACCATGGTGGAGTTATATTCATCGATCTGCGTGACTATACCGGCGTGACTCAGGTTGTAGTTTATGATGAGGAGCTGCTTAAAAATGTAAACCGTGAAACAGTTATTTCTGTAAGCGGTAAAGTTAAAAAACGTGCACCTGAAACGGTGAATGAAAAAATTGATACCGGATATGTTGAACTTGTGGCAGATTCTCTGCAGATTCTCGGTAAAAGTAAAAATATGTTGCCTTTTGAAGTGCGTTCATCTCACCAGAGCAAAGATGAACTGCGCTTGAAATACCGCTATCTTGATCTCCGTAATCCCAAAAACCATGAAAAGCTTGTGATGAGATCTAAAATTATTGGTCACATGCGTAATAAAATGGAGGAAAAGGGATTCCTCGATATGCAGACACCAATTCTTACCGCTTCTTCTCCCGAAGGTGCGCGTGACTTTTTGGTGCCCAGCCGTAAACATCCCGGCAAATTCTATGCTTTGCCGCAGGCACCTCAGCAGTTTAAACAGCTCCTGATGGTTTCGGGTTTTGACAGATATTTTCAGGTGGCTCCCTGCTTCCGTGATGAGGATGCAAGAGCTGACCGTTCGCCCGGCGAATTCTATCAGCTTGACTTCGAAATGGCATTTGCAACACAGGAAGAAGTGCTTGACGTTTGTGAAGATGTTATTTACGATACTTTCAAAGCTTTCACAGAAAAGAAAGTCACAGAAAAACCTTTCCGTCGCATCACTTATGCAGAATCCATGATGAAATATGGTTCTGATAAGCCGGACCTCCGAAATCCGCTGATTATATGCGACCTCACAGAATTTTTCGCAGAAGTTGATTTCCCTGCATTCAAGGGCAAGCCTGTTCGTGGTATTGTTGCTGATTGTGCGGGAAAATCCAAAAAGTTCTTTGAAGATTCGCTTAAATTTGCAACTTCTCCCGAAGTTGGTTTGGGCGGACTCGGTTATATCACTCTGAAGGAAGGCGTTTTTGCAGGTCCTATCGCAAAATTCCTGTCCGATGAGAAAAAAGCGGAAATTACAGAGATTACAGGCGTAAAAGAGGGCGAAACTCTGTTCTTTATATGTGATGACAAGAAAAATGATACTGAAAAGAAAGCCGGTCATATCCGTTCCTGGCTTGCTGCAAAGGATCAGCTTGACCTCATCCGTGACGACGCTTTTGAATTCTGCTTTATAGTTGATTTCCCCATGTATGAAATTGACGAAGAAACAGGGGATACAATCTTCACACACAACCCATTCTCTATGCCTCAGGGCGGAATGGATGCATTGCTCGGTCCCGATCCGACTCAGGTGCTTGCTTATCAGTATGACCTGGTATGTAATGGTATTGAACTGGCTTCGGGTGCGGTTCGAAACCACGATATAGATATAATGAAAAAGGCGTTTGAAATTGCCGGATATTCAGAAGATGAACTTAAATCCAGATTTAATGCGCTTTATACTGCATTCCAGTATGGTGCACCTCCGCATGCCGGTATGGCTCCGGGTATTGACCGTACAGTAATGCTGCTTACAGGCGATGAAAAAATTCTGGAAGTTATCGCATTCCCGCTCAATGGTAATGCACAGGATATTCTGCTTGGTGCGCCCAGCGAAGTTACAAAACAACAGCTTGAAGATGTTCATCTGCTTGGCGCAGGCGGCGACATTGCGGCTCGTGCTGTGGCGGCAGGTTCTGCAAACAAAGGTGGCGGAGAAAAGAGAGCAACATTCTCTAATGCGCAGCAGCTCAATCAGTTGTCTCTTACAGAAAAAGAAGACGGCGATATGCAGAATATCTTCAAAATGATGAAATCACATGAAGAGGCACTTAAAAATATTGATACAGAAAATGTTGAAGAAATGATTCACGTAATGCCTATGACAAATGTTCTTCGTGAAGATGAGAGAAAACAACCCTTTACAAGAGAAAGCTTGCTTGAAGGGGCTCCCGAACGTAATGAAGACAGTTGGCAAGTGCCACGACTTGTAAAGTGAGGTGCTAAGAATGAAAGAATATACACTGCAGATATCTGATAAAGGGACAATAGCGGTTGACGATACAATCCTTGTTAAAGGTGTACAGTCGGCAGCAGGTTCCCGCATACTGGAAGGATTCAAACCGCTTTTCAGCGCAGAAGCGGTTTGCAGACTTGAAGAAAAAGGCTATGCTATTTCGGGAAAAACACAGGTTGGCGAGTTTGGACTTGACCTTGTGGGCGAATTTTCCTATTATGCAGAAAAAGATGAAGATTTAAAAGGCGCGGCAGCTACATTAGTTTCGAAAAATGATGTGGAAGCTGCTCTGGGAGTGGATATGAACGGCGCTCCCAGACGTGCGGCAGCTCTTGCCGGAGTGGATTTCCTGAAACCCACATACGGCACAGTTTCGCGTTATGGCGTGATTTCCTGTGCAGCTTCGGGTGAACAGGTTGGCGTTTATGCAGGCAATGCGAAAAAAATCGGCGAAATTATGTCGGTTATTGCCGGTCACGATGAAAAAGACGGCACAAGTCTGAAAGAAAAAGCTTATGAATATAATGCAGAACTTCCGGTTGCGGGTAAAAAAGTTTGCATTGTGAAAGAACTGCTTGAAAAAGCGGATGAAGAAACCAAAAAACAGGTTGCCGATTTTGCGAAGAAACTTGAAAAAAACGGCGTTGTTGTGGAAGAAATTTCCTGCGATTTCTTTGAGATTGCAAACACCGCATGGCAGATTTTGATGACTGCCGAAACATGTAACAACGTTTCACGTTATGACGGCGTTAAATACGGTCATCGTGCGGCACAGTACAAAAATATTGATGAACTTTATGTTAATACAAGAACCGAAGGATTTAATTTCCTGACAAAGTCGGTAATTCTTTATGGTTCGGATGTGCTTTCCAAAGGTCGTTATGATGATTGCTACGGCAAATCTCTTAAAGTTCGCCGTGTAATCGCAGAGAAATTCGAAGAACTGATGAAAAAATACGATGCGGTTCTCACGCCTGCGTGCAGCAAAACATCGTATAAAGCTTATGATATTGCCGATGCGTTTGAAGTGGTTTTCGAAGAAAGCGTGTTTACCGCTGTTGCTAACCTTATCGGTGTGCCGGCTATGGTTAGCGGCGGAGTTCAGCTTATCGGCAAGCATTTTGGCGAAAGTGATATTCTGAGCCTTGCCGGAAGTGCGGAAAGGGTAGGTGAATGATTATGAAATATGAACTGGTTATTGGTCTTGAAACTCATGTTGAGCTTAGCACCGAATCCAAAATATTCTGTTCCTGCGGCGGTCATTCTGCGGCAGAAGAGCCGAACGATTGTGTTTGCCCTGCCTGCAGCGGTATGCCCGGTATGCTTCCCGTTATGAACAAAAAAGTAGTGGAACTTGCTGTTACAGCAGGCCTTATGCTTAATTGCGAAATCAGCAGATATACCACTTTTGACAAGAAAAACTATTATTATCCCGACCTTCCCTGTGCATATCAGATTACACAGCTTAATCATCCCATCTGCACCAACGGATGCGTTACTCTTAAAACATCTGCAGGTGAAAGAGATATTCACATAAAGCAAATTCATATGGAAGAAGACGCAGGCAAACTGGTTCACGCAGGTAAGGCATCTTATGTGGATTTTAACCGTACCAGCGTTCCGCTGATTGAAATTGTTACACAGCCTGATTTCCGAAGCGCGGAAGAGGTTCTTACTTATCTCAACAAGCTGAAAACAATGTTCCGTTCGGGCGGAATTTCCGAATGTGAAGAAGGCGCTATGCGTTGCGACATCAACATTTCGGTTCGTCCTGAGGGTAGCACAGAATTTGGCGTGCGTACCGAAATTAAAAATATGTCATCCTTTGAAGCAATTGAAAAAGCAATTCACTATGAATCTCAGCGTCATATGGATGCTATTGAATTTGGTACAGAAGAATTGGTTCAGGAAACCAGAAGATATGACGATGCCAGCGGCAAAACTTTTGCAATGCGTAATAAGGAAACAGAAGCGGATTATCGCTATTTCCCCGATGCAAACCTTATGCCCATTATAATTGACGATGAGTGGTTGGAAGCTATCAAGGCGGCAAAACCTGTGGCTATTGATGAAAAGGCTGACTATTATAGAGAAGCCGGAATTTCCGAAAAGGAAATTGATATGCTCATTCAGAACCACAACATCAGCACTTTGCTTGATGGAGCGGTGAAAGAAGGCTGCGACGCCAAAAATGTGGCAGGCTGGCTGCTTACCGACTGTGTGGGAATTCTCCGTAAAAACGGTAAGGTTTTAGGCGACCTTGAACTTGATGCAAAGGCTCTTGCGGCAATAATCAAGATGGTTGACGGCGGAGACATTAACAGAACCATTGGTAGAAAAGTGCTTGCAGCTGTGATTGAAACCGGGGTTGACCCTGTGGCATATTGCAAGGAAAATGCACTTGACGAAAAAATTGATACCGCAACTGTTGAAAAGACAATTGACACTGTTCTTGCTGAGAATGCGCAGGCAATTGCAGACTTCAAGAGCGGTAAAGTTAAAGCTAAACAGGCGTTGTTCGGCGCTTGTATGAGAACTCTGAAAAACACGGCTGACCCCGATGTAATCAGAACACTGCTTGACGAAAAATTAAGTAAAATATAAACAAACAAAGGAGCGAAATGATATTTCGCTCCTTTGTTTGTTTTAAAAAGTCTGTTTTAATAAATCTTTTATTTCCTTTTCCGAAAGTTCTGCCGAATAGGCGAAAATCAGCTTTGCATAAAGCAGCTCGTCGGTGTCGCCATATAAAAATATTGGGCGTTGTCCGTTGAAGGAGTGGTGCTCTATAAAAGGCACGCTGGCATACACATTTGTTTTTTCTCCTGTTTGCGAAGGAGAAAAATAAAATGGGATATTTGCGGCGGCGCATTTTTCGAAAAAATACAGAACAGAACAGTTGTTATAATTGGGGGATTCGTCTGTTTTTATGGTGCAAGCCGTTCCGGAATGGTAGGTGCCGTGTAACACGGCTTTGACTTCTGAAAGATTGAACATATCGTAATTCATGCCTGTGTAGGGCGTTATTTTTAATATGCAGTTTTTAAGAGCCTTGTTTTCAAGTCGTCTGATAGGCAGTTTGCTGTTGCCGGATGTCTTGGATTGAAGAGAAGCAAAATTCACTTCCTCTATATTTGTTATATCAATAGCATCGCGGCTGTAAAAATTATCGTCGTATATTTTGCACTGGATTAAATGGGCACCATTGTGCAAATATGTCTTGCTGTCAGCGGGGTTTTGGTAGGTTGCATAAACTCCCGGCGCGATTCCGCGACAGATACATTCCACTGCGGCATCAAAATTGGCACATCCGTTTGAACGGGGGTTCGGGTTGCCATCTTCCGTGAGGATGGGATAATTGCCCGAGACAAATATAACCGGGGTGTCAAAACCATTTAAAAGTATGGAAAAAAGCGAAGTTGTGAAGGCTAATGTATCTGTGCCGTGAGCAACGATTATACCGTCGTAACTGCTGAAACCGGCAAGATTTTCAAGGAAATATGTTGCGATATCGGTCCACTTTTCTGCCGTCATATTTTCGCTTAAAATACCGAAACTTTTGCCGCTTTCAAAAGATAAGCGTCCAATATAATCGGGATTGTTTGCTTTGTATAGCTCGGTCAGTGCGGCGGTTGCTTCGCCGGTGGTGTTCATCACTCCGTTTTTTAGAGTTGTGCAGATGGTTCCGCCTGTAAAAATTGTTAAAATCTTTTTCATAATTTCCTCCGATGGTGTTTGAAATTACATTTTAATTATACATTTTTGCCGCCCGAGAGTCAATAGGAATGAAAGAAATGTGTGATATCTCTTTTTTTGAGCAAAATAAAAAAAACAGTTGCAATGTTTCTGAAAATGTTATATAATATAATTGTGTATGTTTACTCTTTAACTAAGGAGAGAAAAAATTGAAATATTTTGACTTTTTTAAAAAAATCAGCTTTAAATATATCCAGGAAGTGGGTATTGACCTGGGAACATCTTCTGTACTTGTGTATGTAAAGGGCGAGGGTATTGTTCTTCGCGAGCCATCTGTTGTGGCTGTGAACAGTCTTACAAAGGAACCGCTTGCAGTAGGTCTTAAAGCTCAGCGTATGCTGGGTAGAACTCCCGGAAACATCATTGCAGTGCGTCCGCTCAGCGATGGTGTTATTTCCGACTATGATTTTACAGCTAAAATGCTTAAAGAATTTTTGAAGGTTTCCTGCAAACACCGTTTGGTGGGTCCGAAGGTAATTGTTTGTGTTCCCAGCGGAGTTACCGAGGTTGAAAAACGTGCGGTTATTGACGCTACCGTTGCGGCAGGGGCTTCAAAGGTGAAAATTATCGAAGAACCTATTGCGGCGGCAATTGGTGCAGGCATTGATATCACTCAGCCTTGCGGTAACATGGTTGTCGATATTGGTGGTGGTACAAGCGATATTGCAGTTATCTCGCTTGACGGCATTGTTGAGCAGGATTCCATAAAGGTTGCGGGCGATAAATTTGACGAAGCTATTATGAAATACATCCGCAAAAAGCACAATATGCTTATTGGCGAAAGAATGGCGGAAGAACTGAAAATTCACATTGGTTGTGTTGTTCCCAGAGAGGAAGAACTTAATTGGGAAATCCGCGGCAGATGCCTTATCACAGGCTTGCCCAAAACTATTATTATAAATTCCACAGAGGTTGCAGAAGCACTTATTGAAACGGCTATCTTAATTGCCGATGCAGTGCATGCGGTGCTTGAAAGAACTCCGCCCGAGCTGGTTGGTGACATCAGCCAGAACGGCATTGTTCTTACAGGTGGCGGTGGCCTTATGTGGGGACTTGACCTGCTTCTTGAAAGACGTACGGGAATTAAAGTCAGGGTTGCTGATGATGCTATTTCCTGCGTTGCAATAGGTACCGGCAAAGCACTTGAATATATCAACAAGATTCAGGATGAGACCGTAAAGAAAAAATTGATTTACTGATTTTTCAGGGCGGTTGGGTTCAACCGCCCGTTTCGAATAATTGCAAGGAGACAGCGTATGGCATATAATCAGGATAAAATTCGTAATTTTTGTATAATTGCTCATATTGACCACGGGAAATCCACCCTCGCAGACCGCCTTCTTGAACATACAGGTGCAGTGGCACAGCGTGAAATGGAAGAGCAGCTGCTGGACAATATGGACCTCGAAAGGGAACGTGGTATCACAATTAAGGCACGTGCAGTTAAGATGTCTTATAAGGCTCAGGATGGCGAAGAGTATATTCTGAATCTGATTGACACTCCCGGACATGTGGACTTTAACTATGAAGTGTCACGAAGCCTTGCTGCTTGTGAAGGGGCTGTTCTGATAGTTGATGCGGCTCAGGGGATTGAGGCACAGACTTTAGCAAACACATATCTTGCTGTTGAGCACGACCTTGAGATTCTGCCGGTAATAAATAAGATTGACCTGCCTTCGGCACGTCCTGAATTTGTTATAAATCAGATTGAGGATGAAATAGGCATTCCTGCAGAGGATGCACCGCAGATTTCTGCCAAAAACGGAATTAATATTCCCGATGTTTTAGAACAAATTGTAAAAAAAGTTCCGGCTCCGACGGGGGATGAATCAAAACCTCTTAAAGCCTTGATTTTCGACTCTTATTATGACAGTTACAAAGGTGTAATCGTGTATATGAGAGTTTTTGAGGGCAAGGTAAAACCCGGAATGAAGATAAAAATGATGGCAAACAGCGCAACATTTGATGTTGTTGAAGTTGGCGTTATGACTCCGTTTGGACATCAGCCCACAGACGGACTTTCTGCAGGGGACGTTGGATATCTTGCGGCAAGTATCAAAAATGTTAAAGATACAGCTGTGGGTGATACTGTTACAGAAGCATCAAGACCTACTGACCAACCGCTTGAAGGTTACAGAAAAGCGGTTCCGATGGTGTTCTGTGGTATTTATCCGGCTGACGGAAGCAAATACGGCGACCTTCGTGATGCGCTTGAAAAGCTTCAGCTCAACGATGCTTCGCTGACATTTGAAGCGGAAACTTCTGTGGCACTTGGATTTGGTTTCAGATGCGGATTCCTCGGACTTTTGCATATGGAAATCATCCAGGAAAGATTGGAACGAGAATACAATCTTGACCTTATCACAACAGCACCCAGCGTTATTTATAAAATCAACCTGACAAACGGAGAAAGCATCTGGCTTGATAACCCGACAAATATGCCTCCTGCAGGCACTATTGATTCTATGGAAGAGCCATTTGTAAAAGCCTCTATTATCACTCCGTCTGAATTTGTGGGCAACATTATGGAGCTTTGTCAGGACAGACGCGGCATTTATAAGGATATGAAATATATTGACGGCGACAGAGCTGTTATAAATTACGAACTGCCGCTGAACGAAATTATTTACGACTTTTTCGATGCACTCAAATCGAGAACAAAAGGATTTGCTTCCTTCGACTATGAAATGAAGGATTATGTAAAATCCAAACTGATAAAACTTGATATTCTGCTTAACGGAGATATCGTGGACGCACTTTCGTTTATCGTTCACGAAGAAAAATCTTATGCCAGAGGCAGAAGGATTGCCGAAAAACTGAAGGAAAACATCCCGAGACAGCTTTTCGAGATTCCTATTCAGGCGGCAATCGGCGGCAAGGTTATTGCCAGAGAAACCGTTAAAGCTATGAGAAAAGACGTTCTGGCGAAATGTTACGGCGGTGACATTACCCGTAAGAAAAAGCTGCTTGAAAAACAGAAAGAGGGCAAAAAACGTATGCGTCAGGTTGGTACGGTTGCCATTCCGCAGGAAGCGTTTATGTCTGTCCTCAAGCTTGACTGATATGAGAGGGCTTTACATTCACATCCCTTTCTGCGCTCAGAAATGTCCTTATTGTGACTTTAACTCCTACTCAGGCAAACTTGACATTGCAGAAAGCTATGTCGGCAGGCTGATTGATGAAGCAAAAACATATAAAAATCAGCAGATTTCGACTGTTTATATCGGCGGAGGAACTCCATCCATACTTTCGGCAGAGTTGATGAAAAGTCTTGTGACAGGAATTTTTGAAAACTTTGAAATTGCCGAAAGTGCGGAGATTACCGCAGAAGTGAATCCGGGTACGGTTGACGAAAATAAACTTAAAGTTTATCGGAAAATCGGGATAAACAGGCTTTCGGTGGGGGTTCAGTCATTTGACAATGAAATGCTGAAAATTCTGGGTAGAATTCACGATTCGGAGCAGGCGAAAAAAGTTATAACAACTGCGTTTGATGTCGGATTTGATAATGTTTCGGCAGACCTGATGTTTTCCTATCGTGGGCAGACTGAAGAGTCGTGGATTTCCGACATTGAAACGGCAATAAATCTTGGGATTGCACACATTTCCTGTTATGGACTCAAAGTTGAAGAGGGCACGCCGTTTCATAAAAACGGAATGGAAAATCTTGACGAAGACACCGATAGAAAATTGCAGGAAATCACCGTGAAATTGCTTGAAAAATCGGGGTTTTTGAGATATGAAATTTCCAATTTCGCTAAAACGGGTTTTGAAAGCAGGCACAATCTGATTTACTGGCATTGCGGCGAGTATATCGGGCTTGGTGCAGGGGCACATTCCTATTTTGAAGGAAAGCGGTTCAACAATATTTTGTCTCCTGAAAAATATATCGGCTCGGAAAAAATCCGTGAAAATGAGATGTTGCTGACCGAGGATGACAAAATAACCGAGAAATTCATTATGGGTATGAGGCTGGCAGAAGGCGTCGATGAAAAATATGCGGCAGACAAAGAGGCACTTGAAAAATATATTTCGGAGGGATATATAAAACGTGACGGAACCAGAGTTTCGTTTACCGAAAAAGGGTTTGACGTCTCCAATTATATCTTGTCCGACATTATATAAAATAATAATTTTTTCCGGAGGAAAAACATATGAATAGAATTACAGTTGATTTAAAAAGAGCAGTTACAGCTGCAGAACTTGAAAAAAGTACTTATCTTGTAGAAGCGGCACACAAAGTGCTGGACGGAAGAAGCGGCGCGGGAAACGATTTTCTCGGCTGGCTTGACCTTCCTGTTAATTACGACAAGGAAGAATATGCAAGGCTTAAAGTTGCTGCAGAAAAAATCCGCAACAATTCCGAGGTGCTGGTTGTAATCGGTATCGGCGGTTCTTACCTTGGTGCCAGAGCGGCTATTGAAGCACTTGCGGGCAATTTCTACAACCTTAATGCAGGCAAAAAAGGTATGCCGCAGGTTCTTTTTGCGGGTAATTCCATCAGCTCCAACTATCTTGCTGAGCTTGTAGAATACCTGAAAAATAAAGATTTTACACTTAACGTAATTTCCAAATCGGGAACAACAACCGAGCCTGCTATTGCATTCCGTGTACTTAAAGAACTTATGGAAACAAAATATTCTGCTGACGAAGTGAAAAGCAGAATTTATATTACTACCGACAAAGCGAGAGGTGCTCTCAAAGGAATGGCGGACGCCGAAGGAATTGAAACCTTTGTTGTGCCCGACGATGTAGGTGGTCGATACAGTGTACTTACAGCAGTTGGTCTTCTTCCCATCATGACAGCGGGAATTGACACCGACAGTATGATGAAAGGTGCTCAGGATGCAAGAGAAGCATTTAAAGCGCCCGGTGCGGACAATGATTGCTATATGTATGCGGCGGCACGCAACATCCTCTATGCAAAAGGCAAAACTATTGAAATTATGGCTAACTACGAGCCCAGCCTGCACTTCATGTCCGAATGGTTCAAACAGCTTTACGGCGAAAGCGAAGGCAAAGACGGCAAAGGTATTTTCCCTGCAGGCGTAGATTTTTCAACTGACCTCCATTCTATGGGTCAGTACATTCAGCAGGGCAGAAGAATGATTTTCGAAACTGTGTTGAATGTTGGCAAACCTCAGTATGACGTGGAAATCCACGAGGCTGAAGGAAATGTTGACGGATTGAACTTCCTCACAGGCGCAACGGTTGATGCAGTAAACAAAAAAGCGTTCCTCGGAACTCTTGCAGCTCATACAGACGGCGGAGTGCCCAACATCATTATAAACATTCCCGAAATGAATGCATATTATTTCGGTCAGCTTGTTTATTTCTTTGAAAAAGCTTGCGGAATCAGCGGATATATGCTTGGAGTTAACCCGTTTGACCAGCCCGGCGTTGAAGATTACAAGAAAAATATGTTTGCACTTTTGGGCAAACCAGGTTCGGACAGCGAGTATAAAAAGACACTTGAAGAAAAACTTAGTGATTTAATGTAAAAATTTTTCTTGCAATTTATATAATTGTATGTTAAAATGTAATTAACCACAAAAAATATAAAGGGGGCATTTAAATGATTAAGTTTATAGTTGGAAAAAAAGGTACAGGTAAGACCAATAAACTTATTGCTGAAGTTAACGAAGCAGTAAAGGTTGACAAAGGTCATCTGGTATTTATAAATGATACAAGCAGACATATGTTTGATCTTGATTCAAAAGTAAGACTTGTGGACACACAGGAATATGCAATTGCAAACTATGACGCTCTTTATGGTATGATTTGCGGAATCCTTTCTCAGGATTATGACATTTCCACAATTTTTGTTGACAGTGTTACAAAAATTGTTAAAGGCGGCGACGTTAATGCGGCTGAAGATGCTTTTGCAGGCATTGCAGAAGTATGTGAAAAACATAATGCAGATATGATTATTACAGCAAGCATTGATGAAGCGGAAGTTCCCGAATATATGAAAAAATATATCTAAGGAAGTCTTCTGCAGTAGTGCATAAGAAATCGGGGCTGCAGCACGTTGTGTTGCAGCCTTCTTAAATAGGAAGGTTAAAGTTATGAATTATAAAAGTACAAGAGGCGGAAATTATGGTGTTTCCGCTGCGCAGGCAATAGTTAAGGGCATTGCGGAAGACGGTGGTCTGTTCGTACCTCTTTCCATTCCTGCTATTGAAAAAAGTGAATTTGATGCGATGGTAAATGAAGATTACCGCGCAAGAGCGGAAAGAATTTTCGCAAAATACCTCACAGATTTTTCTGCTGAAGAAATAAAAGACTGTGTTGAAAAGGCATACAGCGTAGAAAAATTCGGTGGCGACCATGCGGCTCCTCTTCATAAATTGACAGACAATCAGTATATTCTTGAACTGTGGCACGGTCCTACCTGCGCGTTTAAGGATATGGCTCTTCAGATTTTGCCCCATCTGCTCACAAAATCTATGAAAAAGACAGGCGTTGACAAACAGGTGGTTATCCTGGTTGCAACTTCGGGCGACACTGGTAAAGCTGCTCTTGAAGGTTTCTGTGATGTTGAAGGCACCAAAATTATGGTATTCTTCCCCAATGATGGTGTAAGTAATATTCAGCGTCTGCAGATGGTGACCCAGAAAGGCGAAAACGTTAATGTTATGAGCGTTTACGGCAACTTTGACGATGCTCAGAACGGCGTTAAGAAAATTTTCGGCGATAAAGATTTTGCCGAAAAAATTGCGAAAAACGGATATCAGCTTTCTTCTGCCAACTCCATCAACTGGGGCAGACTGCTTCCTCAGATTGTTTACTATGTGTCTGCATACTGCGATATGGTGAAAATGGGAGATATCAGCTTTGGCGAAGAAATTAATGTTTGTGTTCCTACAGGTAACTTTGGTAACATTCTTGCGGCATGGTATGCAAAAGCTATGGGACTTCCCATTAAAAAGCTTATCTGTGCTTCAAACGAAAACAATGTTCTTACAGACTTTATCAAAACAGGTGTGTACGACAGAAACAGAACATTCAAAACCACAATTTCTCCCTCTATGGATATTCTTATTTCCTCCAACCTCGAAAGACTTCTTTATAATCTTTCGGATTGCGACCAGGTGAGCGATTATATGAATCAGCTCAAGGAAACAGGAAAATATGAAGTTTCCGCAGATATTAAAAAGGCAGTTTCTGATGTGTTTGAGGCAGGCTATGTAGATGATGCCCAGACAAAAGCTGAAATTAAGAAAATCTGGGACGAACACGGATATCTCATTGATACACATACAGCCGTTGCGTGTGCTGTTAACGATATGCTTGCTGACGGAACAAAAACGGTTATTGCATCAACTGCTAACCCGTTTAAATTCAACGGAAGCGTATATGAAGCACTTGCAGGCAAAACAGGCGAAACAGACGAATTTGTGATTTCTGATAAGCTTTCTGAAATGACAAAAGCAGAAGTTCCGGCATCTCTGGCAGAGCTTAAATCCAAAGCTCCGAGATTTAATGCTTGTTGCAACAAAGAGGATATGGATAGCCGCGTTGCGGAATTTTTAAATTAGTGAAAAATTGCTGCTTCGGAGATTATCCGGAGCAGCAATTATCCTGAATTAGTCTTTTAATTCGAAAGTTGAACAGTTAGTTTCATTCTTCTTTGTGGCAGACTGACAATCAACTTTAATTTGCTTAGCTGTGCAGCAGTTATCAGCAGTGTGGTAAACACAGTTTGCAACGCTGCAATAAATGCCGTCCAGCTTGTCCTGGCCGCAACCTGTACAAGGTGACATAAACGGTTACCCCCTAAAAAATATTTGTGCATCTTAGTGGTGCAAATTTATAGTGCCCGTTTTGGCGGGCGATTATGTAAAATGTTAAACGGTAAAATTTTTCACCGCCTTTAAATTTGGCGATGGAGGTTATTGTATGGCGCTTTATGCGATGGGTGATTTTCACCTCAGCTTTGGAATAACGGACAAACCCATGGATATTTTTGGTTTTGCGTGGCACGGATATATGGAAAAAATTGAAAAAAACTGCCGTGAAATCTTAACGGAAGATGACACACTTCTGATGCCGGGCGATTTCTCCTGGGCAACCTATCTTGACCAGGCGGTTGCTGATTTTGACTTTATCCAATCCGTTCCGGGCAGAAAAATTATTTCCAAGGGCAACCACGATTATTGGTGGGAAACGGTGAGCAAGCTGAACAAATTTAAAAACGAAAAAAATTATGGCAGTGTGAATTTTTTGCACAACAATTTTTATATATATAATGATTATGCAATCTGCGGAAATCGTGGCTGGGTTTTTTCCGCTTCTGAGGAAGATGTGAAAATTTACGACAGGGAACTGCAGAGATTGCAATTATCCCTGGAAGCGGCTGAAAAAGCCGGATTTTCCAAAAAAATTGTGATGACACATTTTCCACCGCTTACGGCACTTGAAGCCGGAGACGGCAGAATAATTGACATTATGAAAAAGTTCGGCGTGACCGAATGTATATACGGACATTTGCATAATGTCAGCCCGAAAGACAATGTATCTGTGACGGTGGGCGATATCAGGTTCCGTCTTGTTTCAGCAGACTATCTTGAATTTAAACCTTTAAGGATTTTATAAACATTCATCCGGAGGATCTGGAAATGAAAAAAGTACCAAATATTCTCACAACGCTTAGGCTTATTATGGTGCCTTTGTTCTGGTGGGCATATTTCCAAAATCATATGTGGGGCGGAGCAGTGTTTATTGCGGCGTGCGTAACCGACGTTGTGGATGGCTTTATTGCAAGGCGATTTGATGCCATTACAAAGGTTGGTATGCTCCTTGACCCGCTGGCAGACAAACTGATGCAGATAAGTGCCGTAACCTGTCTTTTTCTGTCAGGCATTTTTCCGCAATGGATTGTTACCGTGCTTATAATGAAAGAACTGATTATGATTATCAGCGCATCTTTTCTGTATAAAAAAGATGTGGTGATTCCTGCAAGTAAGGTGGGGAAAACGGCGACGGTTCTGCTTTCTGCTATGGTTGTGTATTTTATGTTTTTTAATGAAGTGAGCCCCAAAACAAGCGAAATAATTTCTGTGATTTTAGGGATTGCGGCGTTTTTTACATTGGTTTCATACCTGCTTCTGACAATTAAAAATCTTGTTAAAAAAAGTGAAAAAACGTCTTAGTGCAACAGCATTAAGACGTTTTTTGAGCGGTATATTCAATTTCTTCGGTAGCAAAGATGCTGCCGTCTTTTTTTATTATAATAACTTCCACACCGTAGTTTTTTGCAATTTCCATCCCTTTTTCTGTTCCGGAAACAAAAATTGCGGTGGAAAGTGCATCGGCACGAGTACCGTTATCCGAAACCACTGTGACCGAAGCTATATCATTTTCAACAGGATACCCGGTTTGTGGCGAGAGTATGTGGTGATATGTTTTGCCATCGTGCTCGAAGTATCGTTGATAGGCTCCGGAGGTTATGACGTTGGTATTTTCTGCATTTACCGTTAGGTAAACCTCGCCGGAGGAAAATGGGTTTACAATCCCCACTGTCCAGGGAGATTTGCCTTTAGAGCCGATGAGGCACACGTTTCCTCCAAGATTTATAATGCCTTTTTTAATTTCATATTTGTTTGCAATCTCACGGGCCTTGTCTGCGGCAACCCCCTTTAAAATGCCGCCGAAATCAAGTTCAGCGGTTGTTTTTGTGAGGTTGGTGCCGGATAGCGAAATTTTGTTCCAACCGGTTTTTTCGAGCGCCGCCGAAATATCTGCGCCGGAGGGTGGAGCTGTGGCATTTTTTATGTCCCATAAATCGGAAAGAGCGGATGTGGTGATGTCAAAAGCACCGTCGGTGAATTTTGATACCGTATTGCAATCGGAAATCATTTTTGCCATTTCGGGAGAAATTTCCAAAGAAGCTCCCTGAGGTAAACTATTAAATTTTTTAATCGGAGAAGTGGTATATTTGCTGTATTCCTTTTCAAGGGAAAGCAAAGTGAACTCAATTTCCTCCAAAGCCTTGTCGGCATTTTTGCCCGAAAGGCTGATATCAATGAGTGTATCAAATGCAAAAAAAGTTTTCTCGGTTGGTTTTACCGATTGTGTTAAAATCAACATAACTGTAACAACCGTAACAAAAAGGGCAATAGAAATTGCCCGTATGTTTTTTGTAATAAAATTCATATTTCACACCAACTATTAAGTATGGATTTCACTTCGTCAAGCGTGCAAGCTCGCGTGAGACAGTTTTTCATCTGAGCTGCCCCTCGCATCCCTTTTACATACCAGGACAGATGTGCACGAGCCTGTTTTATTCCGTGAATCTCTCCGGCATACTCAGCAAGCTGAGAAGTATGATAATATGCCATTTTCAGCTTTTCCTCGATTGACGGAGGGGTGTAAGGTTTGCCCTCGATTGCGTGGTTACACTCGTCAATCAGCCATGGATTGCCAAGCATTCCGCGAGCCACCATTACAAAGTCACAACCTGTTTCGACAAGCATTTTCACGGCATCCTCGCCGTGGAAAATGTCGCCGTTACCCACCACGGGGATTTTTACGGCGTTCTTCACTTCGCGGATAATGTTCCAATCGGCTGTGCCGCTGTAATATTGTTCACGGGTTCTGCCGTGAACGGCTACCATATCGCAACCGCTGTCTTCAAGAATTTTTGCTACCTCAACGGCGTTTATGGTGTCGGCGGTGAATCCCGCGCGGATTTTCACCGTGAGAGGAAGGGCAGTTGCTTTTCTTACGGCAGACACAATTTCACCAATGAGTTTCGGGTTTTTCAGCAGTGCAGAACCTTCACCGTTACCCACGATTTTAGGGACGGGACAGCCCATATTTATATCTATAAACGAGGTCTTTGTCTGCTCTGTGACGATTTTTGCCGCCTCTGCCATTATTTCGGGTTCACTTCCGAAAATCTGGATACCGACAGGCTGTTCAATGTCTTCGATATTTGTAAGCCGATAAGTTTTCTTGTCTTTATAGCAAAGCGCTTTCGCACTAACCATTTCGGTATACAAAAGCGCTGCGCCAAACGATTTTAAAATTTTTCGGTAGGGCAGGTCGGTCACTCCTGCAAGCGGAGCGGCAAAAACCTTGCCGTTTATGGAATTAAAAAAATCAGTTTTCATTATTTTTGAGTTTTTCGCTCTGATCTGCCGCTGTTAAAGCATCAATCAGTTCGGTGATATCTCCGTTTAAAATTTGTTCGAGTTTATGAAGTGTCAAACCGATTCTGTGGTCGGTAACACGTCCCTGAGGATAGTTGTAGGTACGGATTCGTTCGCTTCGGTCGCCTGTGCCAACCTGTGCCTTTCTTTCGCTGGCAAGCTCTTCGAACTTCTTGCGTTCCTGCTCTTCGTAAAGCTTGGTACGAAGGACCTTCATAGCCGCGTCCTTATTCTGATGCTGGCTTCGTTCCGACTGGCAAGCAACAACGATGCCTGTGGGCATATGTGTGATACGAACGGCAGACTCTGTTTTGTTAACGTGCTGACCGCCTGCACCGCTGGCACGATACACGTCGATTCTGAGGTCGGCGGGGTTGATTTCAATATCAACGTCGTCGTCCGCTTCGGGAAGAACCGCAACGGTTACGGTGGAAGTATGAATTCTGCCCGACGATTCGGTGTCGGGAACTCGCTGGACACGGTGAACGCCGCTTTCAAATTTCAGTTTGCTGTACGCGCCACGGCCCGAAACCTGGAACACAACTTCTTTGAAACCGCCAAGACCTGTTTCGTTATAGTCTAAAAGCTCGGTTTTAAAACGGTTTGATTCGGCGTACATTGAGTACATTCTGTAAAGTACATAAGCAAACAGAGCAGCTTCGTCGCCGCCTGCACCTGCACGAATTTCCACAATAACGTTTTTGTCGTCGTTGGGGTCCTGTGGGAGAAGAAGAATTTTGAGGCTCTGTTCAGACTGCTCAATTATTTCTTTGGATTCTTCTAGAGTAAGCTCGGCAAGCTCTTTGAGTTCTTTGTCGCCACTTGAAAGGATTTCTTTGGCTTCGGCAATATCCTCTTTTGCCTTCTTGTATTTTTTGTACTCCTCAACAATGGGAGTGATATCCGAAAGCTCTTTGCAAAGCTTGCTCCACAGAGCATTGTCGGCAATTATTTCCGGGTCGCTGACGTTTTTGTTCAGCTCGTCAAAACGTCCTTCAATAAAATCAAGTTTATCAAACATTAGATCCTCCTGAGCCTTGCGGTAACAATTCTTTCAATGCCTGCAAGGTCTTTTTTTATTTTTATGTCAGTAAAATTGTTTTCTAGTAGATTAGCCACCGCATCCCCTTCGCCAATACCGATTTCCAGAACAAGAAATCCGTCGGGGTTTAGGTTTTGCGGAGCGATTTCGGCAATGTGACGGTAAAATACCAATCCGTCAATTCCGCCGGCAAGAGCTGTGTGAGGCTCGAAATCTGCCACATCGGGAGGCAGGGTGAGCATATCTGCGTCGGTTATATAGGGTGGATTGGAAGAAATTATATCAAATTTGCCATATTCTGTCTTTTCGAAAATATCGGCGGTTTCAAAGGTTACTTTTTCGGACAAACTGTGCAAACGGGCGTTGCTTTCTGCTGTTTCGACAGCACCCCTGCAAATGTCCACACCGTGTGCGGTTATATCGGAATTTGCGGCTGCAGCTATGGGGATGCAACCACTTCCGGTGCATAAATCAAGCAAAGATTTGCCGCCGAAGCCAAGGATTTCCTCCACCACCATCTCGGTTTCGGGACGGGGGATAAGAGTGTGCTCGTTAACGGCGAACGACAGACCGTAAAATTCTTTTTCGCCGAGAATATATGCGACGGGTTTGTGATTTGCACGCTGGGAAACATAGCTTTCAAATAGCTTTGCAGTGCGGTCTTCCACGTCTGTTTCGGAATGAATAAGAACATAAGAAGTGCTGACTCCAAGGGCGTGAGAAAGCAAAATGCGTGCCTCGCCGCGAGGGCTGTCCGAAACGGAGTTTAAAAGGTCAGCACCCCTTAAAAGAAGGTCTTTGATTTTTACCATTTGGCGTCCTCTTTATTTTCGGGGATAACTTCATTCATAGCAGCTATTGCCACTTCAATCTGCGATTCGTCCGGCTCTTTTGTAGTGATTTTCTGGAGCCAGAGACCGGGTTTTGTTAAAATTGCAACGCATTTATTGTTTGATCTTCCCGAAAACTTCAGGAATTCATATGCAACACCTGCCACAACGGGCATCAAAAGAAGCTTAAGTCCGATTCGCACAAGAAGGCTGTCCCAGGAAATTACTGAGAAAGCAAGCACGCTGATTATCATTACCTCGATTAGGAAAGCTGTTCCGCAACGGGGATGAAGTCTGGGCTGAGCTTTTACATTTTCCACAGTAAGGTCAAGACCTTTTTCGTAGCAGAAAATGGTTTTGTGCTCCGCACCATGGTATTCGAACACTCTGCGGATATCTTTTGAAAGAGAAGAGAGTGCAATGTACGCCACGAAAATTGCCATTCGAACCACACCTTCTATAAGACTTTTAACAATGTGGTTCTGAATGAAAAATGTGGCATATTTGGTGATGAATGCCGGCAGAAGAATAAACAGACCAACCGACAGGAAAAGAGCCAGAACCAATGACACATACACTACTGCGTCCTTGTTGAAATGCTTTTCCAGCCACTCATCAAATTTTGAGGGTGTATATGTGGGATCTTCTTCGCCCATGTCATAGAGTTCAGCGGAAAACATAAGGGTTTTTATGCCGAGAACCATTGATTCGACAAAATTAACTACGCCACGAATGATTGGCAACTTTAAAATTTTACTTTTTTTGGTGACTGACGGCACAGGTTTTTTATCAATAATGATTTCTCCGTCCGATTTTCTCACGGCAACAGCCATATCATCGGGACCTTTCATCATTATACCTTCGAGAACTGCCTGACCGCCAATGCTTGTTTTAAACGACTTTGTTTTATCTTTTTTCATTATTTCCTTCTTTCTGATTAACTTTAGTTAGTTACTTTGGTTAATCTCTGTGTGGGATAGTTGGCAAGCGGTGTTGCCGATTTGATGGAGCTCCATAAAAAATGAGCAATGTTTGTATGATCTCCTGTTACAGATAATGTGTGAGTGTATGCCTGATTGGGGGAAAGAGTTAACGGAACGCCGTCGATATAGCACATAGCGTTGTTGTTACGAGCTGTGAAAATGCTTGTAGCAACAAAATCCGAGCTTGAAAGGTTGCGGATACGAATATTTTTGGGACGCTGGTCAAACGAAGAAATATATACGGTTTTGTTCTTTAAAGCTTCCACATATCTTGTCATATCAGCCAGGTTGAGAAGTCCGTAACCAAATTCCTGGTCGCGACCTTCGACGGTCGGATTAAGGTCTTGTGCCGAATACTGAAGTGCATCCTTGAACTGTGCCGGAGTGATGTCCGGATAAATCTGCTTTGCGATAGCGGCTGCCGCGGCTATCTGAGGAGCTGCAAAAGATGTTCCGCCACCGTATTTATAGCCGCTTGGTATGTTAAGTGAATATACACTATCTGCCGGTGCGGATATGAAAATACTTTCGTTTGTAACCGAGCTTTCAGCGCGGGTATAATAAGTTGTTGTTGAGCCTACGCTTATTGCACCAGTACAACCTGCAGGATAGCGAACATGGTCACCGGGATCGGAAGAAGTGTCGTTGCCGGCGGCACAAATGACAATAACTCCGTTGTTGTAAGCATTTGTAACAGCAGTTTCTAAATTTTCATAATAAGAGCCGGAACCAAGACTAATATTTAAAACATCGCATCCGGCGGCAACCCCGGCATTAATTGCATTAATAACCGAGCTGATATAAAATGAGCCGGACTTGCTTGCTACCTTTAAAGGGAGAATTTTTATCTTGTCTGAGATGCCGGATATACCGATGCCATTGTTGTGTTTGGCTGCGATAATACCTGTGCAAAATGTACCATGACCTCTGGTATCGGTGGTATCCCATCTGTTTGTTTCATAATCGGAATCGCTTTGCATTGCTCCAAAATTATATCCGTCAATAACTCTTGTATAATCTATATCGGGATGATTCGGGGCAAGACCCGAATCGATAATGCCCACAAGAACATCATTTCCAAAATAATTTTTCGACCACGGATATGTTGCCTTTATTATTGGGAGATTCCATTGTCCTTTGTAATAGGGGTCATTGGGAGCCGGATAATCGTAATAAGTCATTTCAACGTCCGGTTCGCAGATTGCAAGGTAACCTGCTTCCTGAAGGGCAAGAGCTTCTTCGGCAGAAACCAGTTTCATTCCGAGGCCAAGGTCGATTTGGTCCGAAGAATCGGAATACGGCAGGACGAGGTCAATGTCATCACGGTATTGAATGATATAATCTCCCTCTGCGGCATTTGCTGTTATAATCAGAGCGAGGAATGTCAAACAAAATATAATAAATTTTTTCATAAAAATCACCCTATTATATTATAACACTTTGTATAATAATTTTCAATAGTAAATTTCATTATTGAAAATTATTCAAAGATATGATATTATGTAGATAGAAAAACGGAAGGAAATTCAGAAAAATGAAAGAACACCTCAAAAAATATGTTCGCGAATTCAATGAAAATGACAAGGAATATTATAAACAGCTTATAAGCAATGACGAGGCGGAAAAATGGCTGGAAGAAAACATTCCGCTCATTGAAATTCCCGACAAAACAATTGAAAAAATCTATTATTTCCGTTGGTGGACTTTCAGAAAACACATAAAATCCACTGAGGACGGATGCCTGATAACCGAATTTCTGCCCGAAGTTTTGTGGGGCGGGAAACACAACACGATAATTGCGGCGGCAGGGCATCATATTGCAGAAGCAAAATGGCTTAAATGCGGTGAGAAATTAATAGAAGATTATACAAAATTCTGGCTTGATGAAAAAAGCTATACTTATCTTTACAGCAGTTGGATAATTTATGCGCTTTATGAATATTGCAAACATATAAACGATTTTTCTTTTGGTATAAAAAACATTGATTTGCTGGTGAAATACTACGAGACAACCGCAAAGGAACACGGCACGCCGTCGGGGCTTTTCTGGTCCATTGACGGAAATGATGCCATGGAATGCAGCATCAGCGGAACAAATGTGAAGCACGAAAGAGAAAAGGGGGTTCGGCCGACGCTCAATTCATATATGGCGGCAAATGCTTTTGCAATATCTGAGTTTGCGAAAAGAGCAGGAGATTCCGAACTGTCGGAAAAATATTTTGCAGAGTATAAGAAAATTAAAGAGAAAATTAACGAAATTTTGTGGGACGGCAGTTTTTACAAAGCAATCCATACAGGTGAATTTGAAACTCCGTCGATTTCGGACATACCTCCCGAACGAAATGCAAAAGAGCTTATCGGCTATATTCCCTGGTGTTTTAACCTTGCGCCCGATGGACGGGAAAAGGCATTTAGGGAATTGAAAAATACCGATGGATTTGCCACACAGTTTGGATTTACCACGGCAGAGCAAAGACACCCGAGATACCTCTACGAGACCGAGCACGAGTGTATGTGGAACGGCTATATCTGGCCATTTGCGACGTCGCAGGTTTTGTCTGCCGCTTGTAATTTGCTGGAAAATTATAATCAGGATGTGCTCAAAGACCGAGAATTTTGTGATATGCTGAAAATATATGCTCAGAGTCACACTTTAACTGAAAATGGTAAAACTGTTTGCTGGATAGATGAGGCGAAAGACCCGAGGACTGACATCTGGAGCTGTCGTGAAATTCTGAAAAATGATGGTTGGAAACCGGAACGGGGAGGCAAAGAGCGTGGCAAAGACTATAACCATTCCACTTTCTGCGACCTCGTACTGGGAGGACTTTTGGGAATAAAGGCCAACCAAGGCGAAATTAGTGTCAGCCCCAAATTCATCGGTGATTTCAAAGTTGATAATTTATGGATCGGCGGAGAAAAATATAAAATAGTTTGCGAAAACAGAAAAATTGAAATTATAAAAAAGTGGCTGTAATTTTCACAGCCACTTTTTGTATTTATTCAACAACTATTGATGGTATCTGATGTCCGTCATACGCAAGCATGCTGCGGACAATTTCCATTGCCTGATTATGACGTTGTACATATTTTTCCTTATTTGCCTTACTAAAGGGCATAATTTTTACGCCGACATAAATTTCCTCGCCCGAGTAAACCCCGGCAATTTTCCCAATTGGAAGATTTGTGATATTTACTGCGGTTGCCTCGCCCGAAACGGGGTCGCGTTTTATATATTCCTCGGGAATGTTAAGGTCTGAAATAATCTCCTCGAGCGACTGCAAACCCGACATTTTCACAAAACGATCCACAAAATCGCCGTCCGTCATTAAAATGAACGGGTCGCCGCCCATAATTTCGGCATCAATTCGGGTCAGCATAACGGTTACGGTGTCTGCGTTTTCGTCCATATCTACGGGATTGTTTTCAATATTGATAAGAACCTGACCGTCGCCGTCCATGTCGGCAACCTTCCCGTCAAAAAACACTTCAAGTTTGGCGGGAGAAAGCATCACCTTTTCGCCGATGTAAATCACCGACAGGTCTTGCTCCACTCGGTTCATACAACTTTTTATACCGATGAAAGCCATAAAGGCAATGACAACAATGACAAGCATATGAATTCTGTAATATTCCCAGAAATTCTGCCAGAATTTCCATTCGGTCCACTTATATTCTTCGTAAAATTTCTTTTCCATATATCTACCTCTGAAAAAATTATGTAAAGTAATATTACTACATTTGTCGGAAAAAGTCAAGTATTTGACGGCAAAAGGCGAATTTTATATTGAAATTTCAGCCTCGCTGTGTTACAATCATCTTATATAGGTTTTATACTGGCAGGAGGAGCAAAAATATGATTAAAATTACAGACGTTCGTGCACATTCGGGAGACAGTGCATTTTTGATAGATGATGGCAAAACGGCGATTATGTACGATTCCGGTTTTGCATTTACGGGTTATGCCGTAGCAGACAAAATCAAGGCAGAACTGGGCGACAGAAAGCTGGACTATATTTTCCTTACACATTCGCACTATGACCACGCACTTGGTGCAGTATACGCCCTGAAATACTGGCCGGACGCGAAAATTGTGGCGGGTGCATATGCGGCAAAGATTTTTGCAAAGCCCACGGCGAAAGCTGTTATGCGTGACCTGGACGGGAAATTTGCCAAAACCTGCGGTGTGGATGAGTATGAAGATTTGATTGACGACCTTAAAGTTGATATTCCTGCCGAGGATGGCGACGTTATAAAAGCGGGGGATATGGAGTTTACCGTGCTCAATCTGCCCGGACACACAAAATGTTCGGTAGGGTATTACTGTGAAGCGGAAAAATTGCTTCTTGGCTGCGAATCCATAGGCGTTTACAACGGCAGCGACGATGTTTTTCCGTCTTATCTGGTGGGATATCAGATGTCGTTGGATTCAATAGCAAGATTGGAAAAGCTTGATGTTGAAAATGTTCTGGTTCCGCATTTTGGATTGATTGATAAAGAGCAGACAAAGTTTTATCTTAAAAAAGCAAAAGAAAGTGCCGTTGAACTGGCAGATATGATTGTAAAAATGCTTGAAAACGGCGACAGCAAAGAAGAAATCGCCGAAGCTATTAAAGATAAACACTTTAACGGATACATTAAGGAAGTGTATCCCATTGATGCGATGAATCTTAATCTTGGTATCACCATAAATCTTATTGAGAAAGAATTGATGTAAGAAAGCCGAAACCAAGCAGGCACAAGAAGCTGCATTACCTTGGTAT